>JAFXXH010000050.1 GCA_017542425.1 Oscillospiraceae bacterium | reverse complement strand
TACTCCATCTTGAAGAGCCTCCTTTAGGGCGGAGTATTTGTCTGGCGAGACATACCCCTATCCTATCCGATGGCTCTTCTTTTTTCAATTTATTTCTCTGTTGCTTTCATCCGCATCCCATAGAATTTGTGATTGACCCTAATAGGATCAAGATTACTGGTCGGTTCATCGAGAATGACAAATCTGCTTTGGCTTGTATAAATACGTGCCAAAGCAATTCTTTGACTTTCTCCCCCGGAAAACTCAACGCCTGAGTCAAGCATTTGACTAGTTACAGGCGTATCAATACCAAACGGTAAAGATTGGACTTTGCTCCAAAGACCAACTTGTTTAAGAGCTTTCTCTATTGTCGCGTCGGATGTTTTCCGCCCAAGCGTAATATTGTCTTTTACCGAAAATGGATAGATAGTATAATCTTGGAAAAGAACAGAAAAGGCTTTTCGCAATGATTCAATGTCGTATGATTTAATATCAATTCCATTTATTCTGATTTCGCCCTCTTGTGGGGTATATAGCCTCAAAAGAAGTTTAATAACAGTAGTTTTGCCAGCGCCATTACTCCCGACAATTGTTGCAATTACTTTTTTCGTCACGCACTGCACAAGGCACAATACCCTTCCGAAAAAGCCACATTTCAACGCTACTATACCATCATTTTCGATTTCGTCAAGTAGAAACATCATAATGATAATGAAATATCAAATAGATTTCCGTAGCATACTGGACAGAGGTGATGACAATGATTGCGGATCGCATCAAATTGCTGCGGGAACAGGCTGGCATGACGCAGGCGGGGCTTGCAAAGCCTCGGGATCACGCGGTCCAGTGTGAACGCCTGGGAAATGGGACTCTCTGTGCCAAGCACGCAATATCTGATGGAACTGGCAGAGGTATTCCGCGTCTCAACCGATTATCTGCTGGGTATGGAATCCTCGTCCGCCGTCAGCATAGCCGGATTGACAGATCAGGATGCAGCCCTGGTTCACGCTTTGGTCGAGCATTTGAGAAACAAGAATCAACAGCAGTCCTCTTGAAGCTTATTTGTCCAAGGTCCGCAGCAATGCTCCGTTTCGGACCTGCGCTGGGCGAAAACGCAAACCCATACAATGGGAGCGTTGCGGATTCGCCGGAAGTTTGGCGGAAAACCGGGGGATTGCTGCGGGCCGTCGGGACGCCGGCCCCTACAAAAGCGCGGTGTTTCCGAAGTTATCAGCGGGGACGGTTCTCGCTGACAACTTTTTCGCTGGTGACAAATCAAAAAGTTGTCAACGAGAACCGTCCCCAATGACACACTGACGCATTGCCTCAGGCCGCGTCGGCCTTGGCGAAGCGCTTGGCCGCGCCCACTTTCCATCTGCCGCCGGCGTAGCGCGCTGCTACCAGCACGGTGCGGACCAACTGGTCGGCGATGAGGGCGATCCAGGCGCCCCAGAGGCCCCAGCCCAGCACATGGATGGTCAACTGGCCCAGGCCGTTGCGGACCAGCAGGACCGTGAAGGCGATGGCGGCGGCGGTGAAGCGGGTGTCGCCCGCGCCGCGCAGCGCGCCGGAGGCGATGAACTGGTCGGCCTGGAAGGGCTGGCTGGCGGCCAGGAGAATCAAAATCTGCGCCCCGGTGTCCACCACCGCCGGGGTGCCGTTGTACAGGGAGATGATGTCCCGGTTGAACAGGATCAGCAGCGCCCCCAGCACCAGGGAGGCCAAAATGCCCAGGGTTCGGCTCTGGCGCACATAGAGGGCCGCCATGTCGTAGCGCCCCTTGCCGATGCTCTGTCCCATCAAGGTGGTAGAAGCGTTGGCGAAGGCCTGGCCCATCAGAAAGCTCAGGGCCTGGATGCTCATGCAGACCTGATGGGTGGCAAAGTCCGTGTCCCCCAGCCCGGCCACGCTGCGGGAATAGATGATAATGCCGATGCGCAGCAGCAGTTGCTCCACCATGCTGGGCACTCCCACGGTCAGCAGGTTTTCCAGCAGGCCCCGGTCCGGCCTGAGGCCCCGGCTGGGGTCGAAGTGGATGTAGCGCCGCCGGTCCAGGGCGATGACCAGGGCGATGCCGAAGGCCACCAACTGGCCGATGACCGTGGCCCAGGCCGCGCCCTCCACCCCCAGGGCCGGGCAGCCCAGACGCCCGTAGATCATCACCCAGTTCAGGACGATGTTCACCACGTTGGCCACGGTGTTGTAAAAAAGCGGCAGCCGGGATTCCCCGATGCCCCGCAGGGCGGCGGTGATGGTGAAGGTGAGGCAGAGGGGCAGGAAGCCGTAGAGCTGGATGTCCAGATAGCGCGTGCCCAGGGCCACGGTGGAGGCCGTCATGGCCCCTGTGCCGGACATGAAGCGCACCATCGCCCCGGAGCTCAGCAGCCCCGCCCCCATGAAGAAGAGGCTGATGAGCAGGCTGAGGATCAGGCCCATGCGAAAGGCCTGATTCGCTTTTTCCCGGTTCTGCTGACCCCGGAAGCGGGCCACCAGGGCGGTGGTGCCCACGTTCAGGGCCATGAGGGCCGTCATCAGCAAAAACTTGGGCTGCACGGCCAGGCCCACGGCGGCCAGTCCGGCCACCCCCGCCTCCCCGGGCAGCTGGCCCACCATGATCTGGTCGGCGATGCTGGTGAGCTGGGTCAGCACCAGCTCCACCAGGCTGGGGAGGGAGATCACCACCACATCCCGGGTCAGCATCCGCCGGGTGACGCCCTCCGGCAGCGGCGGCAGCTTCACCCGCCCCCGCAGCGCCGATGCGTCCGGCGTACCGGCGCTCAGAGCGTCCAGGGCGGTCTGTATCGTTTTCATCTGCCCGGCCACGGCGATTCCCTCCTCTCTTGTTTCTTCATGCGTCCTTGCCGACGACCACCACGTTTTCTTCCCCCAGCCGCTCCCGCAGCTCCGAGACCAGAGCCGGGTGGATCTGACAGGGGGCGCTGCGCTGCTTGCCCAGGTCCGGGAAGAACAAAATCAGCCGGTCCGAGCCGGGGAAGAAGTTCAGCAGCAGCTCGATCTTCCGCAAAAGCTTCTCGTCGGTGCTTTGCAGTTTGACATAGAGCTTCCTGACCGGCGGTGCGGCGGGCCGCAGCTCGTCCAGGTCGCTGAGGGGGCGGATGGAGTCCACGGTGATCTGCGGCTCCTTCTCGTCCCGGGCGGAGATGCGCCCGCGCACCAGAAGCGCGGCGTTGTCCCGGATGTAGCCCCCGCCGCTGTCCAATGCCCGCTGGAACACCACCAGCTCCAGACTGCCGCTGTCGTCCTCCAGGGTGACGTAGGCCATCATGGAGTTGTTGCGTGTGGCCCTGGTCCGGTGGGCCCCCACGATCCCGGCCACAAGCACGTTCTGGCCGTCGGCAAAGCGCCGGGGGCCGCCCTCGGCGGAGAAGTCGGACAGGATCTGGCCGATGGACACGGCCCCCAGCCGGTTTGCCCGCTCCCGGTAGGCGTCCATGGGGTGCCCGGAGAGGTATAGGCCGGTCATCTCCCGCTCCATGCGCATCAGCTCGTCCGGGGGGAACTCCGCCACGTCCGGCAGGCGCATCCCGGCGGCGGGCTCGGCTTCCCCGCCCAGGTCGAAAAAGTCCATCTGCCCGGCCACATTCTTGCGCCCGGCGGAGCTGACGGCGTCCAGCACGCCCTCCAGCGCCTGGAGCAGCGCCCGGCGGGACGGGCCCAGGGAGTCGAAGGCCCCGGCCCGGATCAGGCTCTCGATGGCCCGGCGGTTCAGGTCCTGGCCGTACATCCGGCGGCAGAACTCGTCCAGGGCGGAAAAGCGCCCGTTGCGCTCCCGCTCCGCCACCAGCCGGGACACGAAGCCCCGGCCCACGTTCTTCACCGCCGCCATGCCGAAGCGCAGGTCGCCGCCCACCACGGTGAAGTCGGCCTCGCTCTCGTTCACGTCCGGGGGCAGCAGGCGGATGCCGCTTTCCCGGCACTCGGCGATGTACTCGGCCACCTTGGCGCTGTCCTGGAGCACGCTGGTGATCAGGGCGGCCATGTATTCCCTGGGCCAGTGGCGCTTCATGTAGGCCGTGCGGTAGGCCACAATGGCGTAGCTGACCGCATGGGCCTTGTTGAAGGCGTAGTTGGCGAAGTCCAAAATCTCGTCGTAGATGCTGCCCGCCACGTCCTCCGGGATGCCGTTGGCCACCGCGCCGGGGATGTTTCGCTCCGGGTCTCCGTGGATGAAGGCCCGGCGCTCCCGGACGATCTCCTTCTCCTTCTTCTTGCTCATGGCCCGGCGGATCATGTCCGCCTGGCCCAGGGAGAAGCCCGCCAGGCGGCGGCAGATCTCGATGACCTGCTCCTGATAGACGATGCAGCCGTAGGTGACGGACAGAATCGGCTCCAGCGCCGGGTGCTTGTAGCGGATGCGCTCCGGGTGGGCGGAGCATTCGATGAAGCGGGGGATGGACTCCATGGGACCGGGGCGGTACAGGGCGATGACGGCGGTGATGTCCTCGATGCTTTTCGGTTTCAGGCGCGTGCAGACCCCCGTGATGCCCGCGCTCTCCAGTTGGAAGACCCCCGCCGTTTTGCCCTGGGACAGCATGGCGAAGACCTCCGGGTCGTCCTCCGGCACGGCCTCGATGGCGAAGTCCGGCTGGCGCTTGCGTACCAACTGGACCGCATCGTCCAGCACCGTCAGGTTGCGCAGGCCCAGGAAGTCCATTTTCAGCAGCCCCAGCTCCTCCAGTGTGGTCATCTGGTATTGCGTGACCACGCTCTCGTCGTTTTTCGCCAGGGGCACATACGCATAGACCGGGCGCTTTGTGATGACCACGCCCGCCGCGTGGGTGCTGGCGTGGCGGGGCATTCCCTCCAGAGCCCGGGCCGTCTCGATGACCCGGCGCACGGTCTCGTCCTTGTCGTAGAGGGCTTTCAGAGGTTTCGAGAGCTGCATGGCCTCGTCCAGGGTGATGTGCAGGGCGTTGGGCACGGCCTTGGCGCACGCGTCCGCCGCGGCGTAGGGCAGGCCCATGACCCTTGCCACGTCCCGAATGGCGTTCCTGGCCGCCATGGTGCCGAAGGTGACGATCTGCGCCACATGGTCGGCCCCGTACTTGCGGCTCACATAGTCGATGACCTCCCCCCGGCGGCGGATGCAGAAGTCCATGTCGATGTCCGGCATGGTGACCCGCTCCGGGTTCAGGAAGCGCTCGAAATAGAGCTGATATTTCACCGGGTCCACGTCGGTGATGTCCAGACAATAGCTGACCACGCTGCCCGCCGCGCTGCCCCGCCCCGGCCCCACCGGAATGCCCCGGCCCTTGGCGTAGCCCACGAAGTCGGAGACGATCAGAAAATAGTCCACAAAGCCCATGCGCCGGATCATGTCCAGCTCGTAGTCCAGCTGGGCGCGCACCTCCGGCGCGTTGGGATAGCGCCGCTGAAAGCCCGCGTCGCAGCGTTTTTGCAGATAGGCAAAGCTGTCCGTCTCCCCCTCCGGGAGGGGGAACACGGGCAGGTGATAGTGGCCGAACTGGAAGTCAAAATTGCACTTCTCGGCAATTTTCGCGGTGTTCTCCAGCGCCTCCGGGTGCTCCGGCAGCAGCGCGGCCATCTCCGCTTCGCTTTTCAGGTAGAACTCCTGCCCCAGAAAGCGCATCCGCCCCGGTTCGGCCAGGGTCTTGCCCGTCTGGATGCACAGCAGCACGTCCTGGTTGGCCGCGTCGTCCCGGCTGAGGTAGTGGGCGTCGTTGGTCAGGACCAGGGGGATGCCCGTCTCCTCGTGGATGCGGAGCATGCCGTTCAGGGCGCGGCGCTCCTCCGGGATGCCGTGGTCCTGCAGCTCCAGATAGAAGTCCTCGCCGAAGATCTCCCGCAGCTCCAGGGCCTTGGCCTTGGCGTTGGCGTAGTCCCCCGCCGCCGCGTTCCGGGCGATGTAGCCCGCCAGGCAGCCGGAGAGGCAGACCAGCCCCTCCGCGTGCTGGCGCAGCAGCGGCCAGTCGATCCGGGGCTTGAGATAAAAACCCTCGGTGAAGCCCGCGCTGACCAGATAGCAGAGGTTGCGGTAGCCCAGGTCGTTTTTGCAGAGCAAAATCAGGTGGCTGTATTCGCTGTCCACCTTGTGCTCCCGCCCGAAGCGGCTCCCCGGGGCCACATAGACCTCGCAGCCGATCAGGGGCTTCACCCCGGCGGCGCGGCAGGCCTTGTAAAAGGCCACGGCCCCGTACATGACCCCGTGGTCCGTGACCGCCAGGGCCGTCTGGCCCAAAGCCTTCGCCCGCTCCGGCAGCGCGTCGATCCGGCAGGCCCCGTCCAGCAGGGAGTATTCCGTATGTACATGGAGATGGACAAAAGACATGGGGGCGTCCTTTCTGGTGTGGAACCAAAACGTTTTTTCAGTAGGCTGTCACTTCATATCCGGCAAGGCGCTGATCCGACCTTCTCCCTCTTCCGGCGCTGCGCGCCACCTTCCCCCGCTGGGGGAAGGAAGGGACGCCCTCTCCCGGGCCCTCCCCCAGCGGGGGAGGGTGCCCACGCACTCACGCCAGCTCCACCGCCAGCCCCGTCAGCGCCCGTCTGAGCATATCCAGCGCATGGTTTGCCGCCAGGGTCCTGACCCGGCTCCGGTCGCTCCTGGCCCCCAGGCGCAGGGCCCGGACCCAGGTGCGCTCCGCCGAGGCCAGGCCCACGAACACCGTGCCCACCTCGTGTACCCCGTCGCCCTCCGGTCCGGCCAGGCCGGTGACGCCCAGGCCCCAGTCCGCGCCCAGCTTTTCCCGGACGCACCGGGCCAGCTGCGCCGCCACTTCCCGGCTCACGGCCCCGCAGCGCGCCAGGGTCTCCCCGTCCACGCCCAGCCATTCCTTGACCGGGTTGGTGTACACCGTAACGGCGCCGCGAAAGACCCGGCTGGCCCCCGGCAGGTCGGTGAGCCGTTTGGCCAGCAGCCCCCCGGTGCAGCTCTCCGCCGCCGCCAGGGTCTCCCCGCGCCGGCCCAGCAGCGCCAGCACCGTCGCTTCCAGGCTCTCCACGTCCACGCCGTAGACGATGTCCCCCAGCGCCTCCCGCAGCTCCGCCAGAATGGGGGCCATCAGGGCTTCGGCCTGCTCCGGCGTCTCCGCCTTGGCGGTCAGCCGCAGCCGCACCTCCCCCTCCTTGGCGTAGGGGGCCAGGGTGGGGTTGCGCAGGGCGTTCATCCGGTCCCGCAGCCGGGCTTCGATGGCGCTCTCCCCCCGGCCGAAGGTCATGATGTTGTGGGAGCGGATGCAGCCCCCGGCCCGGGCGCGGAGATAGTCCAGGGCGGCGCTGCGCAGCATGGCGTTCATCTCTTTCGGCGGCCCGGGCAGGATCACCACCGTATGCCCGTCCGCCGTCTCGAAGCCGCAGCCGGGAGCGGTGCCGCAGGTATTATAAAAAGGTGTGCAGCCCTCCGGCAGAGCGCACTGGACCAGATTGTTCTCCGTCATGCTCCGCCCGGCAAAAAAAGCCCGCAGCTCCGATTCCGCCCGGGCGTCAAAATAGAGGGGCTTGCCGAAAAATTCCGCCACCGTCTGCTTTGTCAGGTCGTCGCAGGTGGGCCCCAGGCCCCCGGTGGTGACGATCAGGTCCGCCCGCCCGGCGGCCACGGCCAGCGCCTGCCGCAGCCGGGCCGGGTTGTCCCCCACCACGCTGTGCCAGTGTACGTCGATGCCCAGCCCGCTCAGGGCCAGGGACAGGTCCCGGGCGTCCGTGTTGACGATGTTGCCCAGCAGCAGCTCCGTGCCGACGGAGAGAATCTCAGCGGTCATGCTCTCGCCTCCTGCATGAATGTCAATCCAGTTGCCGTGCGCGCCCCCTGCCCACAGGGGCGGGAGAGTGTATGATGCATCTATTATACCCGACTCCGGGCGTTTTGCAAGAGGCTGTCCGCTGCCCTTCTTATTCCCCCTTGACAACCCCGCCGCGCCATGCTACAATAACCGTACTAGCACAATTAGTACACTTAACACAGCGAGGTGAGGACGTTTGATCACGGTCAACTATCGGGACCCGCGGCCGGTGTATGAGCAGATCATGGACGGGCTGCGGCGGAGGATCATCTCCGGGGTGCTGGCGCCCGACGAGCGGCTGCCCTCCGTGCGGGAGCTGGCGGCGCAGCTGGCCATCAACCCCAACACGATCCAGCGGGCCTATCGGGAGCTGGAGCAGAGCGGCTACATCTACTCCGTGGCGGGCAAGGGCAACTTTGCCGGACATCGGCAGGAGGTGGACGCGGGGCGGCGGGAGACGCTGCTGCGGACGCTGCGGGAGACGGCGCGGGAGCTGCGCTGGCTTGGCGTCAGCCGGGAGGAGCTGACGGACTGTCTGAGAGAGCAGGGAGGGAATGCGACATGATCGAGGCAAAGAACCTGACGAAGCGTTTTGACGGCTTCGCGGCCCTGGACGGGCTGACGCTGACGGTGCCCACGGGGGCGGTCTACGGCCTGGTGGGGCCCAACGGCAGCGGGAAAAGCACCCTGCTGCGCCACGTCACCGGCATCTATCGCCAGGACGCGGGGGAGCTGCTGGTGGACGGCGCGCCGGTCTGGGAGAACCCGGCGGTGAAGGCCCGAATGGGCTACATCCCCGACGACGTGTATTACAACGTCCAGTCCACGGTGGAGGACATGCGCCGCTTTTATCGGGGCGTCTACCCCGGCTTTGACCAGGGGCGCTTTGAGAAGCTGGGGAAGCTCTTCGAGCTGCCCCTGAAAAAGCCCATCCGCTCCATGAGCAAGGGCCAGCAGAAGCAGGCGGCCTTCTGGCTGCAAATGAGCCTGAACCCGGAGATTTTCGTGCTGGACGAGCCGGTGGACGGCCTGGACCCGGTGATGCGCCGCCAGGTCTGGAGCGTGCTGATGGCCGACGCCGCCGAGCGCGGGATCACCGTGCTGGTCAGCAGCCACAACCTGCGGGAGCTGGAGGACGTGTGCGACCATGTGGGCATCCTGGAGCGGGGGAAGCTGCTGCTGGAGCGTTCGCTGAGCGAATTGCAGGAAAACCTGGTGAAGCTCCAGCTGGCCCTGCCGGACGAGCGGCCCTTGCCGGAGGACCTGAACATCCTGCACCGCTCCGCCGCCGGGCGCTTGCAGACCCTGATCGTCCGGGGCAGGCGCGAGGCGGTCATGGAGCGGCTGCAAGCCTTGCAGCCCCTGTTCCTGGAGGCCGCGCCGCTGAATCTGGAAGAGATCTTTATCTATGAGTTGGGAGGGACGGAGTATGAAGTCCAAGACATCCTGCATTAACGCCGCCGTGTTCCGGTCGAGCTTTGGCCGCTTCTGGCCGCTCTGGGCAATCTATCTGTTTCTCTGGATGCTGCTGGTGCCCGTCCAGATCTCCAACGACCGGCTGAACATCCTGTCCGATCCCTCTCGCGGGGAATACGCGATCCTGAGCCTGGGCGTCTACGGCGGCGTGGCGCTGGGGGCGGTCATGGCCATTGCGGCGGCCATGGCGGTGTGGAGCTACCTCTATTTCTCCCGCAGCGCCCACGGCGTCGCCGTCCTGCCCCTGCGGCGGGAGACGGTCTGGACCAGCGCCCTGCTGGGGGGCCTGGTCCCGGCCCTGGCCGTGCATCTGCTGGTGGCCCTCAGCGGGGCCCTGGTGGGCGGGCTGATCGGCTGGAGCTGTTTCCCCGTGATGCTGCAATGGTGCGGCGTGGTCAGTTTGATCTATTTCTTCTTCTACGCCTTCGCCTGCTTCTGCGCCCAGCTCACCGGCAGCCTCATCATCCTGCCCCTGGTCTACGGCGTGCTGAACTTTCTGGCCGTGGGGGCGGAGCTGCTGACCCGTGGCATCCTCAGCCAGTTCGTCTACGGGATGCCGGCCCTGGGCCTGAGCAACGTCGCCCTGCGCTGGCTCTCCCCGGTGGCGGGCTATGTCAGCACCCTGCGGGTGGACTACGGCTATCTGGACCAGAAGGTGACGCTGTACGGGACCGAGGCGCTCTGGTACTACGCCGCCGCGGGTCTGGTGCTGCTGGCCGGGGCGCTGCTGCTCTATCGCCGCCGCCGGATGGAGTCGGCGGGGGACGTGGTGGCGATCCGGGTGCTGAAGCCCGTGTTCCGCTGGTGCATGGCCCTGGGCGCGGGGCTGCTGCTGGCCTCCCTGTTTTACTTCTTTTTCTTCCTCTGGGAGCGCCAGCCGGAGCCGGTCACGGTCTTCCTGACCATCCTGATCCCCCTGCTGGTGGGGGCCGTGGTGGGCTGGTTCGCCGCGGAGATGCTTTTGAAAAAGTCCTTCCGGGTCTTTCATGCCCGGACCTGGGCCGGGGCGGGCCTGGTCTGCGCCCTGCTCCTGGCCGCGATGCTGGGAATACGCTACGACCTCTTCGGCTATGAGCGGCACATCCCGGCGGCGCAGGACGTGGAGAACGTGCTGATCAGCTCCCCCTATCACACCCTGCTCAGCTCCGAGGAGGGCATTGAACAGGCGCGGGCGCTGCACCAGAGCCTCCTGGACGAGCGCGACTACCACACCGACCCGGAGAACGGCGCCCACAACGTGATCTACTGCACGCTGGACTATGAACTCCGGGGCGGCGGACACCTGACGCGGGAATACCGCCTGTACGTCCCGGACGCGGGCAGCCGCCCGGAGCTGGAGGCGCTGGAGGCGCTGCTGAACAGCCCGGAGGCCATCGCCTCCCGGAACGAGGATCTGAGTGGGGTCAAGCCCGCAAACATCGAAAGCGGCTGGGTGGACACGGTGATGACGGTCCGGGCCTGCGCGGAGGCGGAGGGCTACGACGCGCCGGAGGACTACCTGCTGCGGGAATACCTGGGCCTCAGCGCCGTCGAACAGGCGAAGCTCAGCGACAGCGAGCGGGAGGAGGCCCTGCGGACGGCTGTGGAGCAGATCCGGTATTCCTGGAGCTACGCTTCCGGTTCTTACATCATGCCGCCTCCCGTGGACGAGACGCCCTACGACGAACTGGACTACGACCGGATCTACGCCCACCACAACGTCCCCCTCAGCCGGGGAGACGCCTGGGAGCTGCTGAGCACCGCCGTGCTGCCCGATCTGGAGGAGGGCAAGCTGGGCCTGGTCTTCGTGACCGACAGCGCGGCCCACGCCGGAGCGGTCTATGAGGCCACTGTCTGCTTTGAGCTGAAACCGGGGGACGAGCCCACCGGACCCGCCGCCGTGCCCGTCTACAACTGGGCCGTCACCGCCGGGGCCACCCGCACCGTGGCCTGGCTGGAGGCCCACGGCATAGACCTCTACACCGCCGCCGAAGCGCGTGGCATGGACTGAGCGATCCCTGAGAATTGGACCCGCGCCGCAGGTTTTGCGGCGCGGGTTTCCCATTTCCCGCCCCCAGCGTGAGTCAAAAGGGACGGTTGTGCGCCGGTTCGGCGCTTGAACTATAGTGGGGAGCGTCACCCCACCCGGTAAAGCAAGGTCAGCAGCCGGTACTCAGTCTTGGAGCCGAAGCCGCGAGGCGAGGCTTAAGCGTAGACAG
>JAFXXH010000049.1 GCA_017542425.1 Oscillospiraceae bacterium | reverse complement strand
TTTTGTTGTTGTGGTGACTACATTATATCACAGTTCGAGGCTATATGCTATTCTTTTCGTCCTTTTTCGCTTTGATATCGCGCTTAAATCAGAGCTTTATTAGACTTTTTTGTCAGAATCTCATGTGGGAAGTTTTAGTAATTATCCGAATACGGGAGCGGATTTGTCATGTCCGCCTTCTCGATCTGAATCTCATAGCCCTCCCGCTCTGCGACTGCCCGTTCGGAAGCAAGCTGTTTCTCCGAATAATCCAGCACATAGCATTCTGCTCCAAGTGCAGCAAAAATGGGCATCTGCTGACCACCGCCGGAAGCAAGGCCAAGTACCCGCTTGCCCTCAAGTTTACCAAGCCACACATGCGGAACCGGCTTATTCGGCGTCAGCACCACATTCCATTCGCCCTGCTGTGCCCTGAGATATGTCTCGTGGGAGATAGGCTGTCCCCATTCCCAGCCTTCCGACACCCAGCGGTCAAACATTTGCGCGTTGTAATCGGTATATCCTCTTATAGAGGCCTCCGGGATCATGATCACGCCTCCGCCAGTTTATTCACAGCCTCTTCCTCTGTAGGCACAAAGAAAAAGTCATGTCCATTGTTTGACTCATAAATGAAGTCATGCAGCGGCTTGCTGGTGTATACGGAGAAGTCTCCGTAAATTGCCATCTTGCCTTCGTAATTGATGTACTTCTGCAGGATTTCTCCAGCCACACCGGAACTGAGGATGAAAAACTCATCGCAAATCAGTTCCTTGCTGACTGCCAGTAATTTTGTGCCTGCGTCATACTTTGCCGTCATGAGCAGATCAATTGCCGACTGTGTGTCGGTGATGACTTTATCCTCGCTGCGGACAACCGCTATTTGTTTTCCGTTTCTTTCAATCTTTTCAAAAATCATGTTTATCACTCCTCAAATATAATTCCCTTCATATCTTCTCTACATTCACCGTCTTCTCCTTCATGGAAATCTTCCCGATCTTGAAGCCATACGCCTCCAACTCTTTCTTGAAGGTCAGGAAACTGTGGTCAATCGGAAAGCCGCAAACCTTCTCCACAGTGTCAAAGGTCAGGATGGTCGGCTCGTTCTCCTGTATGTACTTCCATATTGGTTCGTATTTGCTCATAACTCATCTCCCGGCACAAACGGTACCTGTTCGTTTTCTTTCATGCATTCTGTCCGTTCCTGATCGCTCGTTCAGCATTTATGCGTAAAACATTGGTATCCTCCGGCATCAGGTGGTTATCTGTTTTAGCAATCACTTCTGTTCGTAAGAATTCGTCGGTCTGCTCCAGCAATTTCCCCGGAACAAGCTTGGAGGCAATTTCTTCAAGATCAGAAAACGGCTCGCCTTCGTCCCAGTTATGCCGACGGTTATGCGGACAAGCATCCTGACAGTTATCGCAACCACAGATCCATTCCTCAAACATAGATTCTTCTAAAAACGGCGGCACGTTCCCTTTTCCGAACGTAGTCCAGAACGAGATACACCGCATCGGGTCCATCGTATATGGCGCACACAGAGAACCACTTTAAAGACAGGGGGACGGTTCTTTTGTCTGGGCATCGTAAGCCCTTCTCCGCTTCGTGCGCGAGATTTGCAGCGCAAAGCCTCCAGCTTGGAAAACTGGCAGGGATGAGCAAATCCATCCTTGCGTGAGTCGCAGTCGAGACAAAAAAACCGTCCCCCTGTCTTCCAGCATACCGTTTTCAGGAACCGGAATGAATCAAAAACGGTTTTACCTCTTCTTTCGTCAGTTCCGTTATGCTTTTGCCGTGTCGCAAGGCATAATTCACCATGGCGCGAAAATGATACTGCGCTTTTGGCGGAAGCGCATAGGGGTTCGGCGCTTCGTAATAGCCGGAGGGAAGGGCTTCTCCCTCCAGAAATCTCGGAATTCGGACCAGATCAGTTCCATTCATAATTGTACACCTCCAGGAGCTTTTTGGCCTGCTCCTCCGGGATCCAAAAGTGATACTGGTGGAGCACACCAAGGTAGAGTCCTTTAAACATCTTGAGATAGTGCCGTAACAGTTCCTCATTTGCCGCAAACCCGAATACCGCGCCGCCATGTCCCCATTGGAGCGATTTGTCCACGGCAATGGCAAACAGATGTCCGCCGACGCCCTCATATTTTTGCTGTCCGAAATCATGCTTGTTGTTGTGCGGGGCGGTACAAGCCCAATGCAGATACACAGCGTCAGCATCTCGATCATTCCTGAGCCCGACCAGGCCCTGGATCTCATTGGAATCCAGAAGCGCAAGGGCATAGACCTCCACATCCCGCGGCACTTCATTCCAATTGATGTGCCAGCCGTTGCTCTTCTTGAATTTCTTCAAATAGGACCTGCTCTCGATCTTAAATACGACGGTATCTTTCAACGCTCCTGTTTCGGTGTCTTTGAGACATGGGACAATCTCATCGATCCAGATGTCCAGGCACCCTTGCTGAACCAAAGAACTGACTTCATCCAAGAAAACCGCCTCCCCTCCCGCCAAATGTATATGACGTTCTCTTATTATTATAGCGGATTTTCTCAATCGTATCAACAGAATTATGAGATGTAGAAGAAACAAAACCGGGAACCCGATCGGCTTTGTGCGACAGGGCCCCGTTTTGGTGCGGGCATGGGGACTCGAACCCCAACGGATCGCTCCACAGGAACCTAAATCCTGCATGTCTACCAATTCCATCATGCCCGCATGGATCTCCGCCGCGAAGCCCCGTTGCCGGGGCCTCGCGTGTTTTTTCAAGTGGGAGCGCGCCCTCAGTTCTCCGGCCCGAAGCCGCCGTACATGGCGTCGAAGGCGGCGGAGAGCTCCTGGAGGCGGCGGAGGGCGGTTTCCTCGTGGGACAGCTCGTCTTCCGCCTCGGCTTCCCCGTCCTCCCCCTCGCCCAGCTGAGAGAGCATATTGTCCCGGACCTCGTCCAGGATCGTCAGCTCCTCCACCCGGCGCAGCTCCACGCCCACCCGGGCGCAGAAGCCGTGGAACAAAGCCTCGGTGCGCGCGTCCGGGACCAGGATGTTGGCGGGGACCCGGCCGTCCTTGGCCACGGCCTCGGCAAAATAGCCCAGCAGGTCGGCGGCGCTGGCGGCGTAGTCGTCCACCACCGGCAGATTCAGCAGCTCCGCCTCGTCCACCAGAGCGCATAGCAGCATGAAGGGGAAACGGGGCGGGCCGCCCTGGGGGTCCTCCACCGGGCTGGGCAGCATGACCACCTGGCACTCCATGGCCCGGACCCGTTTGGCCCGGCGGAGCTTTTCCACCGTCACGTCGTTTTCCAGGGCGGGGGCGGGCCAGTCCGGCTCCTCCACCGACGGCATGGGCGCGGTGCGGAGGGTCAGCTTCCCGTCCTCCCGGACCACCAGGGGCAGGGTCTCCGGCTCCTTGCGCAGACGGCGGAAGCCCAACTGCTCCTTGCCGCGGCTTTTCAGCAGCTCGGACAGCACCAGGGCCCCCTCCAGCGCCTCGCCCATGCGCTGGAAGTCCAGCGCGTCGGACATGGCGCAGGGGATGCGGTAGGGGCTGTATTTGGAAAAGAGCGGATAGGCGAAGCGGCCCCGCAGACTGACGCCCTGGGCCAGGGCGAAAGAGCGTGCGTCTTTGGCGTCCGCCGGGTTCAGTTCCTCCGCGTCCTCAAAGGAGCATTGCAGACAGTCCTGGCTCCAGACCAGTTCCTGCTCCACCTCCTGCCGCGCCGCGGCGGCGGCCAGGCGCAGATAGCTCTGCAAGCCCGTCTCCCCCACATAGAGCGCCAGGGACAGATGCTCCCCCAGCTGCCCCATCACGCAGCAATATCCGATCTCCCCGTCCGAAAGTTGGACGGCAAAGAGTTCGTCGTCCAACAGCCTGTTCCAGAGTTTCGCCTTCCGAAAGCGGAACGCAAGCGCATACAAAGCCTCAGAAGCCATCAGCATTCGACCTCCCCGTGTCAGTTTGTGTGGGTAAGATTATAGCAGATTGCAAAGCGGAAGGAAAGGAGAAAATCACAGGAATCTCGAAAACAGCTTTGCAGACCGGCGCGGTGGGCGCACAGCCCCGGGCCCCGCGCCCATTTTTCCTTTTTCAGTCTTCAGTACTGTCCCTTCAGCCCGCCAGCAGCGCGCTCAGCCCCTGCTCCCGCAGCAGCACCCGGTAGCCGGCCAGCTCCCCGCGGATCAGGCTGTCCAGCTGCTCCATGCCCAGCTTCTCCACCGGGGCGCAGTCGTCGGTCAGGACGTGTCCGGCGGATTCGTGGGGATGCAGCTCCCGGGCGATGCGGATCATCAGCGCCCGCAGCTCCGGGGACTCCAGCGCCGCGGCCCGCTCCGCGAAGCCGGAAAACAGGTTCGTCTCCGCCGCGAACAGCTCCCGGTTGGTGGTGCCCGGCACGTCCACCGTGGCCACCCAGGGGAACACGGCGGCAACGGTGTCCCCCAGCCAGGCGTTGATGCTGTCGGGGGCGTCGGAGCGCATATTCAGATTGACCACCAGCACGCCGCCGGGTTTCAGATGCTCGCGCACCAGGGTGAAGAACTCCACGGAGGACATCTGAAAGGGGATGGTGATGTCCTGATAGGCGTCCACCAGGATCACGTCGAAGCGCTCCCCGCAGACGCTCAGGTAGGTCCGGCCGTCATAGGTCACCACGGGGATCTCCGGGTCCAGGCCGAAATAGTTCCGGGCAAGGTCGGTGATCTTCTCGTCGATCTCCACCCCCATGCTGCGCAGACCGGGAAAAAACGTGCGGCATTGGCTGGCGTAGGTCCCGGTGCCCATGCCCAGGATGAGCTGCTTGGGCGCGCCGGCCTTCGGCACCCCGGCCAGCACCGGCGCGGCCAGGGCGTAGTCGTAGTAAAGTCCCGTGAGGCCGCCGTCCTTCCGCAGCACGGACTGGACGCCGAAGAGCACGTTGGTGGACAGCACCACCTGCTTCGGCTCGTCCCGGACCTGGAGGTAGTTGTAGACGCTTTCCCCCTCATAGACCAGGTCTTTTTGCCAGAAAGCGAAGGAACCCTGCGCCCCCAGAAGGGAGAAGGCCAGAAAGACCACCAGCGTCAGGGCGCAGCGGACAGCGTGCCGCCGGGCGCTGAGGAAATAGGCCAGGGCGATGAGCAGCAGCACGCCGGAAAAGATCAGGAAGCTGACGGCGGTGCCCAGGGCGGGGATGGTGACGAAGGTGGGCAGGAAGGTGCCGAGGATGCTGCCCAGGGTGTTGGCGGCGTTCAGGCGGCCCACGGTCCGGCCGCTGTCGTCCAGGGATTGTACGGTGAAGCGGGCCAGGGAGGGCGTGGTGGTCCCCAGCAGGAAGAGCGGAAACACGAAGATTACAACGCAGCTCAGCAGCCCCGCCCAGATCAGAAAGCCGCTGTTGACCGTGTTCACCAGCAGGGCGGAGATCAGCAGGATGACGTATTTCCCCAAAAAGGGAATTCCGGCGATCCAGAGCGCGGCCAGGAGCAGCCGCAGATAGAGCCGATCCGGGTCCGGGTTCCGGTCCGCCGCCCGGCCTCCGTAGAGATTGCCCAGGGCCATGGCCACCATGATGGTCCCGATGATGATGGTCCAGACGATCTGGCTGGAGCTGAAATAGGGCGCCAGCAGCCGGCTGGCCCCCAGCTCCACCGCCATGACGGAGACCCCGGCGAAAAACTCCGTCAGGTAGAGGTACAGCTTGTTTCTTAAAATCGGTGTGTCCATGCTCCGCTCCCTTTCCGCGCCCGGCTAACTCGACAAACAAACAGAAAATCAGACATACTATTGATTCAGATTTGAGCTATCTTCGTAAACAAAGTCATTTTACCACACTTTTCCAATTCTGTACAGTCCTGTGGCGCAAGTTACCAGCGCTTTTTTGAATAGCCGTTCCGGCAATGCAAAAGCTATGGTCGGGAGCGAACGGCCCCCAGAACTTTTTCAAAGGAGTTGTAAACGAGAATGGCTAAGAGTTCCAACACGCTGGTGAACCCCAACGCACGGGACGCGATGGACCGCTTCAAGATGGAAGCCGCCTCCCAGGTGGGCGTCAACCTGAAAAACGGCTACAACGGCGATCTGACCAGCCGCGAGGCGGGCAGCATCGGCGGCCAGATGGTGCGCAAGATGATCGAAGCCTACGAGAACGGCCTGAAGTAAGCCCCGCCGGAACGCGTTTCCGGTGAAACGCGGACCCGCGCTGTCCATGCGACGGCGCGGGTCCTTTTGCGAAATGATTCATTTTTAAAAACAAGTTTTATGCTCCAACAGCCATTGCAGCAAAGCTTCATACCCCATGCTGCCGTCCGCAACGGACAAACCGACCTGGATCAAATCCTGGTCCGTGCATCGGATCGGGATTCCATTCATCTCCAGAAAGGACAGCATGACATAAATCCCGATGCGCTTGTTTCCGTCCACAAATGCGTGATTGGTAATCAGTGCATAGCCGAGACGGGCGCCCTTCTCTTCCTTGCTTGGATAGAATTCCCTGTCTCCAAAACCGGAAAAGGCACTTGCCAGCGCGGAATCCAACAGCGCGTCATCCCGCACTCCCACGCTGCCCCCGGTCGCTTCGGCCAGGAGCTTGTGGAGAAGCAGAATCTTATCTTTTGAAAACCGAATCATTTTGCCAGTTCCTCAAATGCGGCCCTGTGCTCTCTCAAAATCCGCTGGGTCACAAGCTGAAACTTTTCCTCCTCCGACAGTTCGATCTGCGGTTCGATATCCAGGTCGATGACCAGGAGCTTCGGGCGGTCATTTTGAAGGACATAGACCCTGCCCCGTTCTGCGGCAATCTGTGCCACGCGGGAGAAGTCCTGCCTAGCCTGCGCATCCGTTACAATCGCTTTGCTTTCCATCATGGCAATCGCCTCCGGGGCCAGTATAGCATATCAGGGGAAAAAAGCAAATCGTTTTCGCGGAATCGACAGAGCGTCTGGAATCCCCTTGCGGCAACGCCTTTTCCTCACACCCCCGGCAAAATCTCCCCCAGCAGCCTTGCAATCGCGTGTTCCTCGTTGGACGCCGTGGTAAAGCGGCTGAGCGCTTTCGCCTCCGCCACCGCGTTGGCAGGGGTCACCGCCACGTCGGCGGCGCGGAGCAGCTCCAGGTCGTTCCAGTTGTCCCCCACGGCGAAGACCGTGCGCCCGGCCAGAGCCGGGGTCTCCCGCAGCTTCTCCAGGGCCTGGGCCTTGCTGACGCCCAGGGGCATGATCTCGTAGAAGTGCAAGGTCTCCCCCGCCACGCGGATCAGCGCCGGGGCCAGGGCGAAACGGCCCGGCGCGGCGGCGGTCAGCGCCTGGCCCAGCGCGGCGTCATACTCCGGCGCGGCGTAGAGCAGGCACTTCACCAGCGGCTGGCCCAGGGTGTCCTGGAAGTCCACAAAGCGGCAGGGGCGGTGGAGGCGCAGGAGAGTGGGCTGACAGCGCTCCTCCGGGAGGCAGTACAGGATCTCCTCCTCGGTGTAGACCTGCAATTCCAGTTCCGGGATGTCCGCCAGCAGCGTTTCCAGCAGGGGGTCCAGGCTTTGCCGGTCCATGTGGGCGCAGAAGAGATAGCGCCCCTGCCGGAAGTCGTAGGCCCCCGCGCCGTTCATCACGATGGCCGGGGCGTTCTGGCGCAGTCCCGTCAGGAAGCCCAGGGCATTCTGCGGGGCCCGCCCGGTGGCGATGGCGAAACGGCCCCCGGCGTCGATGTAGGTCTCGATGGCGGCCAGATTTTCGGGGCTGATGCGGTTGCGGGAGTCGAACAGCGTCCCGTCCAGGTCGGAATAGAGGATGGTCTCCTTGGCGTTCATGTGCTGCCTCCGTTCAACGGCGCACGCCCGGAAAAGAAAGGGCGTGCGCCGTTTGGTTCAAACATATTAAATCATATTAAATATGGTGTCTTACTGCCGGTTCTCCGCCTGCATGGCCCGGATGACCTGGTCGATCTTGCGGGCCACGGCGATGAAGTCCGCCTCCTTGTAGCCCCTGGTGGTCATGGCGGCGGTGCCGATGCGCACGCCGCTGCACTGCTGGGGAGAGCGGGTTTCGCCGGGGACGGCGTTCTTGTTCAGGGTGATGCCGTGGCGGTCCAACTCATCCTGAACGGCTTTGCCGGTGAGGCCGGTGTCGGTCAGATCCAACAGGAAGAGGTGGTTGTCCGTGCCGCCGGTGACCACCTTGTAGCCCATGCGCGAAAACTCCTCGGCCATGGCGCGGCAGTTTTTGACCACCTGATGGATATAGTTGCGGAAGTCCTCGGTCTGGGCCTCCTCGGCGGCCACGGCCTTGCCCGCGATGACGTGCTGGAGCGGGCCGCCCTGGGTGCCGGGGAAGACGGCGGAGTCCACCTTGCGGGCCAGTTCCGGGCGGCAGAAGATCAGGCCGCCCCGGGCCCCGCGCAGGGTCTTGTGGGTAGTGGTGGTGATGAGGTCGGCGTAGCCGAAGGGAGAGGGGTGGTCCCCCGCCGCCACCAGACCGGCGATGTGGGCCATGTCCACCATGAAGTACGCCCCCACCTCTTTTGCGATCTCCGCAAAGGCGGCGAAGTCGATGACCCGGCTGTAGGCGCTGGCCCCGGCCAGAATCAGCTTGGGGCGCTGCTCCAGCGCCTTGGCGCGCACGTCCGCCATGTCGATGAAGCCCTCGTCATTGATGCCGTAGAAGCACATATCGAAGAGCTTGCCGCTGAAGTTCACCGGGGAGCCGTGGGTCAGGTGGCCGCCGTTGTCCAGGCGCATGGAGAGGATGCGGTCCCCCGGCGTCAGAACGCTGAGGAAGGCCGCCATGTTGGCCTGGGACCCGCTGTGGGGCTGGACGTTGACGTGGTAATCGGTGGAGAAGACCTGCTTCCACTGCTGGCAGCAGTATTCCTCCAGCTCGTTGATGACCTCGCAGCCGCCGTAGTAGCGGCCCCGGTTGCCGCTGGCGCGCTCCACGGGGTAGCCCTCGCTGTATTTGTTGGTCAGCACGGAGCCCACGGCCCGCAGCACGTTCTCGCTGACAAAGTTCTCGCTGGCGATCAGCTCGATGTTCCGCTCCTGGCGTGCGCGCTCCCTGGCGATGAAGTCAAAAACTTTGGATTCCATAAGCTCCCCCTGTATCATTTTGTGAATATGGGTCTATTATACTGTGTCCGGGGGGCTTGCGCAATTGACAGATTGTCATAAAAAGCGGGGCAAATGGCCCGGCTTTTCGATGTCGGCGGGAAAAACAGGCAGTTCCGGGCCGGTTCCGCTTGGACCGGACAGCCAGCCCTCCCGCGTCATGCAGCGCGCATGGCCGCGCCGCCCAGATCCCGGCGGCGCGGGCGCGCAGTTTGCCCTTCCCTCAGGCCCGCTCCAATCTCCGCCGCGCCTCCGGGTTGCGCCCGATGATCGCGCCCAGCTTCTCACAGCCGCCCATGTCCGGGCAGTCCCCGCAGGTCTCAAATCCCCTGCCCAGGGCGCACTGCCGGATGGGACACAGGGACGCGCAATAAGGGGTCTTCGCGCCGGGGACCCGGCAGCCGGTACAGTAAAGCATCTCCGGCGTGATCTCCACGCCGTTCAGCGCCGACCAGTCCCGCGCCACCTTCCGGCGCAGCGCCTCGTCGCGCTGCGCCGTCGCCAGGCGCGCCTGGCAGGTCTCGCAGTCCAGACCGCAGAATGCAATCAAATCGTTCATAAGCACCTCCCGAACCGTGACTGTTCGCTTCTCTGTTTGCTCCGCTGCACACCCGTCTTCCATTCGAGCTGCAGCAAGAGACTCTCTCCGTCCATATGACAGAATCCATGAAAATCTTTGTGCATCCATAGAACGCATGCATCTTTACAGCCCCCGCTCCTTGTGGTACACTGATGGAACATGGAACGAGACGCGCTGGAGGGGTCAATGGAGATACGGTATTCCAAAGCAGCGGGAAAGGCCATCGGAGAAATGGACCGCCCAGCCAAGCAGCGAATCAAAACGGCAATTGAAAAGCTGCCGGATGGGGACGTAAAACCTTTGCGGGGGAGCAAAGGGACTTATCGCCTCCGGGTCGGAGATCGTCGCATCCTCTTCTCATATCCAGCAGATGATACGATCCTGATCGAAAAGATCGGCCCCCGGGGAGAGGTTTATAAGGGAGGATGATATGATGTCACCTGTCAAAAATCAACTTGTAGACCTGATCGACTGTCTCCCGGAAGAGGAACTTCTGCTTCTCCTGGAGATCGCCCGTCGATTCGTCCCCGATGACCTGGCCACGCCTGACGACCTGGCGGCGATTGAAGCGGCACGCAGCGAATACGAAGCCGGGGAAACACTCTCACACAGCGCAATCGATTGGGATTGAACGGAAAAAACCTTGAATCTCACAGGAGATTTCAGGGTTTTTTTCGTTCTGAAACAAATGTTGGGGCAGCGAAGTCAAACGGCCAGGCTGCACCCAACATCTCTTTGCCCCGGAATCTCCAGGGTTTTCTGCGCAGGCAGCTTATTTGTAGCGATAGAAGCCCACGCCCGCGTTGACGCCGGTCTCGCCCCGGTCCAGCTTTTCCTTCAGCAGCTTGCCGATCCGGTTGCTCACAGAGCCCTCCACCTGGGCGTCCGGCTTCATCTGATTGATGTTATAGGCGGTCTCCAGACCCACGATGTCCAGGATCTTGAAGGGTCCGGCGGGCGCGCCGGTGGCCAACTCCCAGGTGCGGTCGATGGTCTCGTGATCGGACACGCCGGTGGCCAGCAGCGCCTGGGCCGCGGAGAGGAAGGGGACGAGCATGGAGTTCAGGATATAGCCCGGCTGCTCCTTGTGGAGCTGGAGGGGAATCATGTTGATCTCATCGGCGAAGCGCACGACCTCCTGATAGATCTCGGGGTCGGTGCCGGGGTGGCCCATAACCTCGGCGGTGTTGTTCTTCCAGATGGTGTTGGCGAAGTGCAGCGCCAGGAACTTTTCCGGTCTTCCGGTGTAGGGCGCGAAGGTGCTGGGAAGCAGGGTGGAGGAATTGGTCAGCAGCACCGTCTTTTCCGGCATCAGATCCTTCATGGCGGTGTACATGGCGATCTTGGCCTGGGGTTCCTCCGCCATGGCCTCGATCACCAGGTCGGCGTCGGCCAGCGCGGCGGCCAGGTCCAGTTCCACATGGATGGAATCGGCGAAGCGGGCCTCCGCCTGGGCGGCCAGGGCGTCGATCTCCTCTGCGGTCACGCTGTCCCAGTCGCGGATCAGGCCCCGGGGATAGACGAATTTGCCCATGGGACTGCCGATCAGGGTCTTGGCCTTCAGCAGATCGGCGCGCATCAGCTCCGCGTAACGCTGGATTTTGGGCATGGTCCGCTCCACAGAGCCGGGGGAACGCAGCCAGAACGTGACATCCTTTCCGACATACGCGCACATCAGGCCGATCTGGGTGCCCAGGACACCGCCTCCAATGATGGTGATTTTGTTGCGTTCCATGATGACTTCCTTTCGTTCAAGAAGTATATAGCAAAGGCCGATTCCCTTTGAGAAATCGGCCTTTGCCTGGCACCGGGAGAAGGATTCGAACCCTCACAGACGGAGTCAGAGTCCGGCGTGCTACCTTTACACAATCCCGGTAAGCAAATGATAGTATACACGTTCTCCGGCAAAAGTCAAGCGCTTTTTGAAATTCTTTTGCCTTTTTTCCGGCGCGTCCGCCCCGAAAGTCGGGCGGACGCGCCGGAATGCAGCTCAGAGGCTGGCTTCCAGTTTCTCCCGGATCGCGCCGATGAAGGTCTCGCTGTCCACGGGGGCCGGGTGGGAATCCATCAGCACGGCCAGGTCACCGGTCACGGTGCCGTCCGCGATGGTGTCCAGCACGGAGCGCTCCAGCTTGTCGGCGAAGCTGCAAAGCGCCTCGTTCCCGTCCAGCTCGCCCCGCTTGCGCAGGGCGCCGGTCCAGGCGTAGATGGTGGCCACGGGGTTGGTGGAGGTGTGCTCGCCCCGGAGCCAGCGGTAATAGTGCTGGGTGACGGTGCCGTGGGCGGCCTCGTACTCGTAGCAGCCCTCGGCGTTCACCAGGACGCTGGTCATCATGGCCAGGGAGCCGAAGGCGGTGGAGATCATATCGCTCATCACGTCGCCGTCGTAGTTTTTCAGCGCCCAGATCATGCCGCCGTTGGAGCGGACGATGCGGGCCACGGCGTCGTCGATCAGGGTATAGAAATAGGTGATCCCGGCGGCCTGGAAGCGCTCCCGGTACTCCTCGTCGTAGAGGCGCTGGAAGGTCTGCTTAAAAAGGCCGTCGTACTGCTTCATGATGGTGTCCTTGGCGGAAAACCAGAGGTCCCGGCCCTCGCTCAGGGCGTACTCAAAGCAGGAGCGGGCGAAGTTCTCGATGGAACTGTCCTTGTTGAAGCAGCCCTGGAGCACGCCCGGCCCCTCGAAGTCGTAGACCGTCTCCCGCATGGTCGTGCCGTCCGCGCCGGTGAACAGCAGCTCGGCCTTGCCCGGGCCGGTGACGCGCAGCTCCGTGTCCTTGTAGAGGTCTCCGTAGCTGTGCCGGGCCACGGTGATGGGCTCGGTCCAGCCGGGGATGAAGGGCCGCAGGCCGGGACAGGGGATGGGCGTGCGGAACACGGTGCCGTCCAGGATGGCGCGGATGGTGCCGTTGGGGCTGCGCCACATCTGCTTGAGGCTGTATTCGCTCATGCGCTGCTCGTTGGGGGTGATGGTGGCGCACTTGACGCCCACCCGCAGCCGCCGAATGGCCTCCGCCGCCTCTACGGTCACCCGGTCGTCGGTGGCGTCCCGGTTGTTTAAATGGAGGTCATAGTATTCCGTGTTCAGCTCCACAAAGGGCTCCAGCAGCTCCCGCTTGATGAGCGCCCAGAGCACCCGCGTCATCTCGTCGCCGTCCATCTCCACGATGGGCGTCTGCATCCGAATCTTATCCATCTCAGTTCCCGTCCTTTCTGCCTTTGTACCAGTTCATCAGACAGCCCTTTAAAACAATCTCCCGCTCCTCCGGGGTGAAGTTCGGCAGCAGCAGCGCGATTTCACCGGTCCGCCCGTCCTGCCGCCAGACCTTGGCCGTGACCCGGTCCGCGCCGGAGGTCACCGCTTTCCGCACGTCCGGGACGAAAATCAGGTCGCCCGGCTCGTAGTCGAAGGGCGTCTCCGGGGCGATGGTGAAGGGGAGCATCCCCCAGTTGATGCAGTTGGAGCGATAGCGCTTGGTGGCGTACTCCCGGCAGATGTTGGCCGCGCCTCCCAGCACCCGCTGGCAGGAGGCGGCCTGTTCCCGGGCAGAACCGTCGCCGGGCTTCTCCGCGAAGAGCGCCGAGCCGATGCCGGTCTTTTCCAACATGGCAGGGTCCAGGCCCCAGGCCCCCATGGCCGCGCGCAGCTCCGGGGCGTAATGGCCCTCCGCCCGGTCGGCCTCCAGCTTCTGCACCGCCGCCGTGCGGCCCACATAGGCCGGGTCCCGGCGAGAAAGGGCGAAGGAGGCCAGCTTCAGCGGATTGGAGCGGTAGCTGCTGGTCTCCCCGGAGGGGATCAGCTCGTCCGTGGTGGTGACCGGGTCATGCAGCACGCTGGCCAGGGACAGCAGCAGGTGTTCCGGCAGGGCCGGGATGGGGGGCCAGGCCACGATGTTGGGGCCGAACTGCAAGGGGGCTTCCGGCTCGGCCTTGCCGTAGCCGAAGTAGACGCGCTTTTCATACGGCCCCCGGTCATAGCGCCGCTGCACCGGGGCGGGGGGCGCGTAGTCCAGGTCCGTGGCCGCCGTCAGGACGCCGCCGCAGCGGGCGGTGGCGGCGATGGAGCGGGCGTCCATCAGCAGCACGCCGGAGAACTGCCCGTCGCCGGGGCGGGAACCCTCCCGGTTGGGGAAGTTGCGGGTGGTGTGGCGGACGGACAGGGCGTTGTGGGAGGGCACGTCCCCCGCGCCGAAGCAGGGGCCGCAGAAGCAGGGCTTCAAAAGCGCCCCCGCCGCCGTCAGCTTTTCGGTGAGGCCGGAGCGCAGCATCTCCAGCTCCACCGGGATGCTGGGGGGATAGAGCGTCAGCTCAAAGCCGCCGCTGTCCAGCCCGTGGCCGTCCAGAATCGCCGCGGCCTCCGCCAGGTTGTCGAACATGCCGCCGGAGCAGCCGGCGATGACGCCCTGTTCCACGCGCAGACGCCCGTTCACCAGCTTGTCCGTCAGGCTGGGCCGCACCTTGCCGCCGAACTGGACCTCGGCCCGGCGCTCGATCTCCCGCAGCCAGTCCCCGGCGTTGGCCTGGAGCTCGTGGATGCTCACGCCTTCGGAGGGGTGAAAGGGCAGGGCCGCCATGGGTTCGATGGCGGACAGGTCGATCTCCACCATGGCGTCATACTCCGCCCCCTCGGCGGGGCGCAGCTCCCGGTAGTCCTCCGGGCGGCCATGGATGGCGTAGTATTCCTCCACCACGCCGTCGGTCTGCCAGACGGAGCTGAGGCAGGCCGTCTCGGTGGTCATCACGTCGACGCCGATGCGGTAGTCCATGGGCAGCCCGGCCACGCCCGGCCCGGCGAACTCCAGCACCTTGTTCTTCACGAAGTTGTTTTTGTACACGGCGGTACACAGGGCGATGGCCACGTCGTGGGGACCGACCCCCTGCCTTGGCGTGCCGGTGAGCCAGACCAGCACCACCTGGGGCGGGGCGCTCTCCCAGCCGTCGCCCAGCAGCTGCTTCACCAGCTCCGGGCCGCCCTCGCCCACGCCCATGGTGCCCAGTGCGCCGTAGCGGGTGTGGCTGTCCGAGCCCAGCACCATGCGGCCGCAGCCGGCCAGCTCCTCCCGGGCGTACTGGTGGATGACGGCCATGTTGGCCGGGACGTAGACGCCGCCGTAGCGCCGGGCGGCGGAGAGGCCGAAGGCGTGGTCGTCGGCGTTGATGGTCCCGCCCACGGCGCAGAGGGAGTTGTGGCAGTTGGTCAGCACATAGGGCACGGGAAAGCGCGTCAGGCCGCTGGCCGAAGCGGTCTGGATGATGCCCACATAGGTGATGTCGTGGCTGATGAGACTGTCAAAGCGGATGGAGAGCTTGCCTTTTTCGGCGCTCCGGTCGTGGGCGGAGAGGATGCCGTAGGCTATGGTGCCGCTGCGGTCCACGCCTCCGGCGGCCTCCAGCGGAACGGGACGGCCAGCCGAAAGGCGGACCGGACCGGCGTGCAGTTGGAGCATACTGTGTCGCCTCGTTTCGTTCAGAATTCTCAGTTTGATGCGCTTCAGTATAACAAATGACGCGCCGTTTCGCAAGCGATGCAAAAAGAAACTACATACCATTCAAAAAAACCGGGGCTTCTGGGGGATTCCCTTGGTGAGAATGCCAAATGTTGAAATTCCAAAGATTCATTCTTGCAATTTTGGGGGCGAGATGGTATCCTGTTGCTTACTATCTGACCGGAAAGGATGACACACGATGCAAAAAGACCCCTCCGAACTGAATTCCTACATCGCCCAGCTCTGCGCGACCGTGACCGACCAGTACAGCATCCCGGAGCGCTACTACCGGGGCGGCGCGGTGAAGCGCGGCCTGCGCAACGCCGACGGCACCGGCGTGATGGCGGGGGTGACCTGCATCGGCAGCGTCCAGGGTTACTATCTGCGGGACTATGAAAAGGTGCCTATGCCCGGCGAACTGTACTACCGGGGCATCAACGTCACGGAGATTGTGGAAAGCCACGGGCGCAACGGCACCTTCGGCTATGAAGAGGTGGCCTATCTGCTGCTTTTTGGCAGTCTGCCCACGGCTGAGCAGCTGCGGCAGTTCAACGCCATTCTCTCCAGCGCCCGCCGCCTGCCCGACGGCTTCTTTGAGGACATGATCCTCAAGGCCCCCTCCCGGAACATCATGAACAAGCTGGAGCGCAGCGTGCTGGTGCTCTACTCCTACGACGAGAACCCGGACGACACCACGATGGAGAACGTCATGCGCCAGTCCATCGAGCTGATCGGCCGCTTCCCCACCATCGTGGCGGACGCCTACGCGGTCAAGCGGCACTACTTCGACGGCAAGAGCCTCTACATCCACAACCCCTCGGAGCGCCTGTCCCTCTCGGAGAACTTCATCCGCATGATCCGCAAGGACAAGGTCTTCACGGAGGAGGAGGCCCGGCTGCTGGACCTGATGCTGATTCTCCACGCGGAGCACGGCGGCGGCAACAACTCCACCTTCTCCTGCCGCACCCTGTCCTCCACGGGCACGGACACCTACAGCGCCGTGGCCGCGGCGGTGGGGGCCCTCAAGGGGCCGCTCCACGGCGGGGCCAACGCCAAGGTGATGGAGATGCTGAACGACATCGACGCCCATGTGGCCGACCTGAACGACGACGCCATGCGGGACTATCTGGCGAAGATTCTGCGGGGCCAGGCCGGGGACGGCTCCGGCAAGATCTACGGCCTGGGCCACGCCATCTACACCGTCAGCGACCCCCGGGCCGAGGCCATCAAGAAATACGCCCGGGGCATGGCCGAGCGCCAGGGCTATGGCCGCCGCTTTGCGCTGCTGGAGGCGGTGGAGCGGGTGGGCGTCCCGCTGCTGATGGAGGAAAAGGACCAGGATATCCCCATGTGCGCCAACGTGGACCTCTACTCCGGCCTGGTCTACGAGATGCTGGGCATCCCCGCGGACCTCTACACCCCGCTCTTCGCCATCGCCCGCATCGCCGGCTGGTGCGCCCACCGGCTGGAGGAGCTTTACACCTGCAACCGCATCATCCGTCCGGCCTACCGCTCCTCCATGCACTACGCCCCCTATGTGCCCATCGGGCAGCGGGGCGGAGCGGAAGCAGCGCCCGAAGCCTGAGGCATGGGCGGCGGCAACCGGAAACCAAACGATACAGCGAAAACCCCGCCGACAAATCTCGGCGGGGTTTTCGCTGTGGCAATGGGGATACCGAAACGTCTCCGTATACGCAAGTACGATTCATTTTTCAGTCTTAAGTCTTCAGTATTCATTTAGACCATCCTGTCGGGGGAAATGAAGAACGAATATTGAAAACTTAAAAATGAAGAATACAAAGCGAAACTCCTGCCGCCGGGGCGGCAGGAGTTTCGCTTTGGCGGAGATGGAGGGATTTGAACCCCCGCGTCGGCGGAGCCGACCTACCGGATTTCGAATCCGGACCCTTCAGCCGCTTGGGTACATCTCCAGACAAGAGAGCGCTTCGCATTGCTACGATACCACACCCGCGTCGGCGCTGTCAACCTCGCTTTTTCGCGCCGGGGGACTTTTCCCCGGGAACTTTTTCCGCGCCGGGCCGTCTAAGCGGGAAAACCCACAAATCCATACAAAAACAAGGAGGGCGAAAGCATGAAACGGATGGGTCTGCGCGTCGCTGCGCTGCTGCTGGCCGCCGCGCTGCTGCTGAGCGGCTGCGGCGCGTCTGCCATGCCGTCCAACCAGGCGGCGGAGGATTCCTGGTCCTACGCCACGTCGGACGGGGCGGAGAGTTGGGGCTACTACGAGGCGGAGGCGCCGGCGGAGGCCGTGCCGGACCGGGCGCCGGGAAACGTCAAGATGATCTACACCGCCGACGTGGAACTGGAGAGCGTGGACTTCGACGCGGCGGCCAACGCCCTGGCGGCGCTGACGGCGGAGCTGGGCGGCTGGTATGAGAGCAGCCAACTGAACAACCGGAGCCGCTACCGCAGCGCCTCCTACACCGTCCGCGTCCCCGCCGAGCAGTTCTCCGGCTTCTGCGCCCGGGTGGGTGAGGCCGCCGCCCTGCGCAGCCTCTCCCGCAGCGCCGAGGACGTGAGCGAGCGCTACTACGACCAGGAGGCCCGGCTGAGCACCCAGCGCACGAAGCTGGAGCGGCTCCAGGCCCTGCTGGAGCGGGCCGAGGCGATGGAGGACATCATCGCCCTGGAGTCCGCCATCGCCGAGACGGAACTGGTCATCGAGAACCTGACCGGATCTCTGCGGCACTATGACTCCCTGGTGGGCTACGCCACCGTCCGGGTCCGGCTCCAGGAGGTCAGCCGGGAGACGGAGACGGAGACCGCCCCCATCGGCTTCGGCGCACGGCTGGCCGACGCCCTGCGCAGCGGCGCGACAGGCTTTGTCAGCGGCCTGGAGGACGTGCTGGTGGCCCTGGCCGGGGTCTGGGCCGGACTGCTGTGCCTGGCGCTCCTGGCCGTGGCGGCGGTGCTGCTCCTGCGGCGGCACGGGAAAAAGCACAGCGCGGCGCAGCAGCCGCCGACGGACGCCGACGGGAACGGAAAGCAGGCGAAATAAACCGGATACAGACGCGGCAGGGGCCGGGGCACCTCCCCCGCCCTGCCGCACAAAAACCGCACGGCGCGCCGGGAAACGGCGCGCCGTGTTCGTTTCACGCCCTCCCCTGCTCCGGCAGCAGGGCGCGCAGCGCCGCGATCTGCTCCGGGGTGGTGGCCCAGCTGGTGCAAAAGCGCACCACGTCGCTTGTCGCGTCATAGCGCTCCCAAAAGCTGAACGCCACGTTCCCGGCCAGCTTCGCCTGGGTCTCCCGGTCCAGGATCAAAAACTGCTGGTTGGTGGGGCTTTCCAGGTAAAAGCGATAGCCCTTCTCCCGGAAGACCGCCCGCAGCTCCCCGGCCCGCTCCAGGGCATTGCGGGCCAGATCGAAGTACAGCCCGTCCTCCAGCAGCGCGTCGAATTGCAGCCCCAGCAGCCGTCCCTTGGCCAGCAGGCCGCCGTGCTGCTTCACCAGGGTGACGAAGTGCCCCGGCGCGCCCTTTGGGAACACCAGCGCCTCCCCCAGCAGGGCCCCCTGCTTGGTGCCGCCCAGATAGAAGGCGTCGCACAGCGCCGCCAGCTCCGGCAGCGTCAGGTCACAGTCCGGGCTCACCAGGCCGCAGCCCAGGCGCGCCCCGTCCAGATACAGTTTCATGTGATAGCGGTCGCAGAGCGCCCGCAGCGCCCGCAGCTCCGCCTTCGTGTACAGCGTCCCCAGCTCCGTGGGGAAGGAGAGGTAGAGCAGCCCCGGCTGGACCATGTGGGCCCGGTTGGCGTCGGCGTGAAAGGTCTCCAACGCCCGCGCCGCCTCCGCCGGGTCCAGCTTCCCCCCATGGGCCGGGAGCGTCAGGACCTTGTGCCCCCCGGCCTCGATCGCCCCGGCCTCGTGGACGGCGATGTGCCCGGTCTCCGCCGCCAGCACCCCCTCCCAGGGGCGCAGCAGGGCGCTCAGGGCGATGCGGTTGGTCTGGGTGCCGCCGGAGAGGAAGCAGACCTCCGCCGCCGGGCTTTCGCAGAGCGCCCGGATGCGGTCTTTCGCCCGCAGGCAAAAATCGTCCTCCCCGTAACCGGGCTGGGGCTGCAAATTCGTCTCCGCCAGCCGCGCCAGGATGCGGGGGTGGCAGCCCTCGGAATAGTCGTTGACAAAGCTGAGCACGCCTCAGCCCTCCAGCGCGGCGGCCACGCCCCGCAGCTCCTGGATGATGGGGATGCTCTGGGGGCACACCGCCTCGCAGCGGCCGCAGCCCACGCAGGCGCTGGCCGGGGCGTGGCCGCAGACCCGGATCTCCATCTCATAGTTCCGCCGGGCCGCCAGCAGATTGCCGTAGACCTTCCAGAGGTTCATGGCCCGGAAGTGGTCGGAAATGCCCACGTGCATCGGGCAGTCCTTGGCGCAGTAGTCGCAGCCGGTGCAGGGGATGGTGGGGGTGGCGCGGATGACGGCCATGGTCTCGTCCAGGGCCGCGTATTCCTCCCGGCTCAGCGGCGCAAAGTCCCGCATCGTTTTCAGATTGTCCTCCATCTGCGAAAGATCGCTCATGCCGCTGAGGACGGTGATCACGCCCTCCAGGCTGGCGGCGTAGCGCAGGGCCCAGGAGGAGACGCTGTCGTCCGGCCGCAGCGCCCGCAGCGGGGCGGCGGCCCTGGGCGGCAGGACGCTGAGGGTGCCGCCCTTCACCGGCTCCATGACGATCACCGGCTTGCCGTGGGCCCGGGCGGTCTCGTAGCAGCGGCGGGACTGGATGGTGGGGCTGTCCCAGTCCGCATAGTTGATTTGCAGCTGCACGAACTCCACCTCCGGGTGGGCGTTCAGCACCCGGTCCAGGGCCTCGGCGCTGTCGTGGATGGAGAAGCCCAGGTGCCGGATCAGGCCCTCCCGCTTGCGCTGGGCCAGAAAGTCCCAGATGCGGTATTCCTCAAATTTCTCCGTGCGCCCCGGCCCTAAGTTGTGCAGCAGATAGAAGTCGAAATAGCCCGCGCCGGTGCGCGCCAGGGAGGTGTAGAACATCCGCTCCGCGTCCTCCTTCGTCTTCGCCCCGGCCCAGGCGGGCAGCTTGGTGGCCAGCAGGAAGTCCTCCCGGGGATAGCGCTCCACCAGCGCCGCCCTGGCCGCCGCCTCGCTCTTGCCGTTTAAGTAGCCGTAGGCCGTGTCAAAATAGCGAAAGCCCGCTTCCAGAAAGCGGTCCGTCATCTCCATCGTCTGCCGGAGATCCACCGCGTCCCCCAGCATGGGCAGCCGCATCAGCCCAAAGCCCAGCTTCGGGAGGCTTTCCCCAAGATATCGTTCCATAAGCCCCGTCCTCCTTCTGTTTGATGCGGCAATCATACCACAGAATGTGGATTTCGTAAACAAAAAAGCTGGAATGAGTCAAAAGGGACGGTTCTTTTTGACTCATTCTTCTGCGTTTTGCAGACAGGAGAAAGAGAGAGCAGCGGCTCATGTAGGAGCCGGCGTCAGCCCATGGCCTGGCCCGCGCAGCACACGGGTACGGTTTGCTTCCACCTTCGGCGAATCCGCACACGCCCGGTAGGGAACGCCGTCCCCGGCGTTTCGCGCAGCAGCACGGAACCAAAGCAGCCCGTCCGGCGAATCCGCAGACACCCCGTAGGGCGAATCCACCCACGTTGTAGGGCGCGCCGACCCCGGCGCGCCGCGCAGCAACACCCGCGTTTTCCGCAACCTTGGGCGAATCCGCAAACGCCTCCCCGTAGGGAAGGGGCTTGTGTCAAGACCCACATGGTTTACAGATTGTGCAAACACATGGTTTACACATGGGGGTCACAAATTCCTGCAAAATGATTTGGAAGGAGGGCGT
>JAFXXH010000048.1 GCA_017542425.1 Oscillospiraceae bacterium | reverse complement strand
GCGTAAGGTCAACTATGTACTGGAAGCGGACATCAAAGGCTTCTTTGACAATGTAGACCACGACTGGCTCATGAAGTTTCTGGAACACGATATACAGGACAAGAACTTCCTGCGCTATGTAAAGCGGTTTCTGATTGCGGGGATCATGGAAGGAACGGAAGTAAAAGACAGCGACCGGGGCACGCCGCAGGGCGGCTTGATTTCATCGGTACTGGCGAACGTGTACCTGCACTATGCACTCGACCTATGGTTTGAAAAGGCCATCAAACCAAAACTGCGGGGAGAGGCGTATTATGTGCGGTACGCGGACGACTTTCTGATTCTGTTTCAGTACGAGAACGAGGCGAGAGCTGTGTGAGACGTGGGGACGGTTCTTTTGTCCTGCTTCCAAAGAAAAAGCTGTCAATAAAAACCCTTCTCATTGACAACTTTTTCGCGCGATGATGGGAAAATAGATGCAAGACTGACAGAAATTGGCGGTGATTTCCTAGCTTGGGGCAAGACAAAAGAACCGTCCCCCTGTCTTAAGGCTATAATGCAGGCGAACGCAGGGAGATACGATGAGGCGATTGCTACTTTTTCATATGCTGAAACGCTGAATGATAATGATCCTGAGTTATACTATAATATGGCATATTTATATGATATGGTCGGCAATACTGATATGTATGAGCAGTGTTTGAATAAAGGAACAGCTTTGGAGTTTGAAAATTCCTTGAAGGGGGAAGATTAATGAAAGAATCGATAAAAGCGTTTCCGAGTGTTCCCTATCGTTCGGCGGAAATTCTTTCTGCCAACCGTGACTGTGTTCTCTTTTCTACGATTGAGGATGACGGTTCCAAGACATTACGCAAATATGTTAGAGCTGATAATAGCATTGAGGCTATTTCTCGCCATACAGCCGAAAGCTATTTTCTTGCCAGCAAAAGCCAGGATAAGGTATATTTTTTGGAAGCTACGGATGGCAGATTGGTTTTCAATGATAATCTTGGAGGCTCAGTATGCTTTCCGATTGTTGAATCTGAAGAAGCAATTATTGATGAAACGTCCCAAAATGATTTTTTCTTTGTTAAGACAGCCGTTGATAACGCAGACTGTGAGCAGACCCAGCGCCTGTATCTGATTGATTTGCGCAATAGAACTATCGTTTCGATCTCGGATGAGATGATTACAAATTCATACCGTATGCCACATTTGGTATTGAGTAGTCAAGGCTACAAAGTTCTTGTTGAAGAAGCTGTTGTATTTCCGTATGAACTTTCTGAGTTAAACAATTCCTCTAACGAGCATCATTTCTCCAACAGATTTTTTCTTGCTGATTTAGATGATTTGATTGTTTCTGAGGCAAGTCAGTGTGCTGTACTTTTTTCGGAAATAGATATTCCTGAATATGAAAACTGTTATAACCAGGTACTCAATGTAGTCGGTGATTATGCTTATATTGCCTGCATAAATCCTATTGAACAATCAACTCGCGTTTTTATGGTGAACATAGTTAATAATGCCGTTGAGAACGAAATTCAAATTCCGTCATTGATTGATTCTGCCTTAACCTCAGAGGATGGTTCTCTCCTGCTGTACAGATGGGGAAATAGTGAATTGACCTTTTTTAACCTAAACGGGGAAAAAGTCCTCCGTGTAAATCTCAATGGGTTTGATAGTAAAAATCGGTCCCTTGAATTGAATTATATTCTTTCCTATATTGAAAAACTCGGTGTAGTATTTCATGGGACAGAATATATTGCTGATGATGAAAGACAAATTCGCGTTGTCTATGATATTGGCGAAGAAACTTTTATTCCTGTATATAGTTCCTTCATCACTTGGAACGAGACTTTATATTAAAAAAAATCTTCCTTTTTCAAGAATTATTAAAATCTGCAACAACTATAGACGGACAGGGGGACGGTTCTTTTGTCTTTTAGGAAAAAGGAATAAAAAAGCCGAAAGCCCTTAACTGCATGCACCGCAGCCAAGGGCTTTCGTAATACGGACACACAGGCAACAGACGGAGAGAATGATTCTCCAACCCCAAAACCACCCGGGCTTATGAAATAACGGCGGCTCCGTCGCCTGTTATCAAATTGTTATCAATGGTAACTTTTAAAGGCCGAAACTCCGCATGAATCCTGGGTTTTCGGACGATTCCAAGCTCATTCCCATTCGATCGTCCCGCTCGGCTTCGGGGTCAGGTCCCACAGCACGCGGTTGACGCCCTTCACCTCGCTGGTGATGCGCTCCGTCAGCTTTTGCAGCAGGGCGAAGGGCAGCTCGGCCACCTCGGCGGTGACGGCGTCTACGGTATTGACGGCGCGGATGACCACGGGCCAGTCGTAGGTGCGCTTCCCGTCTGTGATGCCGGTGGATTTGAAGTCGGGGACGACGGTGAAATACTGCCAGACCTGGCCCTCCAGGCCGTTTTTGGCGAACTCCTCCCGCAGGATGGCGTCGCTCTCGCGGACGGCCTCCAGGCGGTCTCTGGTGATGGCGCCGACGCAGCGGACGCCCAGGCCGGGGCCGGGGAAGGGCTGGCGGTAGACCATGCTGTCCGGGAGGCCCAGGGCCTTGCCGATCACGCGCACTTCGTCTTTGTACAGGAATTTCACCGGCTCCACCAGCTCAAAGTTCAGCTCCTCGGGCAGACCGCCCACGTTGTGGTGGCTCTTGACCGGGCCGGACTCCAGGATGTCGGGGTAGATGGTGCCCTGGGCCAGGAACTCGATGCCGTCCAGCTTGCCGGCTTCCTCGGCGAACACGTCGATGAACTCCTTGCCGATGATCTTGCGTTTGGTCTCCGGGTCGGCCACGCCGGCCAGCTTGTCCAGGAAGCGGTCCACCGCGTCCACATAGATCAGCTCCGCGCCCAGCTCGTCCCGGAAAACCCGGACCACCTGCTCCGGCTCGCCCTTGCGCAGCAGGCCGTGGTTGACGTGGACGCAGACCAGTTGCCTGCCCACCGCCCGGATGAGCAGCGCGGCCACCACGGAGGAGTCCACGCCGCCGGACAGGGCCAGCAGCACCTTTTTGTCGCCGATCTGGGCGCGAAGCGCCGCGATCTGCTCCGCGATGAAAGCCTCCGCCAGAGCGGGGCTGGTGATCCGCTCCAGAGAAGCGGGACGCACATTGTTTTCCATAAGCCTACTCCTTTATCTCGAATATTCTTCCCAGGCCATTGGAATGGCACGGTTTATTCCGCGTACATGGGGATGGGGCGGCGCTTGTGTTCGCTGCGGCTGTGGTAGCGGGCGATGACGGCCAGGTCCTCCGGCTTGCCCGTGCCGTGGAACAAAAACTCGTCCACGGCGGCGTAGCTGACGCCCATCTCCTTCTCGTCGGTCTGGCCCTCGAAGAGTCCGGCGGAGGGGGCCTTCTCGATGATGCTCCGGGGCGCGCCCAGGTATTCCAGGAAGGCGTAGACCTCGGTGACGGTCAGGTCGGAGATGGGGTTGAAGTCGCAGGCCCCGTCGCCCCATTTGGTGAAGTAGCCCATATAGCGCTCGCTGCGGTTGCCGGTCCCGGCCACCAGACGGTTTTCGCTGCCGGCGATGGCGTAAAGGGTGGTCATGCGCAGCCGGGGCGCGATGTTGGCGGTGGAGGCGGGGAGCATGTCCACGCTGCCCTCCAGCGCCCCCAGCAGGGCCGCCCGGGTCTCCGTCAGGTCCACGGTGCGCTGCGCGATGCCGAACTTGTCCGCGGCGGCCCGGGCGTCGTCCGTGTCGCTTCCGTAGTTCTGGCGGGAGGCGCAGGGCATCAGGACGCCCACGGTGTTGTCACAGGCGGCTTTGCAGAGGATGGACACCAGGGTGCAGTCCTTGCCGCCGGAGTTGCCGTACACGATCCCGTCGGCGTGGGCCTCCGCCACCAGCTTTCGGATGAAGGCCACGCGGCTGTCAAATTCCGCTTTGTAATCGCGCATACGCATCGCTCTCCTTGTCTGGAATGATTTTGATGTTATATTTTAGACCAGCGGGCGGGAAAGTGCAACTGCTTTTTTGCGCCGACGGCGAACTTTTTGCAATTCTTTTTTTCGGAATCGGACTTTTCGATTGAAACACGCGGAGAGATGTGGTATACTGTATGCGGTATCATGTCGGCAGTACCGACACAAGGGAAGCGATACAGCGAACCCGTCCCTTTGCAAATCAATATAAATTGGAGGATAGAATCATGGCTAGCATCAAAGGCACCATCGGCACCATTCTGACCCTGGGCGGACTGACCGCCGCCGCCTACGCGGTTTACAAAAACAAGGACCTGCTCATGAGCTTCGCCCAGGAGCTGCTGACGCCGCCCCAGGAGCCGGTGGAGGCGGAGGAGCCCGCCGTCGAGGAGATTGCCGTCCCCGCCCCCGTGGAGGAAAAGGACATCGTCATCGACCGCACGGCGGAAGCCTGAGCCGCCGGGAGGCAAGCCGATGTACCAAACAGTGCGGAACCGGAGCCTGTTGCCCTGGTTCCTGATCAGCGCGGCGCTCGCCGCCGCGCTGTGCTTGCTGCTGTCTTATCGCGGCTGGGCGTTTGCGGGGATGTTCGCGCTCTTCGCCCTGGCCGCGTTTGCCGTGCTCTGGCTGCTCTTCGCGCTGCTGCTGGCTCTGCTGGCGCTGTTCATCGACCCGGCGCAGCCCCAGGTGGAGGACGCGCCGTTTTATCACCGGCTGGTGGGCTACGGCATGGGGCTGCTGCTGGCCGTGGGGCGCGTGCGCGTCCATGTGCGCGGGCTGGAGCGGCTGCCGCAGGGGCGCTTTCTCCTGGTCTGCAACCACCGCAGCAACTATGACCCCATCGCCCTGGGCTGGCTGCTGCGCCATGACCAGCTGGCCTTCGTCTCCAAGCCGGAGAACCTGCGCATCCCCGTGGTGGGCCGCATCCTCCACCGGGACCGGGTCATGGCCATCGACCGGGAGAACGACCGGGCCGCGCTGAAGACCATCCTCTTCGCGGTGGACCTGATCCGGCGGGGCGCGTCCTCCGTGGGCATTTTCCCGGAGGGCACCCGGAGCAGCGGAGCGGAACTGCTGCCCTTCCGCAACGGCGCGTTTAAGATCGCCCAGCGGGCCAGGTGCCCGGTGCTGGTGGCGGTCATCCGGGGCTCGGAGCAGATTCGCCGCCGCGCCCCCTGGCGGCGCACGGAGCTATGGCTGGACTTCGCCTCCGTCATCCCGGCGCAGCAGGTGGCACAGATGAAAACAAACGAGATTGGGGACCTGGCAAGGACATGTATGACATCCGTTCTTTCCGCAGACTGCTGAAAAAGGAGCAGGTCTGCACCATACCGAACTATATGAGCTTCGCCCGACTGCTGCTCATACCATTTATTATCTGGTTCTACGCCCACGAGAACTACACCGTGGCCGTCGTCCTGCTGGCGGTATCGGAGCTGACGGACGTGCTGGACGGCATCGTGGCCCGGAAGTTCGACATGATCACCGAACTGGGCAAGGTGCTGGACCCCATCTGCGACAAGGTCATGCAGGGCGGACTGGGGGCCTGTCTTCTGATCCGCCACGGGGACCTCTGGTACGCCTGGGTTTTCTTCGCGCTGCTGGTGGTAAAGGAGCTGAGTATGCTGATCCTGGGCTGGGCCGCCGCCCGGCGTACCGGACATATGGTGGGCGCCCAGTGGTACGGCAAGCTCTCCACGGTGGTGCTCAACAGCGTGATGATCGTGCTGTTCCTGTTGCCGGACCTGAACCCCATGTACATCGCGGTTTTGCTGGCCCTGGCCGGCGCCGCCATGCTGCTCAGCATGGTGCTGTATACCCGGCTCTGGCTCGGCCTGATTCGCTACGGGGATGGAGAACAGGACGCCCCGGTTTCCTGAATCTTTTGTCCAGACACATCCGCTTTTTTGCCGGATGTGTCTGTTTTTTCGACAGAATGCTGATTTTTTCATGTTTTTTTGGTGAAAAATTTCGGAAACGTCTCTTTTATTTTCCAGGCCGACTTGCTATAATGATGGTATGGACAGTTGCGGATACGCGGCGCTGACGCCCTTTCCAGACAAGGCTGCCCGACGAATATGAAAAAGAGAGGTTTATCTGACATGATCCCACACGGAAAAGATCTGAAGGTATTCGCCGGTAACTCCAACCCCGAACTTGCGAAGGGCATCTGCAAAGCGCTGCTCACCGACCTGGGCAACAGCGTGGCCACCCGCTTCGCGGACGGCGAGTGCTCCGTATCCGTCTATGAGCCGGTGCGCGGTTCGGACGTGTTCATCGTCCAGTCCACCTGCAAGCCGGTGAACGACAACCTGATGGAGCTGCTGGTCATGATCGACGCGATGAAGCGCGCCAGCGCGGGCCGGATCACGGCGGTCATCCCCTACTTCGGCTACGCCCGCCAGGACCGCAAGGCCAAGAGCCGCGATCCCATCTCCGCCAAGCTGGTGGCCAATCTGCTGACCAAGGCCGGGGCCGACCGTGTGCTGACCATGGATCTGCACGCCAGCCAGATCCAGGGCTTCTTTGACATTCCTGTGGACGATCTGCGGGGTTCCCACCTCTTCTCCACCTATTTCCTCAATCGCTTCGGCAAGGGCAACCCGGACGTGATGTGCGTCTCCCCCGACGTGGGCAGCGTGGCCCGGGTCCGCAAATTCTCCCACATGCTGGATCTCAACATGGCCATCGTGGACAAGCGCCGCGAACAGGCCAACCAGAGCCAGGTCATGAACATCATCGGCAACGTGGAGGGTAAGACCGTCATCATGCTGGACGACATGGTGGACACCGCCGGCAGCCTGTGCAACGCGGCCAAGGCCCTGTCCGAGGTGGGCGGCGCGAAGGAGGTCTTCGCCTGTGCCACCCACGGCGTACTGTCCCGCGACGCCATCGAGCGCATCAACGACAGCTACATCAAAGAACTGATCCTGCTGGACACCATCCCCTACCCCAGCGACAAGCCCGCCTGCGATAAAATCCGCTATCTCTCCGTGGCGGATATGTTCGCCGAGGCCATCAAGCACATCTATGAGGAGGTCTCCATCTCCACCCTGTTTGACTGAGCGTTTTTTGCAACACACGATCAGGCGGCAGCCGAAGCTGCCGCCTGATTTTTCCGTGATGGGAGGATGAACCATGCTCTTTTCTCCAAAAAAGACCGGCGCGCCGGACTGGCTGGCGGTGTTCCTGGGCAACCCCGGCCCGCGCTACACCGGAACGCGGCACAACGTGGGCTTCCTGACCGCCGAAAAGTGCGAGCGGGACACCGGGGCGCAGATCCGCCGCGCCCGCTTCAAGGCCCTGACGGACCAGTGCCGGGTGGGGGACCATACGGTGCTGCTGATGAAGCCCCAGACCTACATGAACCTCAGCGGGGACGCGGTGATCCAGGCCGTCAGCTTTTATAAGCTCCCGCCGGAGCGGGTCATCGTCGTGTCGGACGACGTGAGCCTGCCCAACGGGAAGCTGCGCATCCGCGCCCACGGCTCCGCCGGGGGGCACAACGGGCTGAAAAGCATCATCGCCCGTCTGGGCAGCGACCGCTTCCCCCGGGTGAAGGTGGGCGTCGGCGCGCCGCCCCACCCGGACTTCGACATGGCCGACTGGGTGCTGGGCGCGCCGCGCAACCAGGACGCCGCCGACCTGGACGCCGCCGCCGTCCGGGCCTGGGAGGCCGTCAAGAGCTACATCACCGACGGGGCGGAGAAGACCATGAACCGCTTCAACGGATGAAGTATCCGAACATCGTCCGGGCCGCCTTTCTGGACCGGCCCAACCGCTTTGTGGCCCATGTGGAGCTGGCGGGACGGGTGGAGACGGTCCATGTGAAAAACACGGGCCGCTGCGGGGAGCTGCTCCTGCCCGGGGCGGAGGTCTGGCTGACGGAGCCGGGCACAGAGGGGAGAAAGACCCGCTATGACCTGGTGGCGGTGCGGAAGGAGAGCGGTCTGCTGGTGAATGTGGACAGCCAGGCCCCCAACGCCGTGGCGGGAGAATGGCTGGCGGGGCTGGACTTTGACCGGGTCGTGCCGGAAGCCCGCTATGGGGCGTCGCGCCTGGACTTTTTTCTGGAACGGCGCGGCGGCCGGGGCGCGGGATGCTATTTGCTTGAGGTCAAGGGCTGTACCCTGGAGCGCGGCGGCCTGGGCTGGTTTCCCGACGCGCCCACGGAGCGGGGCGTCCGTCACCTGCGCACGCTGCGCCAGGCGCTGGACCGGGGCTGGCGCGCCGCGCTGCTCTTCGTGATCCAGATGGACGGGGTGCGGAAAGTCCGGGCCAATGTGCAGACCCATCCTGAATTTGGGACGGAGTTGGAAGCGGCGCGGGCCGCCGGGGTGGGCGTGCTGTATCTGCCCTGCCATGTGGAGCCGGACAGCCTGCGCGCCGCGCACGCGCCCGAGGCGGCGGCCTGGCTGAGAGGAGAAAGCTTATGAAGCGCATCGTCTGCATCGGGGACTCCAACACCTTTGGCTACGACCCCCGGGACGTCTTCGGGGGCCGCTATCCGGCGGAACGGCGCTGGACCGGACTGCTGGGGCAAGCGGGCTGGGAGGTCTGGAACGCGGGGCAGAACGGCCGGGAAATCCCGAACCGGGACCGGGCGATCCAGGCGCTGCTCCGGGAGCTGGAGCGGGCCGGGACGCCGGATTGGGTGACGGTCATGCTGGGTTCCAACGACCTGCTGCAAGGCTTTGACCGCAGCGCCGAGGACGTGGCGGAGCGGATGGAACGGTTTCTGCGCCGCCTGCTCCCCCGCTTCTCCGCCGCGCACATGCTGCTGATCGCCCCGCCGCCCATGGCGCCGGGGGCCTGGGTGGGCGAGCCGCGCCTGCTGCTGGAGTCAGCCCGGCTGGGGCCATGCTACGCGGCGCTGGCGGAGCGGCTGGGTATCGGTTTCGTTGACGCGAGGACCTGGGGCGTGGAGTTGAGCTTCGACGGGGTCCATTTTTCGGAACAGGGCCACGCGGCTTTCGCGGCGGGGCTGCTGCGGGCTCTGGCGGAGGACGCGCCCGCAGAATAAACAATCCAGCGGATGGGGGCTTGCTCCTTCCGCTGGATTTGCGCATATTTCAGGTTTTTTGCTGCCCCTTGCAGTCCCGCCGGATGGCGATGGGGCCGCCGGGGGCGTCGAAGACCACCAGTTCGTCCCGGGCCGGGGCTTCCGCCTCCGGCGGCGGCGCGGCGCGGCGGCGTCTCTGCTCCTTTCGGACGAAGGAGAGCACCGCCGCAGCCAGCAGCAGCAGAAAGCCCCCGGCGAAAGCCAGATTGCGGATTGGCCCGTAGCCCTCCAGCTGGGAAAGCAGCACGCGATCGGCGACGCTCAGCGCCAGGCCGCCCAGCAGCAGCCAGGGGACGGTCCGTCGGTTTAAGATCTTTTTCAGGGGCAGATCGGGGAACACCGCTTTGACGGCCAGCAGGAACGCGCCGAAGAGGGCGGCCAGCAGCAACAGGGAATTCAGCACACCCCCCAGCAAGGGGGAAACCGCCGTCCAGAGGGCGGAGGCGAAGATCGTCAGGCCGCTGCCCAGCAGCCAGAGGGGCAGGACCGCCAGCAGGCGCACGGCCATGGGCAGGGCCAGGATGCGATCCCGCAGCGCGGCGCGCACCCCACCCCGGCGGCGCTTCTCGGTCTCGTCGCAGTCCGCGTCGTCCGCGTCGGCGTCGCAGCCGTCGTCCGTTCCGGGGTCCAGTTCCTCCACCAGCGGCGGGTTCTGGACCTCCTCCTGCAGCAGCTCCTCCGGGGACTGGAACAGTCCGCCGACGGTCAGCGCCAGGGCCGTGATCGCCGCCACGCCCCCGGCCAACAGCAGCCGTCTGCCGTGTCGAAGGGTCTCTTTCAAGTCCATAGGCAGTTCCTCCCATCCAAGAATCCGCCACGTTTGTATGGTGATTTTACCACAGCCTGCGGGAGATGACAAGGAAAACCGCAGCATTTCCGAACGGAAGGGGGCTCGCGTGGGCGCAAATCCGGCCCCAGATTTCGGGAACTTTTCCCGTTCCTCCCCGTCATAGAAGCAAACGCAACGAAAGGCAGGGATGCTTTCCATGAAACAAAGCAAAAAGACCGCCGCGCTGCTGCTTGCCCTGGTCCTCCTGCTGGGCCTGGCTGCCTGCGGCGAAGGGACAAAGCCCTCGGAGACGCCCAGCCCCGCGCCGACAGACGGCCTCTACGTCACCGTCACCGGGGCAAGCGCGGGATCTGCGCGCCCCGCCGACGCGGACGGCGCGGCGGAGTATGGCGTATATGCCGCCGCCTCCATGCCCGCCGGGGCCGCCAAGGACGCGCCGGAGGCCGTGCTGAGCGAGGCGGAGGCCCCGGCCCCCATGCCGAAGCCGGGGGAGGCCGCCCTGCTCCCGGAACCCACCAGTGCCCCGGAGTCCGGCCTGCTGCCCGACCCGGACCTGCCCCCCGCCACGCCGGACCCCGGCGAAGCCTTTGTCCTGACGGCGGCGGAGTGGAACGACAACGCAAACTGGCCCTTTTTCACCAATCTGGTGAACGCGGGGAAGCTCGCCTTCCCCTCCTTTGGCCTGGACCCCCGCCAGCGGGTGAAGGTGACGCTGCGTGACGCAGCGGGCCAGCCCCTCCCCGGCGAGCGCGTGGAGCTGCTGGACGCATCCGGGGAAACCCTCTGGACCGCCCAGACGGACCGGGACGGCGCGGCCTATCTCTTCTGCCGGTCCGGCGAGACCCCGGCGGCGGTGTCGGTCCAGGGCAGGGTGACGCCCCTCTCCCGGGAGACGCCCCCGGAGGACCAGCAGGGCGACAGGCTTGTTACCGTCCTGGACGAGCTGGAGCTGACCGCCGAGCCGGTCTCCGCGCCGAAGACCGCCCTGCAGGTGATGTTCCTGGTGGACACCACCGGCTCCATGAGCGACGAGCTGAGCTATCTGCAAAAGGACTTCTCCGCCATCGCCGGAGAGATCGGCGACGCGGCGGCCTGGTCGGTCTGCTTCTACCGGGACGAGGGCGACGACTATGTGACGAAGCTCAGCGAGTTCTCCCGCGACACTGCGGCCATCCAGGACCTGATCGCCGGGGAGTACGCCGCCGGCGGCGGCGACACCCCGGAGGCCGTGGCGGAAATTTTGGACCAGACGCTGGACATGGGCTTCTTGCAGGAGGCGGGCCGCAGCGGCTGGCGGGAGGACTGTGAGAAGCTGGCCTTCCTGATCTTTGACGCCCCACCCCACACGGGCCGTGACGAGACCCTGCAAAACGCCGTCCGCCGGGCAGCGGAGGCGGGCATTCGCCTGGTGCCTGTGGTGGCCAGCAACGCCGAGCGGGACACGGAACTGTTCGCCCGCGCCCTGGCCATCTGCACCGGCGGCACCTACGTCTTCCTCACCGACGACTCCGGCGTGGGAGAGAGCCACCTGGAACCCATCGTCGGGCCGTACACGGTGGAAAAGCTGCACGACATCCTCATCCGCATCATCCGGGACAGCCTCCCCGCATAAACGGGGCGGAAAAAATGGGCGCGCTGCGAAAAAACCGCGTTGCGCCCTGTCTGCCTCCGCCGTGCGCGTCTTCGCAACCGCCGGTTGCGGAATTGCCGCGTCATCTTGCTTGCCTGTCAGCCGACAGTGTGCTATGCTGAAGCTGCACGAAGCTCGTGACAAGAGAAAAAAGGAGCGGAGCAAGATGATTCTGGCGGACAAAATCATAGACCTGCGGAAAAAGAACGGCTGGTCCCAGGAGGAGCTTGCGGAGCAGCTTGGCGTCAGCCGACAGACGGTCTCCAAGTGGGAGGGTGCCCAGTCCGTGCCGGATATGGGCCGCGTGGTCCAGATGTCCACGCTGTTCGGCGTCAGCACCGACTATCTGCTGAAAGACGACATGGAACTGCCCGAGCCGACGGCGGGCGCACAGCCCGAGGCCCCGGAGCGCAGCGTGAACATGGAGGAGGCCAACGAGTTTCTGCGCGTGAAGGCGGTCAACGCCCGCTGCGTCGCGCTGGGGGTGCTGCTGTGCGTCCTCTCGCCCGTCTGCCTGATCCTGCTGGGCGGCGCGCAGTCCTACGGCCTGCTGGGGCTGAGCGAAGCCCAGACGACGGGTCTGGGTCTGGCGGTGCTGCTGCTGATGGTCGGCGGGGCCGTGGCCCTGTTCGTGACCAGCGCTGTGCGCGTCAGTCCCTATGCCTGGCTGGAAGAGGAGTCCGTGGACACCCTGTACGGCGTGGATGGCATGGTGAAGGAGCGCCGGGAACAGTACCGCCCCCGTTTCACCCTCCAGCTCACCCTGGGCATCGTCCTCTGCGTCCTGTCAGCGGTCCCGATTTTCCTGAGCGTGATGCTTTACGGGGAACAGGAGGGCTTTGCCCATGTCCTGTCCGTGGCGCTGACCCTCGCGCTGGTGGCCGTCGGCGTGTGGCTGATCATCCGCTCCTCCATGGTCTGGGGCGCGTTCCAGCAACTTCTGGAGGAGGGCGACTACACCCGAGCCAGCAAGGAGAACAAGCGGAAACTGGCCCCATTCAACGGCGTCTACTGGGGCCTGGTGACGGCGGGCTACCTGGCCTGGAGCTTCCTCAGCGGCGGCTGGAACCGGACCTGGATCGTCTGGCCCGTAGCGGGGGTGGCCTATGGGGCCATCTTCGGGATACTCAAACTGGTTCGGAAATAACAGCCTTTGCATCAAGCGCGGCGGAAGGCCGCAGATCGTGGGGACATATGAACATCCATTTCATTCAGCAGGACGACTGGGTCGCGCCGGGGGCCTTTGAGACCTGGGCCAGGGACAGGGGCTATGCCATCAGCATGACACGATGCTGGCAATTTGAGCCGGTGCCGGAGACGGCGGACGCGGACATCCTGATCGTGCTGGGCGGCTTCCAGTGCCCGGCCACCACGCGGCTGGAGTGCGCTTACTTCGATGCCCCGGCACAGAAGGCCCTGATCCGGCGCTATGCCGAGAGCGGGAAGATGGTGGTGGGCGTGTGCCTGGGCGCGCAGCTGCTGGGGGAGGCCCTGGGCGCACCCTATGCCCACAGCCCGGAGCGGGAGGTGGGGCCAGTGGAGGCCCGGCTGACTCCGGCGGGGCGGGCGGACCCCCTGTTCGCGGCCTTTCCCGACACCTTTCTGGCCGGGGAATGGCACAACGATATGCCCGGACTGACGGTGGATAGCGCGGTCCTGGCCGAGAGCGACGGCTGTCCGCGCCAGATCGTGCGCTACGGCCCGCTGCTGTACGGTTTCCAGACCCACATGGAGCTGACGCATGAGATCGTGGCGGCTGGGGTTCGGGACGCCGGCGGGACGCTGAACGGCGGCGGGAGATACGTTCAGACGGCGGAGGAACTGCTGGCTTTCGACTATACGGAGATGAACGCCCTGCTGGCCTCCTTCCTGGACGCCCTGACGGCCCGCTACCTGGGACGGAACGAAAGCACTGCCCCGGCCTGAGCCCCTCGACGCCCTTCCCGCTTTGTCTCTCCCCGGTCTCCGTATAATGGAGGGACATCGGAGAAACGGGGGTGCGAGTATGAAACGGAAACGATGGCTGCTGCTCCTGCTGCTGGCGGGGCTGCCCGTGGCGGCGCGGGAGCTGACGCCGGAGCTGGCGGAGGCGGCCCGGGATCGGGTGCTGGAGGCGGTGGGCTACCGGGACGGGACCTGCGCCGGGGCGCTGGACGAACTGGGGACCCAACTGGCCCTGCGCCTGGACGGGGAGAGCACCGCCGTGGCGACGGAGCTGCGGGCGCGGCGATATCGGACGGAGGAAGCGGCGGTGCTGGGGGAGCGCGCCCCGGAACCGCCGCCCCCTGCGCCCACGCCCGAACCGGAGCCGGAGTCCACGCCGGAGCCGGAGCCCACGCCGGAGCCGCAGCCCCCCGCGCCCACGGAGGACCCGGCGAGGGCGGCGGGAGAGGCGGCCGCGGCGGCCTTTCTGGAGTCCCAGCTGGCCTTTCCAGACCAGGTGCTGCCGGAGAATGTGGACTGCGGCTATGAACCGCTGCCCTTCGACTATGCCCTGCCGGTGGCCGGATACCGCTCGTCCGGCTTCGGTTTCCGGCTGCACCCGCTCCAGGAGGAAGTCCGCTTTCACTACGGCACGGACGTGGCGGCCTCCAGCGGAGAGGACATCCACGCCTTTGCCGACGGGACCGTGCTGGCGGCGGATTTCGACGAAGGCTACGGCAACTATCTGGTGCTGGGCCACGGCGAGGGCTGGCGCAGCCTTTACGCCCATTGCAGCGCCGTGTCCGTGGCGGCGGGCGCGTGGGTGCAGCGCGGCCAGGTGATCGGCCAGGTGGGGGCCACAGGAAAGGTGACCGGGCCGCATCTCCACTTTGAGCTGATGCAGCGGGGCGTCTACCGCAACCCGGAATACTACATCAACGGATGATGCCGCGCCGCATTCGGGTGGACCCGCTGGCGGCGCTGGCCTTCGCCCTGGGCTGGTTCCTGGACGGCGAGGGCCTGATCGCCTGCATGATCCCGGCGGCGCTGGCCCACGAGCTGGGGCACCTGCTGGCCCTCCGGCTCTGCCGAGCGAAGGTCCACACCCTGCGTCTGGGGCTGCTGGGCGCGGAGCTTTGCTACAGCGGCGCGCTGGGCAGAGGCGAGACAGTGCTGTGCGCCGCAGCGGGACCGGCGGCGGGGCTTGTCTACGCCCTGGCCGCCTGCGCCCTGGGCGGCCCCTTCCTGCTGCGCAGCGGGGCGGCCAGCCTGTGCCTGAGCGCCTTCAACCTGCTTCCGGTGCTCCCGCTGGACGGCGGCCGCATCCTGCTGGCCCTGGCGGGCCAGCGGGCCAGCCGCCGCGTGGGCGAGGCGACGGCCACAGCCCTGGTCCTGGCCGGGCTGGTTTTGCTCGTACGCGGCGGCGGCCCGGCACCCCTGGCGGCGGGCGTGTGGCTGCTGTTTCAGGCGCGAAAACGCGCCGTGGCGGCGGCCTTGGAGGGAGGATAAGCCGCCTGGCGCGTCCTCCGCGTCCACGCTGGCAGGCAAGGATGTGGACCGGTTCCTGCTGGGACAGGGCGCGGGTTGCGGAAAAATGCCCCACAGAATCAAAAATCATCGTTGACATTTGCGGAAGACTGTGATAAGATGTACAAGTAATTTCGGTTTGGAGAAGTACCCAAGAGGCCGAAGGGGCTCCCCTGCTAAGGGAGTAGCCGGTGTTGAGCCGGGCCCGGGTTCAAATCCCGGCTTCTCCGCCACCAATCGAAATAGTGCCAGAAATAACCTGAAATGGCTGTTTCTGGCACTATTTCTTTTGTATTTGTTCCAAGAAATAAGGACGGAGATTTCATGAAAATGCCCGTAAGAACAGAGGAGATATCCTGCGTAGTATACACGGTAGTACACAGATGCGCAGGCACATTTTGGTCACAAAAAGCTTGGGTTTAACTTGGGACTAGCTTGGGATTAGTTTGGGGTTCTACCAGCAAAGGTCATTGTTAATAGTCTGGTTTTGGTTGAATGATTGGGGATTGGGGACAGCACCACAGCCCAAGGGCCGGGAAAATCCCGGCCCGACTGAAAACAAGCCCCCACGTGTGCTGATTATGTTATATAATCGGCACACGTGGGGGGGAGGCCCGCGCATGAGCCGGGCGGCATGGTCGGCTTGCGTCAGGGGGGGCGGAAATGCCCTGCGTCTGAGTTGGCAAAAACTAACCTGGCGAACAATGCGGGCGTGGTGACAGTTTCCGCCCCCCAAGCTTTGCCCGCCCCACCTATCCTAAGCCCCGCCAACGTCTCCACTGCGCCATGCTTACCGATTCCCCCGCGCCATGCGCCCGGGCGGTTTGATCTGCTGGCGTCTGGCCTGCCTTGCTTCCAGGCCTGCCAGTATAATGGTCCCAGCAAACCAGACCACCCCTGCCAAGACGCACGTGAACATGGTATACGAAGCAGACAGAGAAAGGAGCGCATACCATGGCACACAGACAGTACACAGCGCAGTACAAGGCGAAGATCGTTCTGGGGGTTCTCCAGGGGGAAAAAGAGCTGGGCGAGATCGCGTCGGAGAACAACCTGAATCCCAACATGGTACGGAACTGGAAGCGGGAGTTCCTGGAGAACGCCGCTGCCGTGTTTGAGGATCCGAAGAAGCAAGCAAAGG
>JAFXXH010000047.1 GCA_017542425.1 Oscillospiraceae bacterium | reverse complement strand
ATTTGGTTTACACTCCTGTCTTCCCATGGCATCGCGGTTCACTCCCGTTTTTGCCATAATTGTACCATCTACGTGTAAACCATGTCCTTGCACAATCTGTAAACTATGTTACTACACTAAACAGCTTGCCCCTTCCGGCAGGGAACGCCCCGATGTCCGCCGACCTTGGGCGAATCCGCAAGCTTGCAGCGCATTCGCCCGGGATTTCCCGTGTCGGACCATGTGCTGCGCGGAAAGGGCAAGCCCTTTCCCTACATTGAGATGCTGCGCATTCGCCGGACGTGGCGCTTGTCTTTGGTGTTGCTGCGGGGCGTCGGGGACGCCGCCCCCTACAATGAAATGCTGCGGATTCGCCGAAGCCTGGCGGTCATGCAAGGCGGCCTCTCTCTTTGCCCTCAGCGCTTCCCTACCCCCCGACGCTTCCCCCCCCCCCGACGCTTCCCCACCTCCCGACGCTTCCCCACCCCCCGACGCTTCCCCATCCCCCAACGCATCGCCACCCCCCTCGACGCCCCCCCCCGCCGCACCCGTCCCCCACCTGGGACCACCATCCACGCAAAAAAGGCTGGTTTCCACACCCAGCCTTTATTCCGGCCCCGGCCGGAGTATAAACAAGAAAATGGGAGGAAAACCGAATCATGCAAAACAAATCCATCCGCCGTCTGGCCTTGCTGGCGCTCATCGCCGCGGTCTATGCCGTGCTCACCATGTCCCTGGGCTTCATGAGCTACGGCCCCGTCCAGTTCCGTGTGGCCGAGGCCCTGTGCGTCCTGCCCTTCCTGTTCCCCTACACGACCTGGGGCCTGGTTGCGGGCTGCCTGCTGGCCAATCTGCTGAGCGCCTACGGGCCGCTGGACGTGGTCTTCGGCACCCTGGCCACGCTGTTGGCCTGTCTGGCGGCGGCGGCACTGGGGCTGAAAAACCGGGACAGCCTGTCCCGAAGCATCCTGGCCTGTTTGATGCCCGTGGTGTTCAACGCGGTGATCGTCGGCGCGCTGATCGCCTTTTTTGAGACCGACGCGTTTTTGAGCGGTGCCTTCTGGCCCGCCTTCGGCATGAACGCGCTGACCGTGGGCTTTGGGGAGCTGGTGGTGCTGCTGCTGCTGGGTCTGCCCTTGCTGCGCTGGCTGCCCCGGAGTCAGTTTTTGTCGAGATTGCGGGAAAATACGCAAGAAACAGATTGATTTTTTATCGGGACTGCGCTATGATAGTACATCATTTCCAATGTCGGGAGGATGCCCATGAACGCTTCGGAGGCTTTGGAAAAACTGCTGCGGTCCTATGAACAGTATTACGACATCCGCCGGGCGGACGTGACGGAGCCCTTCGCGGCGGAGTGCGCCTTTCACTCCCACCAGCAGCAATATTTTCTGACCCGCCGGGCCACCATCTCCGAGGCGGAGTCCCATGAATACGTCTTCTTCGCGGCGGAGGAGCGGCTGACGCTTCCCATGGCCCGGCGCATGGATTTCACGGCCTGGGAGACCGGCACCGCCCGGGTGGACGCCCACCCAAACCACCGCAACACGGACGTGACGCTGGTGGTCCTGGCCCAGCGCATCGACCCGGAGGCCGCCGCCTTTCTCAAAAAACTGCGCCGCTACAAAAGCTATGGACACATGCTCCGGGGCTGGAGCAGCTATCGCGTGATTGCCCTGGAGCTTTCCACGGGGGCCCTGACCTGCAACCGCCTGGGCCGGGATCTGCGGAAGCTCCTGCGCAATATCGTCCCGACCGCCTGAGCGGGCGGGACCCAATCGAAAAGAGAGAAGGAGTGTTCGTATGAAAGCTGTACTGATCATCGTTGCGGCGATCGTCCTGCTGATCATCGGCTACGTCACTTACGGCGCATGGCTGGCAAAACAGTGGGGCATCGATCCGAAGAAAAAGACCCCGGCGGTCCGAATGGGGGACGGCGTGGACTATGTGGCGGCAAAACCTGCCGTCCTGATGGGCCACCATTTTTCCTCCATCGCGGGCGCGGGTCCCATCAACGGGCCCATCCAGGCGGCGGTTTTCGGCTGGGTCCCCGTGTTCCTCTGGTGCGTGCTGGGCGGCATCTTCTTCGGCGGGCTGCATGACTTCGGCTCCCTGTTCGCCTCCATCCGGCACGACGGCAAGTCCATCGGCGAGGTCATCCGCGATTCTATGGGTCCCAAGGCCCACAAGCTCTTCCTGATCTTCGCCCTGCTGGTGCTGATCCTGGTGGTGGCCTCCTTTGTGAACGTGGTGGCCGGGACCTTCGCCTCCGACAACGCAGGGCTGACCACGGGAACCGTCACCGGCAACGAGACGACGGCCATGGTCTCCATGCTGTTCATCGTCCTGGCCGTGCTCTACGGCATCCTGACCAACCGGGCCGGGCTCAAGACCCTGCCCGCCACGATCATGGGCATTGTGCTGATCTGCGGGATGCTGGTGCTGGGCCTGAACGTGGGCCTGGCCGCCGGGCGCACCTTCTGGATCGTCTTCATCGGTCTGTACATCACCGTGGCCTCCCTGGTGCCCGTCTGGATTCTGCTCCAGCCCCGGGACTATCTGTCCAGCTTCCTGCTCTACGGCATGATGCTGGTGGCTCTGGTGGGCATCGTCTTCTCCGCCTTCACCGGCAACACCAGCTTTGAGATCCCCGCTTTCGCCGGCTGGAAGGTCAGCCTGGGCACTTTGTTCCCCACCCTGTTCATCACCGTGGCCTGTGGCGCCTGCTCCGGCTTCCACAGCCTGGTGGCCTCCGGCACCACCTCCAAGCAGCTGGCCAGCGAGGCCGACGCCAAGCCCATCGGCTACGGCTCCATGCTGGTGGAGTCCGCCCTGGGCGTGATCTCCCTGATCGCCGTGGGCATGGTCTTCACCAAATATACCGCCGGTGACTTCGGCTCCCCGGCCGTGGCCTTCGCCGCGGGCATCGCCAGCATGTTCAGCACCGACGGCAGCGCCGTCTACGGCACGGTCTACGCCCTGCTGACCCTGGCCGTCTCCGTCTTCGCCCTGACCAGTCTGGACACCGCCACCCGTCTGAGCCGCTTCATGTTCTCCGAGCTGTTCCTGAAGGAGGGCGAGGAGAGCTACAAGGACGCCACGGGCATCCGCCGCGTCCTCTGCCACCCCCTGGTGGGCACCCTGGCCATGGTGGTCATCGGCTGCGTGCTGGGCGGCCTGAAGCTGAGCCAGATCTGGGGCCTCTTCGGCGCGGCCAACCAGCTCCTGGCGGGCATCGCCCTGATGGCCGTCTGCACTTGGCTGGGCAACGTGGGCAAGAACAACAAGATGTTCTACTTCCCCATGGCCTTCATGCTGCTGGCCACGCTGACCAGCCTGTTCATGACCGTCTGGAACAAGATCCAGGGCTTCCTGGCCGGAGACATGGCCTGGGGCAACTGGTTCCAGGCGATCTTCGCCGCCGCCATGTTCATCCTGGCCATCATCCTGGTCATCACCGACCTGCCCATCCTGGCCCGGAAAAAGGTGAAGCAGGACGCCTGAAACCAACCCTCGCGTATTTCATTTCAGGACCCGGCGAAGCGGTCATGAAATGATTACAACCGTATAGCTATCTTCGGGGTGCCCCCGGCAGGGGGGCTGAGATTGGGGAGACGTGTGGAAAGCCGCCCCTGACCCGCAGGAACCTGATCCGGATCATACCGGCGTAGGGAAAGATGCAGACGAGAGGCAAAGTATTCCGTATTGCATCGAAAGAGGCAATGCGGAATATTTTATATCTCAAGGAGGCACAAACCATGAACCAAAGCAAAGCAAGAGACAGCCGCAGCGCCACACGCTGCCTGACCGAGGGCGGCATCTGCGTGGCCCTGGCCATCGCCCTGAGCTACCTCAAGATCCCCATCGGCATGGCCTTCGGCGGCTTCGGGGGCAGCATCGACCTGGTGATGATCCCCCTGATCCTCTACGCCGTCCGCTGGGGCTGGGGCTGGGGCATGGCCGCCGGGCTGGTCTTCGGCACCATCAAGTATTTCGTCGGCCAGCACGCGGAGATCAGCTGGGTCAGTATCATCTTTGACTACTCCGTGGCCTACGCCTTCGTGGGCCTGGCCGGGCTGCTGAACCGGCAGCATCTGGGCGGCAAACTTTGGGCCCTGCCCGTGGCGGCCCTGGTGGGCTGCCTGGGCCGCTTCTTCATCCACTATCTCAGCGGCGTCACCGTGTACGCCGAGTGGGTGCCGGAGGAGTTTCTGGGCGTCAGCAACCTGAGTCCGGCGCTGTATTCGCTGCTGTACAACGGCACCTATATGCTGCCCAACACGGTGCTGGCGGTGGTCCTGTGCGCGGCCCTGGCCGCGCCGATGCAGCGGTTGAAAAAGTAAAGGGTCGTTTGACGGAAGCCGGATAGATGACCGGGGCAAAGCAGCGGGAACGAGGACGAGCCGGAACACCCGGCGAAAACGCTGGCGTCTCCCTGTAGGGCGCGCCGACCCGGCGCGCCGGGCAGCAGCACCGAAGGCAAACCGCGATCCCCGGCGAATACGCAACATTTCCCTGTAGGGGACGGCGTCCAGCCCGTGGCCGGTCCCCGCAGCAATAGCGAGATTCCCATAAACCCACGGCGAATTCGCAGAATCTCATTGTAGGGAAAGGGCTTGCCCTTTCCGCGCAGCACACGGTCCGACACGGGAAATCCCGGGCGAATGCGTAAACGTTTGCGAATTCGCCCGGGGTCGGAGGGTATCGGAGCATTCCCTGCCGGAAGGGGCAAGCCCCTTCCCTACGGGGAAGCGCTTGCGAATTCGCCCAAAGTTGCGGGAAACGCGGGCGCTGCTGCATGGCGCGCCGGGGTCGGCGCGCCCTACAGGGGAACGATTGCGGATTCGCCGATCATTTCTAAAAATCTCAGCGCTGCTGCCGGGGGCGTCGGGGACGCCGCCCCCTACAGGGCCGCTGCGAATTCGCCGGACATGGCGGATTTCCTTTGTTGCTGCTGCGTGGAACGCCGGGGACGGCGTTCCCTACCGGGCGGCTGCGGATTCGCCGGACGTGGAGCTCATCCAAAGTTTTTTCTGTCTGCGGGTTTTCTGCAAGCGCCCTCACCCATTCCCTCCCCCAGCGGGGGAAGGTGGCATTCGCCGCCAGGCGAATGACGGAAGAGGGAGAACGTGACCGCTGGCAGACAGTAAAATGCTTCGCATATCCCCCCGGCTGCAGTCATTTCCACATCGCGGTCCCGCCACGTTATCCCTCTCCGGTCGCCCTTGT
>JAFXXH010000046.1 GCA_017542425.1 Oscillospiraceae bacterium | reverse complement strand
GCTCGTATGCCGCCGGATTCGCCTCCGCCAGGCGGCGGTAGATCGCCAGCGCCTCCCGGTAGCGCTCCTCCGCCTCCGGCAGTCGGTTCGTGTCGCTGAGCAGAACGCCCAGATTGTTGCAGCTCATGGCCAGGTCCGGCTCGTATGCCGCCGGATTCGCCTCCGCCAGGCGGCGGCGGATCGCCAGCGCCTCCCGGTAGCGCTCCTCCGCCTCCGGCAGTCGGTTCGTGGCGCGGAGCAGATTGCCCAACGTGTTGTTCAACCATGCCAGCGTTTCCTCCGGTTCCCGTTCCTGACGACTGTGGGTCAGCAGCCACTGGGCCGTGTCGATGGCCTCCGCGTGGGCGTGGATATCAGAAAGGAAAATGACATAGTCGTAAAGGACATGGACGGAGACGCGGTGCTTCCGGATCAGCTCGGCGCAATGCCGGTACGCGGCGCGGATCAAGGGGACTGTCTCCCGGTTCAGGCCCTTCCGCTTCCAGATCTCGATCTTCAGCAGTTCTTCCTGAATGTACTGGCGGATACGCTCCTGTCCCCGGCGCGTGGCCGCTTCTCCTGCTTCCAGCTCCTCCTCACGCGCCGGGGCGGAGAGCAGTTGCAGGGCCTCGTCGCCTTTGCCTTTGTCGAGCAGGGTCCGGGCATCCCGCAGCAGATCGGTGTCCGGCGGCGGGGGGCCCTCTTTTTTCTGCGCCGCGTCCCGGAGCCGCGCCAGCTCCTCCTGCTGCTTTCTCTGTTCTTCCAGCAGCAGAGGGATGTCCATACGTGGGATATAGTAGCAGCCCTCCTCGCTCAGGTGGGTAAAGCTGGTATGGTTGCGGTCCGGTTTCCACGACAGCAGCTCGGACCGCACTTCTCCCCTCTGCTCGTCCCAGCGGTGGAGGTAGAGACCGAAGTCCGAATAGGTGTCCGACTCGTTGGCCGCGCCCTTGACGCCGACCACGTTGGGGATTGGGGGGATCTCTGTGCTGTATCCATAGCTCAACGGGATCTTCTGCCGCGCCGCCTCCCGCTCCGCTCTGTGCGTGTCCCCGCAGAGATAGGCGCAGACGCCGCGCCGCCGGAACACGCCGGACAGGCTCAGCTGATGCGCCTCGCACAAATCGTAATAGCTGTTGTGCCCCAGCGCCAGCGTCGGGAGGTCTGGGTCAAAGCCCTCCCAGATCTCATCCCCGGAAGCGGCCAGAGTGTCCAGCTTCTGGTCTTCCTTCTCATGGCCGTCGTAGATCAGCGTCGTGTTCAGGTGGAGGATGTTCAGTTTGCCTTTTTCCCAGCAGCGGACATGTACCCTGGCCGGGAGCAGGCCGCAGTCTTCCGGGTAGACGCCCAGCTCCCGCGCAAAGGCGCAGTAGGGCGCGTAGGCGTTCAGGCGTCTTTCGAGAAGCTTTGCGTAGTGTCTGTCATCGGTCTCGCAATCTTTCAACTTTGCGCGGGCGGTCTCCTGATCGTAATCCCAGTCTTCCCAGTCAAAGCTTTTGTCAGACGAAAAATGCGCGCGGATCGCCGCTTCCCCGCCTACATCGTGGTTGCCGGGGATGAGAAACACGTCCTCATCGGCTTGGATGCCCAGCTCCGCGATCAGCTTTTTCAAAAACTCGGACGCTTTCCGATAGCCCGCCTCATTGTAGTTGTGGAAATCCCCGGTGAGCGCCAGCAGCACCCGCTCGCCGCGGAGCTCGCGCGCTTGCGCGAGGATGCAGTCGCGCAGCATGTTCCAATGCCCGCTGGTCACAATGTGCAGGTCCGAAAGATGAAAAATCGTCGTCATGGCCAGCCTCCCGCCCGGGTGTTTTGTGTCGCTATGGCGTCGCGTTTGTTGATATGTATTATATCATATAGCGCAGAAAAAACAAGTTATTTCTAAATAACCTAAAATGTGAGTCAATGGGGACGGTGAATGCGAGAGAAGGAGGAATTTCCTCGGAATTTGTACATTCCTCCCTGTCATTGAGCATTTCGTGTGCATCTTTCCGCCCTCTCCCGGTCCCTCCCCGTGTAGGGGTCGGCGTCCTCGACGGCCCGGAGGGTGCCGCCCACAAGGGCGGCCGGAGAGGGAGAACGTAGCGGGACCGCGATGTGGAAATGACCGCAGCCGGGGGTGTATGCGAACGATTTTGCCGTTTGCTGGCGGTCACGTTCTCCCTCTTCCGTCATCCGCCTCGCGGGGGATCGGCGGATGCCACCTTCCCCCGCTGGGGGAAGGAAGGGGCGTGTGCGAATTCGCCGTAGGTGTAATCAAGTCGTTGCCGTGTGCTGCGGGGGCCGTCGGGACGCCGGCCCCTACATGAGGCGTTCCGTTTTTCGTCCTGTCCGCTTCCACGTCCCCGACGAATGCTTGCACCGCCGTCCCCCCTCTGCTATACTAATCAAAAATACAAAAACCCGGAGGTGGACTTACATGAAACGTGTATTCAAGGTGATCGGGATCGCCGTTCTGGTGCTGGTAGTCGCCGTGGGCGGGCTTTTGGGCTGGCTGACGGCTACGGAGTTCAACCCGCCCGCCGTCGAACCCGCCCAGGTGCTGCGCAGCGCGGCGGACGCCCGGCTGCTTTCTGCGGGGGAACCCCTCTCCATCCTGAGCTGGAACATCGGCTACGCGGGCCTGGGCAGCGGCTCGGACTTTTTTATGGACGGGGGCAAAAACGCCCGCGCCGCGGACGAGGCCACGGTGGGGCGCTATCTTTCCGGCATTGCCGACACGCTGCGGGAGGCCGACTGCGACCTGGTTTTGCTCCAGGAGGTGGACAGCGATTCGGCCCGGACCTACTCCGTGGACGAGGCCGCGGCCCTGGCCAGCGGCAACGCTTCCTATGCCCTGAACTACGCCTGTCCCTTTGTCCCCATCCCCTTCCCGCCCCTGGGCCGGGTCAACAGCGGGCTGCTGACCTGTTCCGACTGCGCGGTGACGGACGCACAGCGCCTTTCCCTGCCCTGCCCCTTCTCCTGGCCCCTGCGCATCGCCAACCTGAAACGCTGCCTGCTGGTCACGCGCCTGCCCGTGGAGGGGACTGACAGGGAACTGGTCCTGGTGAACCTGCACCTGGAGGCCTACGACGACGGCGCGGGCAAGCTGGCTCAGACGCAGCAGCTCCGGGGCTTTTTGCAGGAGGAATTTGAGAAGGGCAACTATGTGATCGCCGGCGGCGACTTCAATCAGGTCTTCCCCGGCGGCCTGGAGGCCTATCCCAACACCCACCCGGAGCTCTGGCAGCCGGGCACGTTGGACGAAAGCCTGCTCCCGGAGGGCGCGGACTGGCGCTACGCCTACAGCCTGGAGTCCCCCAGCTGCCGCCTGCTCAACCAGCCCTACGACCCCGCCGACACGGAGCATACCCAATATTACGTCATCGACGGCTTCATCCTCAGCCCCAACGTGGAGCTGCTGGAGGTGGAGACCCTGGGCGAACTGGACTTCGCGGACTCGGACCACAACCCGGTGCGGGTGCGGGTGGTGCTGAACTGAACGCCCCTCCCCCGCTTTGACAATGACATGAGCGCGCTGCGGAAGTTCCCTTCCGCAACGCGCTCATGCTGCTGCGTGCGCTGGATTCAGCTCTTGGTCGTTCCGGTCTGCTTCGCCGGGGCCTTGTCCGGCTCCCGCACGGCCTGGATCAGCCCCTCGGCCAGTCCGGCCAGGCCCTGGATCTCGCTGGGGATGATGATCTTCGTGGCGCGGCCGTTGGCGGCGGCGGCGAAGCTCTCCAGGGCTTTCAGGCGGATGACGGCCTCCCCCGGCGCGGCCTCGTTGATGCGGCGGATGCCCTCGGCGGTGGCGGTCTGGACCTTCAGAATGGCCTCGGCCTCGCCCTCGGCCTCCAGGATGGCGGCCTGCTTCTTGGCGTCGGCCCGGAGGATGGCGGCGGCTTTCTCGGCCTCGGCGTTCAGGATGGCGCTCTCCTTCATGCCCTCGGCGGTGAGGATGGCGCTCTTCTTCTCGCCCTCGGCCCGGAGGATGGCTTCCCGGCGCTCGCGCTCGGCCTTCATCTGCTTCTCCATGGCGTTCTGGATCTCTTTGGGCGGAAGGATGTTTTTCAGCTCCACCCGGTTGACCTTGATGCCCCAGGGGTCCGTGGCCTCGTCCAGGATGGCCCGCATCTTGCTGTTGATGATGTCGCGGCTGGTGAGGCACTGGTCCAGCTCCAGGTCGCCGATGATGTTGCGCAGCGTGGTGGCGGAGAGGTTCTCGATGGCCAGCATGGGCTGCTCAATGCCGTAGGTAAAGAGCTTGGGGTCCGTGATCTGGAAGAAGACCACGGTGTCGATCTGCATGGTCACGTTGTCCTTGGTGATGACCGGCTGGGGCGGGAAGTCCGCCACCTGCTCTTTCAGGCTGACCTGCTTCACCACCCGCTCGATGAAGGGGACTTTGAAGTGCAGGCCCACGTTCCAGGTGGAGCTGTAGACGCCCAGGCGCTCGATGATGAAGGCCCGGGCCTGGGGCACGACGCGGATGTTTTTCACCAGAATCAGGATGAGGATCACCGCGACGATGGCGATGGGCAGATAGTCTTTCATGGGGAATACCTCCTTCGGTTCAGATGTTTTGTTCCGGCTCCGGGCTGACGATCAGCCGGACGCCGCGAATTTCCCGCACGGTGACGTGCGCGCCCACGGGGACGACGGCCCCGTCCGCGCTGCGGGCGGACCAGAGCTTGCCGTCCACGCTGACGGCCCCGGTGCCGTTGAAGTCGTTGATCTCCTCCGTCACCCGGGCCGGGGCCCCGATGACCCGGTCCGCGTTGGTGGGCTGGCTCCTGCTGTTGACGAATTTTCGCGCCAGCGGGCGGGTCAGCACCAGGGACGCCACGCTGACCACCGCGAACAAGACCACCTGGAGCCAGAGCGGAGCCCCCAGCGCCGCGGCGATCAGGGCCGCCAGCGCCCCCAGGGCAAACCAGATGCTGGCCAGGCCGTAGGTGGCCAGTTCCACCAGCACGAACAGCACCGTGAGCCCGGCCCAGATCAGAATCTCCAAATCAAACGCCTCCCTTCTAACCAGGCTATTTTGTATAGTATACCGCATTTGACCGGAAAAGTCGAGAAAAATTTGCGCAAATGACCAAAATCCGGCGGAAAAGTCTGATGAAAAAATAACGCTTTACTTTTATTAAATAAAGTGATAGAATATGATTTGCCTTTCGCAAGCGAAAAAACGGGGCGGCATCGGAGACGGATATGAACAAACGCATGAAAAAAGAGCGGGACGACCGGATGTATGAGGCGATTTTGAGCCTGAAGACCACGGAGGAATGCAAGAAATTCTTCTCCGACCTGTGTACCCTGACGGAGCTGCAGGCCATGGAGCAGCGCTTCCAGGTGGCCGTGCTGCTGGAACAGGGCATGATCTACACCGACATCCTGGAGCGCACCGGCGCGTCCAGCGCCACCATCAGCCGGGTGAACCGCTCCTTGCAGTTCGGGGCCAACGGCTACAGCGTCGTGTTCCGGCGGCTGGGGCTGCGCGGCGGGGAGGAAGAGCCGTGAACTACGTCCCCCTGGCCCCGCTCTACGACGCCTTCACCCGGGACGTGCCCTACGCGGCCCTGGCGGACTTCTATGACGCGCTGCTGAACCCCGGCGGCGCGCCGGGGCGGATGTACCTGGACCTCTGCTGCGGCACCGGGACCCTGACCTGGCTGCTGGCCCGGCGGGGGCGGGAGATGATCGGCGTGGACGCCTCCCCGGAGATGCTGGCCGTGGCCCAGAGCAAGGCCCAGGCCGGGGCGCAGCCGGAGGTGCCGCCGCTGTTTCTCTGCCAGGAGGCGGCCCAGCTGGACCTGTACGGCACGGTGCAGGGGGCGCTCTGCTCCCTGGACGGGATGAACTATCTGCCCCCGGAGGAGCTGCCCGAGCTGCTGCGGCGGCTGCACCTGTTCCTGGAGCCCGGCGGCGTCTTCGCCTTCGACTTTCACAGCCCGGCCCATCTGCGGGAGCTGGACGGCGGGGTCTTCGTGGACGAGACGCCCGATGCGCTCTGCCTCTGGCGGGCCACGTTTGACCCGGAGGAGGAGGCCCTGGTCTACGGCATGGACATCTTCACCCGGGCCGGGCGGCTTTGGCGGCGGGAGGAAGAGGAGCACGTGGAGTATGCCCACGCGCCGGAGACCCTCCGCGCAGCGCTGCTGGAGGCGGGCTTCACCGACGTGGAGCTTCTCACCGACGGGCCGGGCAGCGCCCAGGGGCGGCTCTTTCTGCGGGCGGTGAACCTGCCGCATTGAAAAAGCCGAAAACGAGCAAAAATAACCCTTGACAATCCGGCGGAGAATGGGTATAATAGCGAAGCGCTGTTCGGTCAGCGCAGCCTCGGAGGCGTAGCTCAGCTGGTTAGAGCACCTGCCTTACAAGCAGGGGGTCACTGGTTCGAGTCCAGTCGTCTCCACCACGATTTGCCTCGGTAGCTCAGTTGGTAGAGCAGCGGACTGAAAATCCGCGTGTCGCCAGTTCGACTCTGGCCTGAGGCACCATCTGCGGCCTTAGCTCATCTGGTAGAGCGCCACCTTGCCAAGGTGGAGGTAGCGAGTTCGAGCCTCGTAGGCCGCTCCACTGTACAAAAGATTTGCTCCAAAACTCCTTTGGAGCAAATTTCCTATGGCGCCATAGCCAAGCGGTAAGGCAGCGGACTGCAAATCCGCGATTCCCCGGTCCGATTCCGGGTGGCGCCTCCATGTAAAAACCCCCGGCCCGCGATGCACGTTCGCGGGCCGGGAAACTTTTTACTGAAAACGGAAGGCTTAAGACTGAAAAATGAAGAATTTTTTGTCGGGGCGGCTGCTTTGGGATGGGACCGGGTGCTTTTCTTGCGTTTTGCCGGCTTGTTCGGATTGAATGAATCCGTTCTGATTCATGCAATCCTCCTAGCTTGCCAGCCCCTCCAGCAGCATTCTCAGGCCCAGGGCCAGCAGCACCGCGCCTCCCAGGACCCCCGCCCGCTTGCCGGGCAGGGACGGGACGCGCCCGGCAAGCAGCGCCCCCAGGAGGCAGAGGACGAAGGTGACGGCCCCGATGACGGCGCAGCTGCGGAGCAGGGCCAGGTCCGGGCGAAAGGCGAAGTAGACCCCCACGGCCAGGGCGTCCAGGCTGGTGGCCAGGGCCAGGAGCAGCAGCCGCCGGTGGCTCAGGCGGGCCATCCCCTCCGCCTCCCCGGCCTCCAGGGCGTCGCAGAGCATTCGCCCGCCCACGAAGCTCAGCAGGAAAAAGCTGAGAAAGGGACCCAACGCCTCCAGCCGGGCGCTGACCGTCCCGGCCAGCAGCGCCCCCAGCAGGGGCATCAGGGCCTGGAACGCGCCGAAGTAGAGTCCCATCCAGACGGCATAGGCCGGTTTGAAGGGGCGCAGACTCAGGGCGTTGGCCACGGAAAGGGCGAAGGCGTCCATGGCAAGGGCGAGACCGATCAAAATGGCAGAAAACATGGCGGCTCCTATGGAAATATGATCGTTCAAAAAAGTTTGCGTCGCCCTGTAGGGCGCGCCGACCCCGGCGCGCCGGGGCTGGTAGCGGCGCATCCGGCCATGGGCTGCCCGGCTCAAGGGAAGGACAGCGGCGGCGAGAGAAAACAGAGCGGAAGCGCGTGGTCAAAAGCGGGAAATATGAATTGCGGCTCTTATGGAAGTTTTGGCGTTCAAAAAGGTTTGCGTCGCCCTGTAGGGCGCGCCGACCCGGCGCGCCGAAGCTGACGGCGGCGCATCCGGCCATGGACTGCCCCCAGGGAAGGACAGCAGCGACGAGAAAGAAACGGAGGGAAAGCGCGTGGTCAAAAGCGGGGAATATGAAAAGTATATGCGCCTGGCGCTGGACTTAGCAGCCGAGGCGGCGGCTGCCGGGGAGATCCCCGTGGGCTGCGTCATCGCGGACGGGTCCGGCGCGGTGCTGGCCCGGGGGCGCAACCGCCGGGAGGAGACCCGCAGCGTCACCGGCCACGCGGAGCTGGAGGCCCTGGAAGCGGCCTGCCGCGCCCGGGGCGACTGGCGGCTGGACGACTGCGCCGCCTTCGTGACCCTGGAGCCCTGCCCCATGTGCGCCGGAGCCCTGCTGAACGCCCGGATCGGCGCGCTGGTCTACGCCGCCAGGGAACCCCTCACCGGCTCGGCGGGCAGCGTGCTGAACCTTTTTGCCGAAGGCTATCCGGGAAAAACCGCCGTCACCGGCGGGGTGCTCCGGGAGGAAAGCGAGGCCCTGCTGCGGGAGTTTTTCCGGGAGCGGAGATGAGAGCGCGATTCAAACGCGGCGCTGGGTAGGGAACGCCGTCCTCGGCGTTCCGGCAGCAACACCAAAGACAAGCCACCACGTCGGGCGAATCCGCAGCCGTCTCATTGTAGGGCGCGCCGACCCCGGCGCGCCAGCAGCAACACCAAAGACAAGCCGCCACGTCCGGCGAATCCGCAGCCGTCTCATTGTAGGGGGCGGCGTCCCGACGCCCCGGCAGCAGCACGGAGGACAAGCCGCCACGTCCGGCGAATTCGCAGCATTTCATTGTAGGGAAAGGGCTTGCCCTTTCCGCGTGAGTCAAAAGGGACGGTTCTTTTTGACTCATTTTGCGCTCAAACAGTCCGCGCATGAGTCAAAAAAACACCCATGCTGCAAAGCCGTACAGACCATCCATGTCCCATTGCAAGGTATGGGGGAGATTCAAGAAATTGTCAGGGAAAAAGGGATTGTCACGGGAGCGGAGCAGAGCAATCTTTGGAAGCCCCGTTTCTTAGGGAAATTTGCAACAAGGCCCTTGACTTTTCCCGAACTGGAAGCTATTATGATTTTTGTAACTATAAATCAGTTACAAAAGGGAGGTGAAGCCCAATTCATGAGCAAAAAAGAGAAAATGATTCGACGGCTTTTGGCCTGTCCTTCGGACTATACTTATTCTGAAGCGATCGCCCTGAGCGCAAGTTTCGGCTATCAGGAGCGAAACAAAGGCAGCACATTCGGGTCGCGGGTCATGCTGTTCCGGGAAAGCGACCGCAAAAAAATATTGTTGCACAAGCCGCATCCGGGCGACATCATGAAGCCATACGCCGTAAAACAACTACTGCAACATTTTGTAGAAAACGGTGATATTAATGAATAATATTTTAGAATATAAAGGATACTATACCAAAGTCGAATACAGCGCGCAGGACGGTGTGCTGTTCGGGAAAATCGAGGGGATCAAAGACCTCGTGAATTTTGAGTGCGGCCGTCTGGATGACGTGGAACAGGAATTCCGTCGTGCGGTGGACGATTATCTGGCCTTCTGCGCAGACCTGGGAGAGGCCCCCGACAAGCCGTATAAAGGGGTGTTCAACGTCAGGATTTCCCCGGAACTGCACCGGAGGGCGGTCATGGCCGCAGACAAACGGGGAGAGACGCTGAACGCCTTTGTCGCAAACGCCATTCAGGGCGCATTGGCGGAAAACCCGACGGTCCATCAGCCGCGCCCATAACAGAGCTCAAACCCAACGGCGCAAGCAAGGGAAGCGGCGCGGGTGCAAATCCTCCGCGCCGCTTCCCGCTTCTCAAAACCGAAACAGCCACCGCAGCCAGTCCAGCAGATGCCAGCGCAGTTCAAAGCTCCGCCCCGCCCCGGTCCTTGCCGCCTGGACCCAGCGGTCCGGGGTGTCGCCCAGGCCGGGGAACATGACGCTCCACCAGTTCAGCGTCAGCGTCTCCGGGAACAGCGCCCCTTGCAGCAGCGCGGCGGAGACGGCGAACACGAGCGCCAGTTCCCAGCGGCGCAGCCTGTCCCGATTCGGTCCTCCCATGACAAAAACCTCCGATGCTATGTACGTTCTACACATAGTATCGGAGGTTTTGCCGCATTTCATACAGGGGCGGCGGAAGAATCACACCGGCACATAATGCGTCCGCATCCAGTCGGCCCAGACCTGGTACATCTCCGGGGTCAGATGCACGCCGTCGGTGCTGGCGCTGCCGGGGAGGAAGCCGTCCGGGCCGGCCAGGGCGGGGATCAGGTCGAGATAATAGCAGTCCTTGTCCTCGGCCAGCTTGTGCAGGGCCTCGTTGTAGCGCAGGACCCGGGTCTGGGAGAAGGTCTCCCCCTGGGCGCTCTTGGCGGCGGTCACCGGGGTCAGGGAGGTGATGACGATGGCCGCGTCGGGCTGGGACTCCCGGATGCGGTCTACGAGCTGGCCGTAGAGCTGGGCGAAGTAGTCCGTGTCGAAGCCGATCTCATTGATGCCCAGGTGGAGGTAGATCTTCCCATAGGGCTTGGCGCAGAGCGCGTCCAGCATACTGCGGCTCTCACCCGTGCCCTCCGGGGCCATTTGGCCCACGTTGACCACGTTGGCGCTGGTTCCGGCGATGAAGTCCCCGGCCTCCAGCCCGCCGTAGAGCTTCAGGCCCACCACCAGGCTGTTGCCGAAAAAGGCCGCGTCTTCAAAGTAGCTGTCCTCCACCGGGTACAGGGCCGGGAGATCGGGGCCCAGCCTGGGCGGCTCTGTGGGCTCCGGCGTGGCTTCCGGGGTCGGCTCAGGCGTCGGCTCCGTGTACTGCGTTTCCGTGGGCGCGCCGCCGCCGCAGGCACACAGCAGCAGGGTCAGCGCCAGGAGCAGGCAAAGGGCGCAGCTTCGTTTCATCTTGTCTCTCATGTCTCTTGTCTCCTCATCCCTCAATAGTCGTAAATGCCGCCGCCGATGAACTCCCGGATCAGGGCGTCGGGGGCCACCAGATCCTCGTGGATGACGCCGAAGAGCTGCAAAGCCGGAAGCACCTGGCGCAGCTCCTCAAAGCGCTCGATGCCCTCCGGGACGCTCTGGAACAGCTTGGTGGCGATGTTGTTGAAGACGGCCAGCTCGTAGGCGTGGGAGGTGTCGAAGGAGAAGTCCGCCTTGTCCTTGAAGGGCGTGACGTACTGCTGCTCTCCCCGGCAGACGTTGCCCCACATCTTCATGGTGTCGTAGGGGTCGCTGCCCCGGAACTTGTAGTCCCGCACCAGCCGCCGCACCAGGCGGAACCACTGGCGGCGGAAGACCACGGCCCCCTGAAAGCGCACGTCGCTGCGGGCGGAGATGTAGAGCTTGAAGGCCTCCGGGTGCCGGTCGGTGATCAGGTCGTTCAGGGCGTGGATGCCCTCGAAGACCGCCACCTCGTCCCGGCCCAGCTTGAGGGACTTGCCCGGCTCCTGCACCCGCATCCGGCGGGAGAACTCATATTTCGGCACATAGATGCGCTGGCCCCGCTCCAGTTGGGTGAAGTGGCGGTTCAGCAGCTCCAGGTCCAGGCAGTAGGGGCTTTCCAGGTCCATCTCCCCGTCCGGCGTGCGGGGCACGGTCTCCGGGGTGACGGTGTTGAAATAGTCGTCCATGCCCACATAGTGGCTGCGGACGCCCCGCTTTTCCAGCGCCTCGGCGATCTTCATGGCGGTGGTGGTCTTGCCGCTGCCGCTGGGGCCGGAGAGCAGGACGATGGGGCTGACGGACAGGTGCTCGGCGATCATCCCCGCCGCCGCCTCCACCTCCGCGTGATAGGCCGCGTCGCAGGACGCCAGAAAGCCCTTGGGGTCCGCCACGGTCTGAAAATTGATGTCCCCCAGGTCGTAGCTGGGATTTTTGTGCTTCAAGTCGTTCCCTCCCGGATGCCTTGCTTGTCGGCGCAGACGGCGGCGATGCCGTCGATGTACTCGCGGGGATATTTGGGGGCGAAGCAGCGCCGCAGCTGCCCCCCTTGGCCGATCAGTTTCGTGCTGCCCCCCGCGCCCATGGCCAGGATGGAGCAAAGCTCCTCCATGATGCAGATGTTGTAGAGGTTCTCCGTCCCCGGACGGCACCAGCCCACGTTCTCCAGGCCCCCGGACATGAACTTCTGGCGGTAGAGGTAGTAGGGCGCGTAGCCCGCCCCCCGCAGCCGCTCCCCGGCCAGGGCCACCATCTCCGCCACTTCTTCCTCCGGCGGGAGGCGGGTGCCCTCCAGCAGGATGCGGCTGCCTTTTTTCAGGCTCAGGGTGTGGACCGTCACGTTCTCCACCCCCAGGGCCAGCACCTGCTCCACGGTGGCCCGGAAGCCGGACAGGGAGTCCTCCGGCAGCCCGGCGATCAGGTCCATGTTCACCTGAAAGTCCCCCGCCGCCCGGACCAGCTCCAGCGCCCGCAGCACGTCGGCGGCGCTGTGGCGGCGGCCAATGGCGGCCAGGACCTTGTCGTCCATGGTCTGGGGGTTGACGCTGACCCGGCTGACGCCGTGGGCGCGCAGCACCGCCAGCTTCTCCGCCGTGATCGTGTCGGGCCGCCCGGCCTCCACGGTGATCTCCCCGGTCCCGGACAGGTCGAATGCCGCCTCCAGGGCGGAGAAGACCCGCTCCAGCTGGGCCGGCGACAGGGTGGTGGGCGTCCCGCCGCCCAGGTACAGGGCCCGGGGCCGCGCTCCCGCGTCCCTGGCGGCCTGACCGGTGGCGGCGATGTCCTGCAGCAGCGCCTGGGTGAAGGGCTCCATCAGGGCCATGCTTTTCTCCACCGACTGACTCACGAAGCTGCAATAGGCGCAGCGGGTGGGACAGAAGGGGACCCCCACATAGAGGCACACGTCCCCCGGCTCCAGCCCGGCGGCGGCGCGCCGGGCGCAGCGGGCCGCGTCCAGGG
>JAFXXH010000045.1 GCA_017542425.1 Oscillospiraceae bacterium | reverse complement strand
CTGGCGGCGTTTTGCGCCGTCCTTCTTCCAAAGGTCCCAAACCACGGTTTCCACCCCCGCGATTGACAAAAACTGGCCGCCATGCTATAGTTTTTCCAGCGGTAATTCACCGCCGGATGAATCATGACACAGAAAGAGGGCGCATACATATGAACGCTGCATTGGTCGTCATGGCTGCGGGCATGGGCTCCCGCTACGGGGGCGTGAAGCAGATCGATCGGCTGGGGCCGGACGGGGAGATCCTGATGGAATACGCCATCCGCGACGCCATGCGTTTCGGCTTCGACAAGCTGGTGGTCATCATCAAGCCGGAGATGCTGGAGGACGTGAAAGAGGTCTTCGGCGACCGGGTGGAGCGCGGCACGGGGCTGAAGATCTGCTATGCCTTCCAGGCCACGGACGGGGACTATCAGGGCGTGCCCATCCCGGCATCGCGCAGCAAGCCCTTGGGCACGGTCCACGCCGTGCTCTGCGCCAAAGCATATCTGGACCGCCCCTTTGCGGTCATCAACGCCGACGACTTTTACGGCGCGGGAGCCATTGAGGCTGCGGCCCGGGCCCTGCCGGAGCTGCAAAGCGCTTCGGACAGCGGCATGGTGGCCTACCAGCTGAAAAACACCGTCAGCCCCTTCGGCGCGGTGACCCGGGGCGTCTGCACCGTGGAGGACGGGCTGCTGCGCAAGGTGACGGAGACCTATAAGATCCGCCTCCTGCCCGACGGCACGATCCGCGACTGCTCCGAGGGGGAGGACGGCCCGCTTCTGGACCCGGAGGCCCCGGTGAGCATGAACCTCTGGCTCTACCACCCCGGCATTCTGGACAAGATGGAGGCCAGGTTCCTGGACTTCCTGCGGAAGCTGGACCCGGCGGACAACAAGAGCGAGTGCCTGCTGCCCGTGCTGATGGACCGCTTCATCGCCGAGGGGGAGACCCGCTGCCGGGTGCTCTACACCGACGAGCACTGGTTCGGCCTGACCTACAGGGAAGACCGCCCCGGCGTGGTGGCGGAGCTGCAGCGCCTGCACCGGGAGGGCGTCTACCCCAAGACCCTCTGGGGCGCGGAGACCTGAGCAGAGAGACCGGGAAGGGACGGCGGCCAGCATCCGCCGTCCCCCTTTTTTGCGCCGGACGCTTGACCGGGGCGCGCACAAAGGGTATGATGATTGCAAAAGGAGGCGGGGCCTATGCTTGCGGAACTGCATATTGAGAACGTCGCGGTGATCTCCGTGACGGACCTGCGCTTCGGGCCGGGCTTCAACGTCCTGACCGGCGAGACCGGCGCGGGCAAGAGCATCGTCATCGACGCCATCGGCGCTGTGCTGGGCGGGCGCGTCAACCGGGATCTGGTGCGCGCCGGGACCCGCAGCGCCCTGGTCAGCGCCGTGTTCACCGACTGCGCGGCCTCTGACTGGCTGGAGGAAAACGACTTAGAGCCCGCCGACGAGCTGATTTTGCAGCGGCGCATCGGCGCGGACGGCAAGTCCTCCGCCCGGGTCAACGGCGCGCCGGTGACGGCCCAGCAGCTGCGGAGCCTCTCGGCCCTGCTGCTGGACATGCACGGCCAGAACGACGGGCGGCAGCTTTTGGACGAGAGCCGCCATCTGGACTATCTGGACCGCTTCGCCGCCGACGAGGCCGAGCGGGGCGCCTACGCCGAAGCCTACGGGCGCTGGCGGGACATCCGCCGGGAGATGGAGCGCCTGAGCATGGACGAACTGGACAAGGCCCGGCTCAGCGAGCGCCTGGCCGCCCAGGTGACGGAACTGGAGGCGGCCAAGCCGCGGCCCGGCGAGGAAGCGGAGCTGCTGGCCCTGCGGGAGCGGATGCGCCACGGGGAGAAGCTGTCCCAGGCTTTGGAGGGGGCTTACGAGGCCCTGTACGGTGCGGAGGACAATGCCATTGCGCTGGCACTTCGCGCCGAGCGCCATGTGTCCAACGCCGCCGCCGTGGCCACGGAGCTGCGGGAGGCCGCCGAAGGCATTGCCCAGGCCCGCTTCCTGCTGGAGGACGCCGCCGAGCGGGTGAACGACGTGCGCGGCAGCCTCAGCTTCTCGGAAGAGGAATACAACGCCGTGGAGGAGCGTCTGAGCCTGCTGCGGCGGCTCCAGCGGAAATACGGCTGCGACGCGGAGGCCCTGCCCACGGCGCTGGAGACGGCCCGGGCGCGGCTTTCGGAGCTGGAGTCGGCGGACGACCTGCTCCGGCAACTGGAGCGGGAGCTGGAGCGGGCCAGGCGGGAGCTGCTGCGCGCCGGGGAGACCCTCAGCGCCCGGCGGCGGGAGGCGGCCCAGGCCCTGGCCGGGCGCGTCCGGTCGGAGCTGCGGGACCTGTCCATGCCCTCCGTCCGCTTCCTGGCGGAACTCAGCCCCAAGGGGGGCGCGGGCTTCGACTCCAGCGGCTGCGACGAGCTGCGCTTTCTGATGAGCGCCAACGCCGGCGCGCCCCCGGGCCGGCTCAGCCACATCGCCTCCGGCGGCGAGATGAGCCGGGTCATGCTGGCCCTCAAGAGCGTCTTCGCCGAACGCGACGCGGTGGGCACCCTGGTCTTCGACGAGATCGACACCGGCGTTTCCGGCGTGGCCGCCCAGCGGGTGGGGGAGAAAATGGCCCGCCTCAGCGCCCACCGCCAGCTGATCTGCATCACCCACCTGCCCCAGATCGCCGCCATGGCGGACCGGCAGTTTTACATCGAAAAGATCGAGCGGGACGGCCAGGCCTTTACCACCGTCCGTCCCCTGGACCAGGCCGGCCGCGTCCGGGAGCTGGCCCGGCTCCACGGCGGCGACGCCGTCACCGAAACCACCCTCCGCTCCGCCCGGGAACAGCTGGCGGCGGCGGAACAGTTCAAGCGAAAGGAGCGCAGCGAACCATGACCCTCGACCGCGCCGCCCTGAAACGGGAGGCAAAGCTTTCCATGCGCGCCAACAGCCCCAAGGTCTATCTGATCACACTGTTGCTGCTGGCCGTCTTCTACCTGCTGACGGAACTCTCCACCCGCCTGATGTTCCCCCAGCTGGAGGTGGAACTCCAGCTGGCCCTGGAGCGGGGCATTTTGTCTGAGGACATGGTGGAGCGGCTGCTGTCCGTGCGGCCCAGCTTCTCCAACCGGCTCATCACCTACGCCATCGAGCTGATGACCGTGATGCTGAGCCTGGGCTACCTCTCCTTCTGCCTGAACGTCAGCCGCGCCCGTGCCCCCGGCGTCCGGGACCTGTTCGACGGCTTCGGCATCTTCTTCCGGCTGCTCTGGCTGAGCATCCTGTACGGCGTCCTGGTCTTCCTCTGGTCCCTGCTCTTCGTCATCCCCGGCATTGTGGCGGCCTACCGCTACTCCATGGCCTTCTACCTGATGTTCGACGAGCCGGACAAGTCCGCCTGGGACTGCCTCCAGGCCAGCCGCGCCCTCACCCAGGGCCACAAGGGGGAACTCTTCGTCCTGGACCTGAGCTTCCTGGGCTGGCTGATCCTCTGCATCATCCCCTTCGTCAACGTCTACGTCATGCCCTATTACAACCTCAGCCGCATCCAGTTCTATGAAGCGCTGCGGCGCGGGATGCCGGGACAGTATGCGTTGTGAGTCCGGGTAAAAAAATTACGGAGCCGCGGCTTGCGCCGGTATCCATAAGACTGTTTTTCTCGGAATTGACTTGTTTGGACATCTGACGAGCCGTGTTGGCAGCAAGAACCGCACAGTTCCAGCTTCTTTGCTGGCTGTGCGGTTCTTGTTTTCCTTCCGGTCATCTCTGTTGTGTGCAACTTCTGGAATCCTTCGTAACTCAGTCTGTCCAGTCGATCTCTTCGGCGATTGCCTCGTCATCCCAGTCGGGATGCGCATCGATCGTTGCGAGAAGCGCCTGACAATCCTGCGGAGAAACATCCAGCATCTCCGCAAGTTCTGCAATGACAGGGTGACGCTTCCGGTGCTTGCGCGCCAGGCGCACGACTCTCTTGTATTCGCCTAAACTCTTTTGAATGGCATAGGCTTCCATCATCAGCATATATTCTCGCCTCCATTTCTCATCGGATTTGACGAAATCGACTTCCTGATCCAGTTCCTTTGTGTACGCGCTTTCTGCCACGCCGGTGTCGAGATACTTGATGACAGCTTTCAAGTCCGTGCTGATCTCACCCATACTGCCTTTGGAGTTTATGACGATCTTGTAGGCGTCATCGCCCAATTCAATGGACGGGTCTTCATCGCAGCGGTTGGAGAACGTATAGAGATAGCGGCATTTCCCAAAAGGATCGTAATTACAGATGAAGATTACATAGCTTTTCTTCAGCGTACAGCAAGCAGCAGGCGTGTCAGTTCGCCTGCCGCTTATTCTGAACCGGTGTCAAACTGTCCGTTTGTCCGCTCCTCACCCATACCGCCGGAACCGCTCCGCCTTGGGGCGGAACTTGACGCCGGAGACCAGGCCCGCGGCGGCGAAGAGGGAGAACATGCTGCTGCCGCCGTAGCTGAAAAAGGGGAGGGTCAGGCCGATGACCGGGGTCAGGCCGGTACACATGCCGATGTTGATGAAGCTCTGAAAGAGGATGGTCCCGGCCACGCCGAAGCAGACCAGCATACTCATGGTGTTGTGGCTGCGCAGGCCGATCTGGACGCAGCGGAGGATGATGGCCAGCAGCAGGGCGATGACCACGATGCAGCCCAGCATCCCCAGCTCCTCCCCGACGACGGAGAAGATGAAGTCCGTGTGCTGGGCGGGAACGCCGCCGCTCTGGGTCTGGGGGCCGTGATACAGCCCCGTGCCGGTGAACTGGCCGCTGGCCAGGGCCAGACGGCTCTGGTTGGCCTGCCACATGACGCTGTCCCCGGCGGGGTCGATGCTGGGGTCGTAGGGGGCCAGGATGCGGTTGATCTGGTCCTGGCGCAGCACGTTGCTCCAGAGGAAGGGAATCGCCGCCGCCATGGCCGCGGCCCCGATCAGGAACCAGTACAGCCGCAGCCCCGCGATGAACAGCAGCAGCAGGAAGATGAAAAAGAAGATCAGCGCGCTGCCCAGGTCGGCGGAGATGAGCACCACCGCCACGAAGGGGACGCCGAAGTGGACCGCCAGCTGCAACACGCTTAGGGGGTGATTCAGGTCGCGGTACTCCTTCAGATAGCTGATGTGCTTGGCCATAACCACGATGTAGATGATCTTGATGACCTCGCTGGGCTGGATGCCGATGGGACCGAAGCGCAGCCAGCTCTTGTTGCCCGTGTCGTCCGCCACGCCGAAAAACCGCAGGGCGATCAGCAGCAGCGCGGAGACGATGTAGAGGATGATCCACTTGTCGGCGATCACGTCGATGTCGATGACCGTGAACAGCACAAAAAGGCCCACGCCGATCAGCAGGGCCACGGTCTGGATCAGCAGATATTGGGTGCTGCCCTCCGCCGTATGGGCCGTGGCGCTGGCGATGAGCACCAGGCCGAAGATCGAGCAGACCATGCACAGCGCGAACAGCAGCATGTCCGCCCGCTGGAAAAACTCCCTGGCCCAGGGCAGTATGCGTTTCATCCCCTTCGTCCCCCCTCGCGGCATTTTCGCAGCCCATCATAATTTGGGATTGTATCATATTTTCATGCTTTACGCAATGCGGAAATCGGAGTATAATAGGGCCAGGATCCGAAGGAGGCTGCTGCATGGACTATATCACACACTCGGAAGCGGAGACGGAGGCCCTGGGGGCGCGCTTTGCCGCCGGGCTGTCGGACGGGGCGGTGGTCGCCCTCTACGGGGACCTGGGCGCGGGCAAGACGGCCTTTGTCCGGGGCATGGCCCGGGGAATGGGCCTGGACGTGCGCGTCAGCAGCCCCACCTTCACCATCGTCAACGAATACACCGGGCCACGGGAACTCTGTCACTTCGATATGTACCGGCTGGAAGGGGCCGACGAACTGTTCGACATCGGCTGGGAGGACTATCTGCGCCGGGGCGCGGTCTGCGCCGTGGAGTGGAGCGAGCGGGTGGAGGAGGCTTTTGAGGGCGACGAGATCCGCGTCCGCATCGAAAAACTGGACGACAACGCCCGACGCATCACGATCGGAGGACAAGGGACATGCTGATTCTCGGACTGGAATCCTCCGCCAAGGCCGCCTCCGCGGCGGTGATGCAAGACGGCGCGCTGCTGGGCCAGAGCTTCCAGTGCAGCGGCCTGACCCACTCCCGCACCCTGCTGCCCATGGCGGAGGACCTCTTGAAAAACCTTTGCCTGGGGCTTTCCGACCTGGACGCGGTGGCCGTGGCCCAGGGGCCGGGCAGCTTCACCGGCGTGCGCATCGGCGTGGCCACGGTCAAGGGCCTGTGCTGGGGCGCGGACAAGCCCGCCATCGGGGTCTCGACTTTGGAGGCCATGGCCTGGAACGGTCTGTGCGCCCCGCCGGAGCGCCTGGTCTGCTGCGCCATGGACGCCCGGCGCCAGCAGATCTACAACGCCCTGTTCGACTGCGCCGGGGGCAGGCCCCAGCGGCTCAGCCCGGACCGCGCCATCTCCCTGGCGGAGCTGGCGGCGGAGCTGCGGGCGCTGGCCCGGCCCGTCTGGCTGACGGGCGACGGAGCGAAGCTGGCGCAGGGGTATCTGCTGGAGGCCGGGCTGGACGCGGCTCTGGCCCCGGAGCCGGTGCGGGAGCAATCGGCCTGGGGCGTCTGCCGGGCCGCCGAAGGGCGGGAGGCGCGCAGCGCCGCGGAGCTGCTGCCGGTCTATCTCCGGCTGAGCCAGGCGGAACGGGAACGACAGGCAAAATTGGGAATGCAAACCACATAAGGAGACAAGGAGAGCGCTATGAGCAAGGTATACGTCATGGATCATCCGCTGGTGGCCCACAAGCTGACCATCATGCGGGACAAGAACACCAGCGTCAAGGAGTTTCGGGATCTGGTCAGCGAGATCGGGATGCTCATCACCTACGAGGCCACCCGCGACCTGCCCCTGACCACCAAACACATCGAGACCCCCATCTGCGGCATGGAGGCCCCCACCCTGGCGGGCAAGAAAATGGCCGTGGTGCCCATCCTCCGGGCCGGGCTGGGGCTGGTGGAGGGCGTGCTGCGCATGATCCCCGCCGCCCGTGTGGCCCACATCGGCATGTACCGGGACGAGGAGACCCTGGAACCCCACACCTACTTCTGCAAGACCCCCAAGGACATCGCCGAGCGGGAGGTGCTGGTGGTGGACCCGATGCTGGCCACCGGCGGCAGCGCCGACGCCGCCATCGCGGAGATGAAGGCCCGGGGCTGCACCCACATCAAGCTGATGGTGCTGGTGGCGGTGCCGGAGGGCATTGCGCGCATCCAGAGCAGCCACCCGGACGTGGACATCTACTGCGGCGCGGTGGACGACCACCTGAACGAGCGCGGCTACATCGTCCCCGGCCTGGGCGACGCGGGCGACCGGATCTTCGGGACGAAATGATGATTTTTCCAGCATAATCAAAAGCGCCCCTTTCCATACTAACAAAAACAGTATGGAGAGGGGCGGTTTTCATGCGTTCCGGGAAGAGACTGCGGGTGCTGGCGCTGGCGGTGGCGCTGCTGCTGGCACTGTCGCTGGGCGCGTCGGCTGTGACCTATCAGCGGGGCAGCAGCGGCGGCACGGTGAAGGAGATCCAGACCAAGCTGCAAAACTGGGGCTATTACAGCGGGGCCATCGACGGGGTCTATGGCAGCCAGACCGAGGCGGCGGTGCGGCATTTTCAGGAGAAGAACGGCCTGACTGTGGACGGTAAAGCCGGGCCGAAGACCCTGGCCGCCCTGGGCATCCAGTCCGCCACCGCCGCCCAGAGCGACGCCGGGGACGTGAAGCTGCTGGCCCGGCTCATCAGCGCGGAGGCCCGGGGGGAACCCTACTCCGGTCAGGTGGCCGTGGGTGCGGTGGTGCTCAACCGCATGAAGCACCCCAGCTTTCCCGGCACCATGTCCGGGGTGATCTACCAGTCCGGGGCCTTCTCCTGCCTGGCCGACGGCCAGTTCAATCAGCCCGTGGCCGACTCGGCCTACCGGGCCGCCCGGGACGCCCTGAACGGTTGGGACCCCAGCGGCGGGGCGATCTATTATTTCAACCCGGCTACGGCCACCAGCAGCTGGATCTGGTCCAGACCGCTGCTGGTGATCATCGGAAAGCACCGGTTTTGTTCGTGAGGAAGAAAGCGTCAAGGCTGCGCGCTCCAAAGCCCGCTTCCTGGAATTGGGCTTTGGAGCGTTTTTTTTGAAAAAACAGCGTGATCTTCTCAGTTTCGTCCACAAATCTTCTTGCAAGCCAGGTGTGACTATGCTAAAATTATATGGAAAATTCTGTCAGTTAGTGTCGAATCCCCCAGCGGCGATTCTCACTGACAAAACCATTTGGAAAGGAACATCGGAATGAAAAAGAGAGACCATTCCAAAACCGCCGGGTTCACGCTGATTGAGCTGCTGGTCGTCATCGCCATCCTCGCCATTCTGGTGGCCGTGGGCATCCCCGTCTACACCGGCTACATCTCCCGTGCCAACGATGCGGCGGTCAGTACCGAGTTGAATGCCGTGCTGACTGCGGCGGAAGCTGCCAACGCAACCAATTCGGCAAGGATAGAAACCATCGAAGTCATGCCCAATGGCCGAGTAACGGTAAAATTGGAAAAAGATGGTATGTTGTCGAGTACGTTCTATTCTGATTTTGCAGCTTTTTACGGAATGGAAAGAAACGAAGAAGACAAGGAATACAATGAGTCGATTACGATAGACTCTCTCGGTGCGCTTTTGCAAAAAAGCGAAACCTACAGAACTGGCGCGACATGGGAATGGGTAAAGAAATCCTGGAAATCAGGCACAGATTGACTTTTCTCGCCCCCTCACACCAAAATCTCCACCCCCGGATGACAGTTCCGCAGCGTCAGGTCCAGATGCTCCCCCCCGCGCTCGCCGTCCCGTGTCCAGGCCACCGGCTCCTGGAAGCGGAAGCGGGCGCGGCTGCTTTTCAGAAAGCTGACGCTGGGGTCGGAGAAGTCCGCGGAGAGGACCGCGCCGATGATGCCGCCCAGATCCAGGAGGTTTTTCGGGCTGCGCACCAGCAGGATCTCGAACTGCCCGTCGGACAGGTCCACCGCGTCGTCGTCCAGGCGTACCAGTCCGGCGATGCGGGTGGAGTTGGTCACCGCGCCGAAGAGGAAGTCCCCCTCCAGCGTCTCCCCGTCCGTCTCCACCGTGGCGTGGACGGCGCGGAGTTTGGGCAGCCGCCGCAGCCCCTCCAGCATATAGGCCAGATGCCCCAGGGCCTGTTTGGCCTCCTGGGGCGTGTCATAACTCACGTCGGTGAAGGCCCCGAAGGCTGCCACATAGGTGAAGCAGGTCTCCTCCCCGAAGGCCCCCATGTCCAGCGCCACCGGGCTGCCCTGCCCGGCCTGTTCCGCCGCGGCCAGGGGGTCGGCGGAGAGGCCCAGACTGTGGGCCACGTCGTTGCTGGTGCCCATGGGGATGTAGCCCAGGGGGCGGCGCTCCGGCAGACACATCAGCCCGGCGCAGACCTCGCTGAGGGTGCCGTCCCCGCCCATGCAGACCAGGCGCTCGTAGTCCCCGCCCCGACGGGCGGCCAGCTCCGTGGCGTGCCCGGCGCGGCGGGTGAAGTACACGGTGGGCAGCCAGCCCGCATGGGACAGGCGCTCCAGCACCCCGCCCAGCGCCGCAATGGCCGCGCCCTTCCCCGCGTGGGGATTCACCAGCAGCATCAGCTTTCGTTCCATGTCTCCGTCCCCCGTTTTCCTCTTTTTTAATCAAAAGTATAGCAAGCCTCCGCCCCGTTTGCAAGGGCGACGGATTGCCCATCCTGTAAAGGATTTGTGAATCTTCTCCCCCGCGCCCTTGCCAGGCGGGACCTGGCATGGTATGATAAGCAGCACGATACGCCCGCCGCAGCGCCCCAACGCGGCGGGGGACGTGCATTTTTTGACATGGAAGGACGCGATGCTGATGAAAAAGACCGTGACGCTGCTGTTGCTGCTGGCGCTGCTGGCCGCGCTGCTGGTCGGCTGCGGTGGAGCGGAGACAGAGGCCCCCGCCCCGGAAACGACCCCGGAGGAGACAGCGCCGCAGGAGACCCCGGTGCCTGCGGAGGAAGGGGAGGCCTTGGAGACCGCCCAATTCGATTATGACAACGCCCAGGCCGCCCACAGCCCGGAGACCGTGGTGATGACCGTCGGGGACACCCCGGTGAACTGGACGAAATACGAGGGGGCCCTGGCCCAGCTGGTCTATGAGCTGAACGCCTATTACGGCATCAGCGACCTCTCCGAAGCGCTGGAGGAGGGCGTGACTGTGACCGACTGGGCCCTGGACTGGGCGGAGAACTACATGGCCCAGCTGGCCCTGCTGCACAGCAAGGCCGCCGAGCAGGGCCTGAGCCTGACGGAAGACGAGTTGGCGGAGATCGACGCGGACATCCGGGAACAGGCCGACGCCTACTTTGACGGCGACGTGGACGCCCTGTTCGCGGAGATGCACGTCCCGGAGGAACTCTACCGCTATCAGGCGGAGGCGGCGCTCTACTATGACAAGCTCTTCGTCTCCGTCTTCGGCGAGATGGGCGCAAATCTCAGCGAGGAAGACGCCGTGGCCTATGTGGCCGACCAGGGCTATCTGAACGCCAAGCACATCCTCTGGCTCTTCACCGACGAGGCGGGCGAGGAACTCAGCGACGCGGACAAGGACGCCCGCCGGGCCGAGGCCGCCCAGGTGCTGGAGACCCTGCGGGAAGCCAGCGAGGAACAGCGGGAGGAACTGTTCAACAGCCTGATGGCCCAGTACAGCCAGGACCCCGGCTCTGCGAACTTCCCCGACGGCTATTACTTCCAGACCGGCGACATGGTGCAGCCCTTTGAGGACGCCGCCGCGTCCCTGGCGGCGGGCGAACTCAGCGAGCTGGTGGAGAGCGATTACGGCGTCCACCTGCTGTACCGCCCCGCCATGCGCGCTGACCACATCTTCTCCTATGACAGCGAAAACCAGCCCTACACCCTGCGCTACATGGCCGCCGACGGCCTGTTCGCCAACATGATGGACGAGTGGCTGGACGAGCAGGAGATCGTCTACGCCGAGGGATTTGAACATCTGGACCTGGCCGGACTGTTCGCCTACGCCGCGTAATTAAAAAATGCCTTCGGGCGCGTATGCGTGTTTGCACCGCATACGCGCCCGATGTTTCATTGCTGCAATTCGTACAGCTTTTTGTAGATCCCGTTGCGCTCCAAAAGCTGCTGGTGGGTGCCGCTCTCCCGGATGCGGCCTTTGTGCAGGACGATGATTTTGTCCGCGTGCTGGACCGTGCTGAGGCGGTGGGCCACCAGGATGGTGGTCCTGCCCTGCATCAGCGTCTCCAGCGCGCTCTGGATCAGCTGCTCCGTCTCCGTGTCGATGTTGGCCGTGGCCTCGTCCATCACCAGGATGCGGGGGTCGTAGGCCAGGGTCCGGGCGAAGCTGAGCAGTTGGCGCTGCCCGGCGGAGAGGGTGCTGCCTCGCTCCATCACCGGCTCGTCGTAGCCCTTTGGCAGCCGCTCGATGAAGCGGTCGGCGTTGACGGCCACGGCGGCGGCCCGGACCTGCTCGTCTGTAATCGCGTCGTCCAGCAGGCGGATGTTGCTCTGGATGTCCCCGGTAAAGAGGAACACGTCCTGCTGCACCTGGCCCACCGCCCGACGGATCTCCCGGGTGGAGAGCTGGCGGATGTCCACGCCGTCCAGCAAAATCTGTCCCTTCTGGATGTCATAGTAGCGCCCGATCAGGTTCAGGATGGAGCTTTTCCCCGCCCCGGTGGCCCCCACGAAGGCCACACGCTGCCCCGGCTTGATGACGAAGCTGATGTCTTTCAGCACATAGTCCTCCCCGTCGTAGGCAAACCAGACGTGGCGGAACTCGATGCGCCCCCGGACCCGGCCCAGGTGTTTGGGTCTCCGGGGCTCCCGGATGGGATTTTCCTCGTCCAGCACGGAGAAGATCTTCTCCCCGCTGGCCAGGGCGTTCTGGAGGGTGGAGAACTGCTCGGCCAGCTCCTGGATGGGCTCGAAGAAGCTGCGGATGTAGTTGGTGAAGACGTACATGGTGCCCAGGGTCAATGTGGCGTCCAGCACGCTGACGCCGCTGCGCCAGACGATGAGGGCCAGGGCCAGATTGGCCACGAAGAAGATGCCGGGACGGAAGACGGCCATAATGTACAGCTCCCGCATCTGGCTCCGGTACAGGTCCTCCGTGCGCGCCCGGAACTCCCCGTCCTTCTCCCGCTCCCGGGCAAAGACCTGGATCAGCTTCATGCCGGAGATGTTCTCGGACAGGAAGCTGTTCAGGTCGCTGAGCTTCGTCCGCACCACGCGATAGACCCGGCGGGCCAGGCGGCGGAACCAGTAGGTCAGGCCGAAGATCAGCGGCAAAAAGGCGAAGCAGATCAGCGCCAGGTGCAGGTTGATGGAGGCCATCACCACCGCGTAGCCCAAAATCAGCACGCTGTTGGAGAACAGGGCGATCAGCACATGGGTGTACATCATGTGCAGGGACTCCACGTCGTTGGTGACCCTTGTCACCAGCCGCCCCACCGGGTTCGTGTCAAAGAAGCGGGCGGAGAGGCTGTGCAGGTGCTCGAAGACCTCCTGCCGGATGGAGAAGATCACGTCCTGCCCGATCTTTTCCAGGAACCACTGGCGCAGCAGATTGCAGGCAAAGCTCAGCAGCAGCACCAGCGTATAGAGCAGGGCGATGCGCCCCAGCCCGGCCCGGTCCGTGCTGCGCAGCACGTCCAGCGCCGCCCGGTCCAGTCGCAGCGCGGAATAGACCTCCTCCCCCGCCAGAACGGTCAGGCCGCCCTCTGCGGGGAGCGCCAATTCCGCCAGATCGTCGGGACTCAGTTCTTCCAAAACCGCCGCCTGCTCCCCCGTCAGGTCCCGGACCAGGTAATAGTCCGTCCCGTCGTAGAGCATCAGGGCGAAGGTCTCCGCCCCCGCCGGGTCATAGTCCTTGCTGAGGGACAGTCCGTCATATTGGATGGGGGCCGAGGCCGGGTCCACATAGGCGTAGCGGCGGTCATAGCCCTCGATGTAGTCGTCGATGGCCCGGCCGATCAGGATGGGGCGCAGCAGCTCCAGCGCCGTGACCAGCAGCACCAGGGCCAGGCAGAAGGCCGCCAGCCTCCAGTGGGGTTTCGCGTAGGCGAACAGCCGCCGGAGCACTCCGCCCCGGACGCCCTGCGCGCCCGTCTCTTCCTCTGCGTTTGCCATAGCCGCTCCCCCCCTTTCAGTCTTCCAGATCCAGCTGGCGCTCCAGCTGCTGCTTCTCCGCCATCGTGCGGAACACGCCGCCGGGGATCGCCATCAGCTCCGCGTGGCTGCCGTACTCCCGGACGCGCCCTTCCTCCAGCACCAGGATGTGGTCGGCGTTGGCCACGGTGGAGACCCGGTGGGCGATCAGGATGGTGGTCTTCCCCGCCCGCAGCGTTTTCAGGTTGCGCAAAATCGTCTCCTCCGTGTCCGTGTCCACAGCGGAGAGGGCGTCATCCAGAATCAGGATGGGGCTGTCTTTCAGCAGGGCCCGGGCGATGCTGCTGCGCTGCTTCTGCCCGCCGGAGAGGGTGACGCCGCGCTCTCCCACCACGGTGTCATACCGTTCCGGGAAGTCCATGATGTTGTCGTGGATGTCGGCGGCCACGGCGGCGCGGACGATCTCCTCCTGCTCCGCCCCCGGTTTGCCGAAGGCGATGTTGCCCCGGACGGTGTCGGAGAAGAGGAAGTTGTCCTGGGGCACACAGGCGATGTTCTCCCGCAGCACGCGCAGCGGGATGTTTTGGATGTCGTGCCCGTCGAAGCGGATGGACCCGCTCTGGATGTCGTAGCTGCGGGTCAGCAGACTCACCAGGGCGGTCTTGCCGCTGCCCGTGCGGCCCATCACCGCCAGGGTCTCCCCGGGGGCCACGCGGACGCTCAGGTCCCGCAGGCAATCCGGCAGGTCCTCCCGGAAGCGGAAGCTGACGTGCTCCAGTTCGATCTCCCCGCTGAGGGCCGTCACGTCGTCCGGCTCCGGGCTGTCGGTGATCTCGGGCTGGGCGTCGTAGACCTCGTGGATGCGTTGCATCCCGGCCACGCCCTGGGAGATGTAGGTGATGGAGTCGCCCAGGGCCAGCATGGGCCAGACCAGGGAGCCGATGTACAGGTTGAAGGCCACGAAGCGGCCCAGGCTCATCTCCCCGGCCAGGGTCAGGCGGCCGCCCACCACAATGGCGATGACGTAGGTGACCCCCACCAGCAGCCGCAGCACCGGGCCGAAGGCCATGTCCAGCTTCACCACGTCCAGGGTGGTCCGGCGCTTGTGCTCGTTCACCTGGCGAAAGGCCTCCGCCTCCCGCTGCTCCTGCACAAAGGCTTTGATGACCCGCTCCCCGCTGAGGCTCTCCTGCACCCGGTCGCTGAGCAGGGCGAAGGCCTTCTGCATTTTCGCGTAGCGGCGCTCCATGGCCTCCCCAAAGAAATAGCCGAAGAAGGCGATGACGCCCATGGGGATCAGGCAGTAGAGGGTCAGCTCCACGGAGACGTAGGTGAGCATCCGGTACAGCACCAGCATGGTCAGCACCACCGCGTCAAAGGCGGAGACCACCTCCGGCCCAATGGCCACCCGCACGGCCTCCAGGTCGTTGGTGAAGTAGCTCATCAGGTCCCCGGTCTTGTGCTCGTTGAAATAGCGCTGGGACAAAGTCTCCAGCCGGGCAAAGAGCCGGTTGCGCAGCTCCCGCTCGATCTTTCGGGCCGAGCCGAAGAGGAAGTAGCGCCAGAAAAAGCGCCCCACCGCCACCACCGCGCCGCAGAGCACGATGCGCAGCGCCAGAGACAGCACCCCGGCGGCGTCCATCCCCTGCACGGCCAGCCCGTCCGTCACCTCGCCCATGAGTTGGGGGATGAAGAGGTTCACATAGTCCACCAGGAACAATGTCAGCAGCCCCAGCAGATAGGACCCGGCATAGCGCCGCAGCAGGGGCCGCAGCAGCGGCGGGCGCTTTTCGCGTGCTTTTCTCATCCTTCCTCCCCTCCCTCAAAAAAACAAGCTCCGTCAAACCAAAAGACGGAGTTCTATTATAGCAAATGCAGTCGGAGATTGCAAGCGCGGCGCGAGACCTTGCGTATGCGCCGGACGTGGTTCGGATTGTGCGTCAAAGCCGCTGCGAAACCGGGAAATGTGCCGACAAAAAGAAGTCCGCAGCCAAAGCGACGGGGTCTGTAGGGGCCGGCGTCCCCGACGGCCCACAGCAGGAGTCCGGTTCTTTTTTCAAGGCCCGGCGCATCCAGCCGTCAGGTCAAGCCAGGCCGCTCCAGTCCCGCAGGACGGCGGACTCCCCCGGACGGGCGGAACAGATCCCCACGGCGTAGCCCTCCGGCCCCTGCACGGGCACGGCGTACCAGGTCCCGCCCGCCGCCGCCACGCGCTCGCCCGCCGCGAAGGGCAGGACGCAAAGGCTGCGCGGCGACAGGGCCAGACCCAGGCCGCCGGCCTTCATCACGGCCTCCTTCCAGGTCCAGAGCTGAAACCAGCGCGCCGGGTTCTCTCCCGCCCAGGCGACCTCCTCCGGGCTGCTCAGGCGGCGCAGCGCCCAGATCCGCCGGGGGTCTACCCGCTCAATGTCCGCGCCCAGCTCCGCCTCCCCCACCGCCAGCAGGGCATAGTCCCCGCTGTGGGAGAGGCTGAAGGGCGGGCAGCCCACGGCCAGAGGCTTGCCTCGCGGGCCATACTGTAAGCGCCCCTCGTCTTCCAGCCCCAGCGCGTGGCGCAGCAGCCAGCTTGCAGCCAGGGCGCGGCGGCGGTCCGGCTCCCGGCCCAGCCGCTCTGCCGCCGCCACGCGACGGGGAAAGACTTCCCGCAGCGCCGCTGCGTCCGACTCGGTCAGCGCGTCGATGCGCAGCAGATGGACCTTCATGCCGCCGGACTCCAGCCGTAGTTCGCGTCGGCCTCCAGCCCCGCTTCGGCAGCCCCGGCGTTGAAATGCACCAATCGTGCCTCCCCGTCCAGGGTCCAGGCCGCTGCTTCGGGAAGCGCGGACGCCAGGGCCTCCACCGCCTCCGGGGTTTCGCAGGCAAAGAGCCGCAGGGCGTCATAGCAGACATCCACCGGGTCCTCCCCCAGCAGCGCCGCCGACAGCAGCACGCCGGGGAAGGCCCCGTCGGAGGCCAGCCAGGGGTGGCGGTAGACCGTCCGCCCCGCCGCGTCGGTCAGCTGATAGCGCCCATAGCCCAGGGCCGCCGTGGGAAAGGCGTGGACCGCGCAGCAGGCGCGCCCGGCCTCCAGCGGCAGCAGCGCGGCGGACTCCGGCCCCCTGTCGCCCAGGCCCGACAGCCCCACGGTGATGGCTTCCATGCCGGACAGGGCCAGGCTCAGGCCGTTTTCCGCGCTGAGATAGCCCTCGGTGTAACCCTGCTGCTCCAGCTCCCCGGCCAGCATCCTCAGCAGGAAGGCGTCCCGCAGCAGGTTCAGGTCCAGGATGCAGCCGAGCAGTTCCAGTTCCTCCAGCGCCGTCCGGGCCGCCGCGTCCGCGTCCAGGCGCAGGGCGCAGGTCTCCGCGTCCACCACGGTCAGGGAAAAGGCCCCGGGCCGCCGGGCCAGCTGGGCCAGCGTCTCCAGCCGCCGGGCCTCGTCGGGGTTTTCCAGGGGGTCGAAGGGCTGGGGCTCGTCCAGATAGCGGATGCTGTCCCACTCCGCGTACAGGCCCCCGGCAAAGAGGCTGTAGCCCTCCCCCCGCTCCGTCAGCGCCAGCGCCTCGGTCAGCACGGCGAACAGCGCCGGGTCCACCGTCAGGGTCTCCCCCAGGCTGTGGTTCAGGCTGGCCAGATTCACCACGCCGTGGTAGCGCTCCACCGGGTCCAGCAGCTCCGCGCAGCGCTTGAGGGCGGCGCTGTAAGCCCCTTGCAGGACCCGCAGCTCCGCGTTGATGGCGGCGGAGCTGCCCTGAAAGCGGTAGCGGAAGCGCAGGGCGCGGCCAAAGAGCACGGTCTCGTCGTCCCCGGCGGCCTCCACGTCGTACCAGCCCGGCTCCTTCGCGCCGATGCGGCTGACGCCGAAGGCGATGGCCCCCACCGCCAGCACCAGGGCCAGCACAAAGGCCACGGTGCGCGCTGTCAGGTGCTTGTCGCTGACGCGGATCTCGGTGATGTCGTGGATGTCTCTCATGCCTTCCGCCTCCCGTTTTTCGCGGTGTTTTCCGATGGTCGGAAACACCCGCAAAACTGCGGAAGGGGCAAGCCCCTTCCCTCCTTGGGAGAAGCTTGCCCCTCCGGTTTGATGGTTTCTCTTTGTTCGCTCAGCCGCCGAAGCGGATGGCCTTGTACTTCTCGATCTCGCTGGGGCTGCCGTAGACCATGTGGCCGTTGCCGATGTCCACCAGGGCGGGCTGCTCGGTGGAGTAGTCGTGCAGATCGGTGGAGTAGACGAACAGGCGCTTGCTCTTTTCGATGATGGGGTCGGGGATGGGGATGGCGGAGATCAGGCTCTTGGTGTAGGGGTGCAGGGGGTAGGAGAAGAGCTCCTCGGTCTCGGCGATCTCCATGATGCGGCCCTTGTAGATGACCACGATGCGGTCGGAGATGAAGCGCACGATGGACAGGTCATGGGCGATGAACAGATAGGTCAGGCCCCGCTCGTTCTGGAATTTTTTCAGCAGGTTCAGCACCTGGGCGCGGATGGACACGTCCAGGGCGGAGATGGGCTCGTCGGCCACGATGAATTCCGGCTCCATGACAATGCTGCGGGCGATGCCCACGCGCTGGCGCTGGCCGCCGGAGAACTCATGGGGATAGCGGGTCAGGTGCTCGGGCAGCAGGCCCACGTCCCGGATGACCTTTTCGATCTTGGCGATGCGGTCGCGCTCGTCCTTATAGAGATGGAAGTTGTACAGGCCCTCGGAGATGATGTACTCGATGGTGGCGCGCTCGTTCAGGCTGGCGGCGGGGTCCTGGAAGATCATCTGGATCTTGCGGATGACCTCCCGGTCGGCCTTGCGGCTCAGCTTGCCGGAGATCTTCTCGCCGTTGTAGTAGATCGCCCCGGCGGAGCAGGGGTTGATGCGCATGATGGCCCGGCCGATGGTGGTCTTGCCGGAGCCGGACTCGCCCACCAGGGACAAGGTCTCGCCCTTGTAGATGTCGAAGCTCACGTCGGAGACGGCCTTGAAGCTCTTTTTGCCCCGGCCGAACACCACATCCAGGTTCTGGATGGAGAGCAGCACTTCTTTCTTTGTCGTTTCCATACCGCCCGCCTCCTTACGCTTCGTACTCGATGTAGGTTTTTGAAATCTTCTCGTGCAGGTTCTGGATGTTCGCCGGAGCCTCCACCTTGGGGGCGGCGGGGTCCAGGAGCCAGGTCTTGGCGAAGTGGGTCTCGCTCACCTGGAACATGGGCGGCTCTTCCTTCAGGTCGATGGCCATGGCGTACTGGCTGCGGGGGGCGAAGGCGTCGCCCACGATCTTGTTGTAGAGGCTGGGCGGGGTGCCGGGGATGGAGAACAGGTCCGTGCCCTTCTCGCAGAGCTGGGGCAGGGAGCTGAGCAGCGCCCAGGTGTAGGGGTGCCGGGGGTCGTAGAACACGTCCTCCACGGAGCCGATCTCCACGATCTGTCCGCCGTAGAGCACGGCCACGCGCTCGGCGATGTTGGCGACGACGCCCAGGTCGTGGGTGATGAACACGGTGGTGAAGCCCAGCTCCTTTTGCAGATCCTTGATGAGTCGGAGGATCTGCGCCTGGATCGTCACGTCCAGGGCGGTGGTGGGCTCGTCGCAGATCAGAATCTTGGGCTGGCAGGACAGGGCGATGGCGATGACGATGCGCTGGCGCATCCCGCCGGAATACTCAAAGGGATAGTCGTCGAAGCGGTCCTCCGGGTTGGGGATGCCCACCTTGCGCATGATGTCGATGGTGCGCTCCCGGGCTTCGGCGTTGGAGCACTGCTGGTGCTTCTGGATGACGGTCATGATCTGCTTGCCGATGGTGATGACCGGGTTCAGGCTGGTCATGGGGTCCTGGAACACCGTGGCGATGCGTGCGCCGCGAATCTGCTGCCAGTCCTTGGTGTACTTGACCTTGGCGCAGTCGATGATGGAATAGCCGTGGAGTTTGTTCTCCGCCTCGTCGTAGCTGCGGAACTCCACCCGGAAGGTCACGTCCTCGAAGATGCGGTTCAGGATCTCCGGGTCGTTCAGGTTCTCGCCGATGCACATGGCGGACTTGAAGTTGCGCTCCAGACGGCGGCGGAACAGCACCTGATCGTGCTTGGGATAGCGGTCAATGGACAGCAAAATCTCATAGGCGATGCGCCGGTTGCGCTCCAGCACGTCGTCCCGCAGGCCGTAAGGCTTGCCTGCCTGGTCCGGCGCGGCGATCTTTTCCTCGCGCTTCGCCCGGAGGGCCTGCAGGGCCTGCTGGTCGGCGGCTTTCCGGGCGGTATCCGCTTTGTAGGCGGCGGCCCGCTGCTTTTTCAGCGCGTCGCGCTCCCGCTCCACGGCCTCTTTCTTCCCGGCCAGCGCCCGGATCTTCGCCTGGGTCTCGGCGAACTCCGCCGCGTCGGCCCGGCGGTCCAGGGTCCAGAGGTAGTTGTTCCGGTCCACGATGTCGTCGCCCAGCTCTTTGATGCGGGCGGCAAAGTCGGCCTCCTCATCCACGCTCAGGCCCTGGGCGGCTTCGATGGCGTGCTCCTTCTCCCGGATGGCGCGGAATTCCGCCGCGCCGCGCTCCAGCGGGGAGTGGCGGTTCAGCATGTCGATGAGCCGGTCCAGCAGCTTGCGGTTGGCCGGGGTCAGGGTCACGTCGGTCTTGGAGATCTCGTCGTCGGAGAAGATGATGGAGCCGTTGGGGATGAAGCCGTTGGAATCCAGCATCCCGGCGAAGGTCTTGGTCAGCACGGACTTGCCGGAGCCGGACTCGCCCACGATGGCCAGGGACTCGTGCTCATAGATGTCCAGGCTGACGTTGCGGATGGCGGTGAGGATGCGGCCTCGGACGTTGAACTTCACGTCCACGTTCCGGAGGGAGAGCAGCACTCTCCTGTTGTTGGTCTCGTTGCTCATGCTGCCGCCTCCTTACATGTGGGTGCGCGGGTCGGAGGCGTCCGCCAGATTCTGACCTAGCACGTAGAGGATGATGGTGATGGCGCTGGCCACGGCCACGGGGGGCCAGAACTGCCACGGATAGGTGAGGAAGGCGCTCTGGGCGTTCTGGATCATGCGGCCCAGGGAGGGGACGTTGGCGCTCAGGCCCACGCCGATGTAGCTCAGGAAGACCTCCATGGAGATATAGCTGGGCAGCTCGGAGGCCAGCAGGGTCACGATGACGCTGGTGAGGAAGGGCAGGATGTTCTTGCTGATGACCCGGTTCACCGGCGTACCCAGGCAGCGGGAGGCCAGGGAGTACTCCCGGTCGCGGATGATCATCACCTGGGTACGGAAGAAGTAGGCGATGGACAGCCAGCCCGTGACGGTCAGGGCGAAGACGAAGCTCCAGAAGCCGGAACCGATGACGTAGACCAGCACCGTGATCAGCAGGATGTAGGGCACGTTGGCGATGATGTTGTACACCACCAGCATGACGGAGTCGAACTTCTTGCTGTAGCCCCAGATCGCCCCGATGATGATGCCGATGGTCATGTTGATGGCCGCGCAGATGACGGCCAGCAGCAGACTGGTCCGGGCGCCGGAAACGATGCCGTAGAGGATGGAGTTGCCCATGGCGCCGGTGCCCAGCAGCCACTTGAAGGAGAAGCCGCCGAAGTAGTCCATGGCCTTGGCCGGGGTGAGGCTGTAGGTGGCCGCGTTGGTCACGTTCTCAAAGGGGTCATAGGGCCAGAAGGAGGGCATGATGAAGCTCACCAGCAGGATGAACACCAGCAGCGCCAGCATGACGATGCTGGTCTTCTTGCGGAAGAAGACCCGGAACACGCTGCGCCAGTAGGAATAGCGCGGGGCGATGATCTTTTCGGAGGTGATGGAGTCGGTGTCGATGAACTGGAAGAGTTCTTCTCTGTTCTGTACGGTCTCCTGCAGATTGCTCATCTTCCGCCGCCTCCTTCCTCAGAGAGGGAAATTCTCGGATCGTATTTCGCCAGCAGCAGGTCGCCCAGGATGATGGAGATGATGCTCAGGAAGGTGTAGAACACGGTGCAGGCGATGATGATGCCGTTGTCGTGCTGGGTCAGGGCCGTGGTCAGCAGACGGCCCACGCCGGGCACGCCGTAGACGCCTTCGGTGATGATCGCGCCCACCAGACAGATCAGGATGTTGGCCGGGACGCCGTGGACCAGGTAGATGAAGGCGTTCTTGGAGATGTGGATATGGAAGATCTCCTTCTCGCTCATGCCCTCGGCCCGGGCGAACTTCACATAGTCGGAGTTCATCTGGTCGATCATGTAGCGGCGCATCCACTTCATCAGGTTGCCGATCTGCGGCAGGGCCAGAGAGATGGTCGGGAGGACGTAGGCCAGGATCTTCACCTGGGCGTTGGCGAACTTATAGGGCAGGCCCAGGAGCGTGGTGCCCAGGGCGGCGAACATGAAGATGTAGGCCAGGCTGGGAACGGCCATGATGAAGATAATGTAGAGGTTGCCCAGCTTGTCGGCCAGCTTGTCTTTCCGCCGGGCCATGCGCATCCCCAGGGGCAAACCCAGGGCGTAGGCGATGGCGGTAGCGATCAGGCCGATGACAAAGGAGTTCTCGATCATGCTCAGGCCGCTGCGCTTGTAGCTGTACACCGTGTACTTGTCGGTGAAGTTCTGCTTCTCCATCTCGCTGAGGATGGCGGTGTTGTAGCGGACGGAGTGGAAGTCGATGGCGGTGTTGGTATACTCGTCCGTGCCGATCTTCGCCGGGAACTGCTGGCGTATGGCGCTCAGCTCGCCGGTGGGCGACTCGATGACGCCGGTGATCTCCTGCCCGCGATAGGTGGTGAAGCTGGTGCCCAGGTTCATGTGCAGGAAATTCTGGTGGACGAAGGGGAAGCGCTCGTCAAAATAGAGGAGATACTTGTGGGTGGTACCGGAACCCGTCACGGCGAAGAGGCCGGAATAGGGGTCGGCTTCCAGGCGAATGCCCCGCTGCTCTGCGGTCAGCTCCGGGTCGGTCACGTCGTTCACCGTCTCGACGGTGAAGAATCCGGCGATGTAGTCCACCAGCCGCAGCAGGGGGTTCTTCTCCTGCACGGCCAGCAGATAGCCGGTGCCGCCGGGCTTCACGCGGCCGGATTTGAAGACCTCCGGGGCCAGATATTTGATCTGGTAGCCCTCTGCGGAATACTTCTCGATGAACTCCTGCACCGTGGCGTTGTCCTGGTAGGTCTCCGCATTCTGGACGGCCTTCACGTCGCTGGTGTAGGCTTTTTCCTTGGAATAGGTCTCCGGGCCATACTCGGCGATGTACTTGTTCTGAACGAAGCTGGTGTAGTTCACCCAGTTCAGATAGCCGTATTTTTGATACTGGGTGTACTCGTAGATGGACCGGTCGTTTCCGCTCTTCTTGTTCCACAGGTCGTCGGTCTGGAAAATGACGCTGCGCTCGATCAGGCTGTAAACCAGCAGCATGACCACCATGACCACGACCAGCAGGGAGAAGATCGAGAACAGGATCCGCTTGAGCATATACTTTTTCATACGCCGCTTGTGCTCTCCCCTGGGGGGGAGGCGCGCCTCCTCTCTCCTCTGTTTGCGCCGCTGTGCAAAGGGTTAAGCTCCGCCCCCAACCGCCGGGGGAAAGCCGCCGCGCCGCCCTCCCCGGTTGTGGAAAGAGCTTAACCCTTTGGAGCTTGGTTTTGGGTAAGGGAAAATTTTGGACACTAAATCGGAGAAGTGCCGGAATGAGATACATAGGAAAGCCGAAGCCTTCCTATGTATCTCCCGTTCCCGGTCCGGCGGCGGTTCGCCGCCGGATCGGTGAATCATGCTTAGAACAGGCCGATGACCTTGGTCATGTAACCGGCGCCCTCGCCCAGGAAGGTATCCAGGTAGGTGGAGGGATCACCGTAGTCGGGACCCCAGCCGGAGCCGTAGAACATGTCGAAGTTACCGGCTTCCCCGTTGCTGGCGCGGTAGCCGCATGCGTAGAAGTCCGCAGAGGTGGTGGTCTCGATCAGGTTAACCTGCACGTTCTCAGCGCCCAGGGTGTCCTCGATGACCGACTTGTAGGCCTGAGCCTGAGCGGTGTTGGCGTCGGAGGCGGAGTAGTACACCACGTCGATGATGATCGGGTAGCTGACGAGATCGCCCAGCTCCTCCTGCGCCTGCTCCAGAGCGGCCTGGGCAGCCTCAGGATTGTACCAGCCGTCGATCTGGTCGGCGACCTGGATGGGAGAGCCCATCTCGTCCAGGAAGTACTGAACCATCTCGCCGTAGAAGGTGCCGGCGGGGAAGCTCACGCCGTCCACCTCGGTGTCCTCGGACAGGGAGACGAACTCGGGGTGGGTGTACATGTTGCGCAGGTTGGTGTACTTCAGGTCCTCGCCACGGCTGGTGGCGTTGACGGTGCCCTTGTCAAAGGCGAACTGCAGGGCCTGACGGAAGGCCTTGTTCTGCAGGGCGGTGGCGGTGTCGATCTTCTGCTGCTCGGTCTTCTCGGAGGCAGCGGCGCCGCTCTCCAGGGCGAAGGTGCCGCGGTTCAGGTTCAGGCCGCCGAAGTAGGTGGTGGAAGTGGTCTCGGAAATGTAGGCGTACTTGTCGAAGTTGCCGTCCTCCTTGGCCAGAGCCAGGGTGCCGGAAGCCTCGGTCAGGAGCACGGCTGCGTAGACGCCGGCCACGGTGTCGTTGTAGGTGGCGGTCATGTTCTCGCCGTTGTCATAGACCCATTTAATGGAGTCCAGCATGGTCTTGTCGTTGTCGAAGTAGTTCTCGTTGCGGATGACCAGGATCTCGCTGTCCTGCTGCAGCTTCTGGAGCAGGAAGGGACCGCAGTAGACCTGGCTGGACACGTCGGTGGACTTGCCGAAGGTGTAGGCATTGGTGTCGGCGGAAGCCTCGGCATACTCTTCGATGCCGTACACGCCGCCGTGGGCCTGATAGAAGCTGTCGCAGATGGGCAGGAAGCAGGAGTAGGTCAGCATGGTCAGGAAGTAGCTGGTGGGCTTCTCCAGGGTGACGACCAGGGTGTAGTCGTCCTCGGCCTTGTAGCCCACGTCCTCAAAGCTGCCGCCCTCGTACAGGTAATCGCCGGCGCCGGCCACGACGCCCTCCACCAGCCACTCCAGACCGGCCTGGGTGTCCATCATGTGCTGGAAACCGGCCACGAAGTCATTGGCGGTCACTTCGGCGTACTCGGTGCCCTCAGAGGTGTACCAGTACACGCCCGGGCGGATGTGGAAGGTGTAGGTCAGGCCGTCGTCGCTGACCTCCCAGGACTCGGCCAGGGCGGGCTGCATCCGGTTCAGGTTGTCATACTGCACCAGGCCGGTGACGGTCTGGACGGTGATCTCGGTGTCAGCCTGGGAGGAGGTGTTCAGCCAGTCCAGAGTGACGGGGGCGGTAGTGAAGGTATAGGTGTAGTCGGTGGCGATCTCGTGGCCCAGCTCTTCCATGATGGCCTTGGGATCATACTCACCTTCCCCGGCCACGGCGGCATTCCAGGCATCCCAGAACACGTCGCGCTCTTCGGGCGTCAGGAAGTCGTCGGCGGAGATGACATAGCCGAACCAGCGGTCGTCATCGTTGCCCCACTGGACATAAGGCTTCGTGCGGGGGGCGATGCGGCTGATGGTGTAAGCGCCGTTCTGGGTGGTGTTGGGGATCATCACCGCGCTGTCCAGCAGGGCGGCCTCGGCCTTCGCCATCTTGACGAAGCGCTCGTCCACGGTGTTGTCCTCGCTCTCGGCGTCGGCCAGCAGCTCGGCATACTCGCCCAGCGCCCACTCGTAGACGTCTTCGTCGTCCACGCGGGCATACTCGCCGTCGTTGTCGAAGCTGTACTCGGGCATCACGGGCTCGTCCTCAACGGGCTCGTCGGTGGGCTCGACGGTGGGCTCGTCGGTCTCCGGGACATCGACGGGGGTGGGCTCGTCGGTGGCGGGGGCGTCGGTCGCGGGGGTGGCCGGGGTGCCGCCGCAGGCGGCCAGGGCCAGAACCATGACCAGAGCCAGCACCAGAGCCAGGGTCTTGGTGAGTGTCTTGCTCATCTCTCATGTTCCTCCTAAAACATTTTTATTACGCGCACGGGAAGTGTGCGGATAATACAAAAAACGCGCAAAAACCGCGTTCCGTCCGCCCGGTTTTGCGCAGAATTCCCAGGCAGGCGCAGCAGTTCAAAAAGTTTGTGAGTATTCTACCACAAGGGGTCTGAAAGTACAAGCGTTTTTTGGCTCATTTCCACCATAGCCCGAATTTGCGGCATTCTTCACAAACTGTCCTGATTGAAATTGTGGAAATCCCGCAATGCGCGGCGGAAGGGGGAACGGCGCAGCGCGGAAACCGGGCGGGAGATACACTGCGAAAACGGCCCCCCCCGGCGGCAGAGTTCGCGGCTTCCGGTTTTTTGTCATGCGCATCTGCCTTTCCCGGTTTTTTCCTTGCAAATCCAGCCGGGCCATGCTATGCTTTCCTTACCGATATCAGAAAGGAATATAGCCCCATGAAACGACTGACGCCCATCCTGCTTGCCCTGCTCTGCCTGGCCGTCCTCACCGCCTGCGGCGGCGGGACCCAGCCCGCCGTGACCGCGAACCCGGACAACAGCTACGTCCCGGTCTCCGACGGCGACATCCCCGTGCAGATCCTCCCCGCCACCGACGGCAATCTGCCCATCGAGACGCCCCCCGCCTCCGACAGCGACCTGGACCCCCGTTCGATCACCGCCGAACTCACGGTCCGGGACTACGGCGTCATCACGCTGGAGCTCTACCCGGACAAGGCCCCCATCACCGTGGCCAACTTCGTCCGCCTGGCCCGGGAGGGCTTCTATGACGGCCTCACCTTCCACCGCATCATGGACGGCTTCATGATCCAGGGCGGCGACCCGGCGGGCAACGGCACCGGCGGCAGCGGCGTCACCATCCGGGGCGAGTTCTCCGCCAACGGCGTGGACAACGACCTGAGCCACATCCGGGGCACCATCTCCATGGCCCGCCCGGGCCGGGACATGGACGGGGCCAGCAGCCAGTTTTTCATCACCGTGGCCGACGTGTCCGCCTCCCTGGACGGCCAGTACGCCGCCTTCGGCAGAGTCGTCGCGGGCATGGAGGTGGCCGATCAGATCGCCGCCGACGCCAGCCCCACCGACAACAACGGCACCATCCCGGCGGCGGAGCAGCCGGTGATCGAGTCCGTGCGCATCCTGGACTGAGGGAAAGCCTGCGCCGACGCCCGGACCGCCGCGCCCGGCCTTCGGGACGCGGCGGTCCGGGCGCATCCACGCGCACCGGTCCGGGTTGCCGCTGCCCCCCGGCCAGTGCGCGTCTTTTCTGAAACGCAGCTTCTTTCGCCTTCGTTTGACGAAAAAAAGAAACAGCTTGCCAGACGCCGCGTGATCCTGTATAATAAAAGGACAATGCCGCGCATCCCTGCGGCAGACCCTGCGCGCCCCCGCGTCCGGGGCAGCGCTTTCGGAACGGAGAATGCACCATGGCAGACAGATATGAAAAACGGCGCTTTGGCGACCGGCGGGACGGCAGACTGCTGCGCTCCCTCTCGCCCTTCCAACGGTTTATGCCCTATATCATGAAAAGCCGCAACGACGCCACCAACTACTACTCCGACGCGCTGGAGCTGACGGAGGTGGAGACCTGGATTCGGGAGCTGCGGCGGCAGGGCTGGAAGGGCCTGGGCCTGCTCCACCTCTTCATCGCCTCCTACGTCCGCACCGTGAGCCAGTGCCCCGGCGTGAACCGCTTCATCAGCGCCCAGAAGATCTTCGCCCGCAACAACATCGAAGTGGTGATGATCGTCAAAAAGAGCATGACCGTGGAGGCGGAAGAGACCGCCATCAAGGTCATCTTCGACCCGGCGGACACGGTCTTCGACGTGTACCGCAAGATGAACGAGAAGATCGAGGAGGTCAAGGCCGCCGACAGCGACAGCAGCACCGAGGACGTGGCCGCAGGGCTGATGAAGATCCCCGGCCCCCTGCTGCGCTTCGCCGTGGGGGTGCTGAAGCTCATGGACTATTTCGACATCATCCCCCGCTCCCTGCTGGACGCCAGCCCCTTCCACGGCAGCTTCATCATCACCGACCTGGGTTCCCTGGGCACGCCCCCGGTCTATCACCACATCTACAACTTCGGCAATCTGCCCTTCTTCGTGGCCTTCGGCAGCAAGCGCAAGGCCTATGAGCTGGACCGCAGCGGCACGCCCGTGGAGCGGAAGTATGTGGACTACCGGGTCAGCATGGACGAGCGCATCTGCGACGGGGCCTATCTGGTCAGCTCTATGAAATATATGAAGTATTACCTCTCCCACCCCAAAGAGCTGGAGACCCCTCCGGCCCAGGTGAAAGAAGACGTGTTCTGAAAAACCAGCATCCCCCGGACAAACCGGGGGATGCTGGTTTTTTCGGTGATTCAGTTTCCCACGTCGTAGAGGATCTTCTCACCGGGCATGACCAGGCCCAGCTTGGTCCGGGCGATCTCCGCGATGACCGTGGGGTCTCCCGCGTGGGCGATGTCATACTCCAGTTCCGCGTTCTCCCGGAGCAGGGCGTCCACCTGCGCTTGCAGCGCCGCCCGGTCCGTCTCCGCCATGGCGGTGCGCTCCCGTGCGCTGATGAGGGAGATGGAGCCGTAGACGAGCATGGCGAGGATCACGATCTTGATGCAAAAGCTGGCGCGTTTGAACTTCATAGGGCGTCTCCTTTGCCTCCCTCCGGCGTATCGTTGCCGGGGAGCGGCGTTTTTTCCGTCGTTTGCCTGTTATTGTAAACCAATTCCGCAAAAAAGAAAAGCCCCTTTTGAAAAAAATCCGAATTTTTTTCAGCGGCAGGCCCAGGGGACGGAGCATCCGGCCCAGGCTCGCCCCCAGGCGGTCCAGCGCGCCCCCGGCCAGGCGGCGGGCAGGGCCGCCGAAGAGGCGGAACCACAGTCCCATGCCCAGCAGCGCCAGGGGCGGCATGAAAAGCCGCAGCCTGCCGTCCCCCGGCCCCATGCCCAGCAGAAACAGCGCCGCGCCGAAGGAAAGGCAGAAGCCCAGGTCCAGCCCCAGCCCCGCCAGCAGCCCCAGACGCTGCCGCAGCAGCCGCAGCAGTTCGTAGCAGGCGCCCAGGGCCAGGCCCGTCAGCAGCGTGGCGGCCAGCAGCAAAATCTGCGCCGACAGCGGATTGCCCATCGGCCCTCAGCCCCGGAAAATCCGGCCCCAGAAGCCGCCGCGCCCGGCGGGGGCCTCCTCATAAATCAAAGAGCTGATGCGCCCGGCGATGGACACGTCCCCGCTCTCCACGCTCAGGCGGCTGACCGACAGCTCCTCGCCCCCCACCACCAGCAGCGTCCCGCCGCAGCGCATGACGATCTCCTGCTCGTCAAAGCGCTCCACGTCGTCCACCCCGCTGACCGTCAGCTTCCGCCGCCCGGTCAGCGTCAGCTCGTGGGGCCGCTCCGGCGTCTGCCGCGCCGGGGCGCTCTTTCCGCCGCCGTCCCGGCCCTGGGCCGTCCCCCGTGCGCTCATCCCCGTACCCATTTCCATCCGCGCCCGCTCCCTTCCCTGACTTCTCCCCACAGTCTATGCCGCGCCATCGCCGCACATTCCCGGCCTTGTCAGGGGCCGCCGGGCGTGGTATCATGGGGCCAACCTGTAGAAAAAGAGGACAGCCACCATGCGCGAACCGAACGCGGCGAGCCGGGCGCGGCTGGCCGGGTGGGGCCTGGTCGCCCTGGCCCTGACCGCCTTTGCGCTCCTGAACGCCCAGACAAGCCTGATGCGGGACGACTACGCCTACGCGGTGAACTTTCTGACCAAGGCCCCCATCCGCTCCTTCGGGGACATCTTCGAGTCCCTGGGCATCCACTACCAGCGGGTGAACGGGCGGCTGCCGGTGCATTTTCTGGCCCACCTGTTCCTGTGGCTGGGGAAGGAAGCGTTTCACATCCTGAATCCCCTGGCCTTCGGCGGCCTGGTCACGCTGATCTGCTATCACGCCTGCGGCAGTCTGCGGCAGATCCGGCCCGGACTCTGGCTGTCGGCCTTCGGCGGGCTTTGGCTCCTGACCCCCGCCTTCGGGGAGAGCTTCCTCTGGCTCACCGGGGCGGCCAACTACCTTTACGGCGTGGGGCTGATCCTGCTCTACCTCATCCCCTTCCGCCGCCTGGAGGAAGGCCGCGCCCTCCCCCGCCGCCCGGTTCCGGCGGCCCCGGCGGCCCTGGCCGGGGGCGTCCTGGCGGGCTGGACCAACGAAAACACCGCCTGCGCCCTGATCGTCCTCATCGCCCTGCTGATTGTGCGCCGGGCGCTGACGAAGCAGCCCCTCCCTCTCTGGGTCTGGACCGGGCTGCTGGGCTGCGTGATCGGATTGGGGCTGATGCTGCTGGCCCCCGGAGAGCTGAACCGGCTGGACAGCGCCGGCGGCTTCGGCGGCCCGGGCGGGCTGCTGCGCCGGGCGCTGGGCCTCAGCTGGCGGCTGCTGCGGGCCTTCTGGCCGGGGCTGCTGGCCTGGCTGGCCTTGCTCTTGGCCTTTCTCCGGCGGCCCGGACGGGACCTGGGACGGCTGGCCCTGCCCCTGGGCTGGCTGCTGGCGGGTCTGGCCGCCGCCTACGCCATGGCCTTTTCCCCGGAGATCCCCGACCGGGTTCTGAGCGGGCCCCTGGTCTTCTTCCTGATCTCCGCCCTTTCCCTGTGGCGGGCCCTGGACTGGAAGGCCGATGCCCGCCCGGCCTTGTGGCAGGCCCTGGACCGGAAGCCCGGTGCCCGCCCGGCCCTGGGCCTGGCCCTGGGCCTCCTCTGCGCCGGGGCGCTGCTGTTCTCCCTGGCCCGGACCCTGCCCAAACTGCAAGCCACCGCCGGGGCCTTCGCGGCCAGAGAGCGGGAGGCCGCCGCCCTGCTGGCCCAGGGAGAAACGCAGCTTGCCCTCCCCGCCGTCCACGGCAGCGGCAGCCGCTTCGACCCGGCGGAACCGGAGGGCGACCTGAGCCCCGACCCGGCCCACTGGAGCAACGTGGCCCTGGCCCGCTATCTGGGGGCCACCGAGGTCACGCTGCGGGAAGAGTCTGACAGGAGTGTCGCCGGGGACGGTGAATGAGAAGAAAAGGGCAAATGTCCTCAGAGTATGGGCATTTGTCCTTTTCTTCGTGCATTTCGTGTGCGGCTTCGCGGCATGGATGTTCTCGTTGACTCACCCTGCTGCATTTTGCAGACAGATCAAAAAAAGCCTCCGCCCCCTGTAGGGGCCGGCGTCCTCGACGGCCCCGCAGCACACGGCAACGACTTGATTCCGCCTACGGCAAATCCGCACTAGCCCGGTAGGGAACGCCGTCCCCGGCGTTCCCTACCGGGTATGTGCGGATTCGCCGAACGTTTATTGAAAACCCGCCGCTGCTGCGGGGGCGTCGGGACGCCGCCCCCTACAGGGCCGCTGCGCGTTCCCCCTTCCTTCCCCCAGCGGGGGAAGGTGGCATCCGCCGATCCCCCGCGAGGCGGATGACGGAAGAGGGAGAACGTGACCGCCAGCAGACGGTACAATCGTTCGCACACCCTCCAGTTGCGTTCATTTCCGCATTGCAATCCCGTCACGTTCTCCCTCTCCGGTCGCCCTTGTGGGCGACACCCTCCCCCGCTGGGGGAGGGACCGGGAGAGGGCGCTTTGTTTTGTAGGGTTCGGCGTCCAGCCCATGACCGGACCAACGCAGCTGCGGCAACGATATTGCCAACCTTCGGTGAATCTGCATACCCCCTGTAGGGCGCGCCGACCCCGGCGCGCCGCGCAGCGATCCCCACTTCCTCCACAACTTCGGGCGAATCCGCGAAACGCTGGTCAATGCGTCTGCGGATTTGCCCGAATGCATTCTCGTGGGGAGACTCAGCTGCGGAACGACAAGGACGGCGTTCCCTGCTTTGTCCTGATCCCCGCACACACCGTCCCCGCTGACACGCTTTCCCTCTGACACGTATCATTTCCTTCCAATCCGGGCAAACTGAGCGTCAGGATGAAAGAATGGGGGCGAAGCGTCATGAACGCGGAATACCACGGACGGAGCATCGACGACGCGCAGCTGGAGAGCTGGGCGCAGCAGCGGGCCAGGGCCCTGCGGCCGGACCGCTTCGGCAGCGGCAGACGGGAGGCCGCGCTGCTGCGGCGCACGCTGCGGGAGCTGGCCCGGCTGCACAAAGCGCTGTCGCTGAAATGGGAGGGCATCCCCGCCATGCCCCCGGCGGTGCGCTGGCTGCTGGACAACGACTATCTGGCCCGCCGGGAGGGCATGGAGGCGGTCCGGGCCCTGGGAGCCAGCCGGGAGCTGCGCTGCGCCGGGGAGCGGACTGTGCTGCTGCAACTCTGGGAAGGGCTGCTGGAGGCGGGACCGCTGCGACTGACCGAGCAGCGCATGGCCCGCTATCTGACGGACTTTCAGCGCGCCCTGTCCCTGGAGTGGGCGGAGCTGGGCCAGCTGGGCGCGGGACTGCGCTGCGCGCTGCTGCTGCGCCTGCCCCGGCTCTACCGGGCCGCCCTGGCGGACGCGCAGCCCCCGGAGCTGGCCCGGGAGGCGGAGTGGTGCATCACCGCCCTGCGCAAGAGCGCCGACACGGACTTCGCCGCGCTGGCGGAGGCCGTAGACCCGGTGGAAGCTGCGCTGCGCGAAGATCCGGCGGGCGTCTACGCCCGGATGACCGAAACCGCCCGGGCGGACTACCGGCGGCAGCTGGCCCGGCTGGCCCGGAGGCACGGGCTGCCCGAGACCCTGGCGGCAAAGCGGGTGCTGTCCCTGGCCCGGGCGGGGTCCGGTCCCCAGGCCCATGTGGGCTGGTGGCTGTACCGCGCCCCCCTGGGCCACGCCGCCCCGAAGCGGGAAGGGCGCTGGTATCCCGCGGCCATCGCCCTGGCCACGCTGGCCCTGTCCCTGTTGGCGGCCTTCGCCACACACAGCGCCCTGAGCTTCCCCCTGCTGCTGCTCCCGGTCTCGGAGCTGGTGAAAAGCGCCCTGGACTTCCTGCTGAGTCGGCACACCCCGCCGCGCACGCTGCCCCGGCTGGCGCTGGAAGACGGGCTGCCCCCGGAGGGGCGGAGCCTCTGCGTCATTTCCGCGCTGCTGTGCGCCCCCAAGGACGGCCCGGCCCTGGCCAGGCGGCTGGAGGAGTGCGCGCTTTTGAGCCGGGACTGCGGGCCGGAACTGCGCTACGCCCTGCTGGCGGACCTGCCCGACGCCGACGAAGCGCAAAAACCCGGCGAGGACGAGACGCTGCGCGCTGCCGCCCAGGCCGTGGAGGACCTGAACCGCCGCTGGGGCGGGGGCTTCTACCTGCTGACCCGGCCCCGGACGGAGACCCGGGAGGGGCGCTGGTGCGGCTGGGAGCGCAAGCGCGGCGCGCTGCTGGAGACCATGCGTCTGCTGCGGGGCCGACCCTCCGGGGTGCAGGTGGCCGCCGGGGACGCGGCCAAACTGGACGGGACGCGCTTCCTGCTGACCCTGGACAGCGACAGCCGCCTCTCCCCCGGCGCGGCCCGCTCCCTGGTGGGCGCCCTGCTCCACCCCCTCAACGCGCCGGTGCTGGACCAGGAGCGGGGCATGGTCCGGGAGGGCTACGGCATTCTCTCCCCCCGGCTGGGTCTGCGCCTGGCCGACGCGGTGCGCAGCGATTTCTCCCGGGTCTTCGCCGGACAGGGGGGCGTGGACCCCTACGAGGGGGCCGCCGGGGAGCTGTATATGGACCGCTGGGACTGCGGCGGCTTTGCCGGGAAGGGCCTGATCCAGGTGGACGCCTTTCTCGCCTGCATGGACGGGCGGGTGCCGGAGAACTGTCTGCTGAGCCACGACGCGGTGGAGGGGGCCTTCCTCCGGGCGGGCTACGCCGGGGACGTGGAGCTCTCCGACGGCTTTCCCGGCCGGGTGCTGCCCTGGTACGCCCGGCAGGACCGCTGGGTCCGGGGCGACTGGCAAAACCTGCCCTGGCTGCTGGGCCGGGGACGGGGCCTTCCCGCCCTGCGGCGCTGGCGGCTCTTCGATTCCCTGCGCCGCTCCCTGGTGCCGGTGGCCTCCTATCAGGCGCTGCTGGCCGGGTTCCTGCTGCCTGGCGGCGGCATGGCCCTGGCCGCCGCCGTCGCGCTGGCGGCGCTGCTGACGGAGCTGTTGCTGCTGGCGGCATCCGCCCCCCTGCGCCAGCCCGACGCGCCCCAGCGCCCCTTCTCCCCGGCCCTGTTCCTGGGCATGGGCGGGGCCCTGGCCCGGACGCTGCTGCGGCTGCTGCTCCTGCCCGCCGAGGCCTTCTGCTCCGGCGCGGCCATCGTCAAAGCCCTGTGGCGGATGCTGGTCAGCCGTCGGAAGCTGCTGGAGTGGCAGACCGCCGCCCAGGCGGAGCAAAAGCGCGCCGGGCTTTGGGGTCATTATCTGGCCCTCTGGCCCGCGCCGCTGACGGGCCTGTCCCTGCTGCTTCTGGCCCCCGGGGTCATCGGCAAGGCGGCGGGGCTGCTCTGGATTTTCACGCCCGCCAGCGCCTATCTGCTCTCCCTGCCGAACCCGGAGGGTCGGGCCCTGCGGGCGGAGGAGCGGGACTATCTCCTGGGCTGCGCATCCGACACCTGGCGCTATTTCGACGACTTCATGACGGCGGCGGAACACGGTCTGCCGCCGGACAACCACCAGTACCGCCCGCCCACGGGCACGGCCCACCGCACCAGCCCCACCAACATCGGCCTGGGGCTGCTCAGCCTGCTGGCCGCCCTGGACCTGGAGCTGACGGAGCGGGGCGCGGCCCTGGACCGCATCGCCCGGGGGCTGGAGACCCTGGAGGCCCTGCCCAAGTGGCGGGGACATCTCTACAACTGGTATCAGACGGAGACGCTGGAGCCCCTGCGGCCCCGCTACGTCTCCACTGTGGACAGCGGCAACCTCTGCGCCTCGCTTCTAACCCTGCGCGCCGGGCTGCGGGAGCTGGGGGAGAACGCCCTGGCCCGGCGGGCCGATGCCCTGGCGGCGGCCATGGGCTTTGCGCCGCTCTATGACCGGAAGCGGCGGCTGCTGCACATCGGCTATGACCCGGAGACCGGGCAGCTTTCCGAAGGGCACTACGACCTGCTGTCCTCCGAGGCCCGGCTGACCGCCTATCTGGCCGTGGCGCGGGGGGACGTGCCGCGGGAATGCTGGCAGCGGCTCAGCCGGGCGCAGCTGGCCTATCGCCGGCGGCGGGGCATGGCCAGCTGGACGGGCACCATGTTCGAGTACCTGATGCCGGAGCTGCTGCTGCCCCTGATCCCCCACAGTCTGCTGCACGAGAGCGCCCGCTACTGCCTCTATGTCCAGCGCCGCCGGGCAAAAGCCATGCGCGCCCCCTGGGGCTGCTCCGAGAGCGCCTACGCCGCCCTGGACAGCGCCATGAGCTACCGCTACAAGGCCCACGGCTGCGCCGGGCTGGCCCTGCGGCGGGGCATGGACGAGGACTTCGTGGTCTCGCCCTACAGCAGCTTTCTGGCCCTGCCGGTGGCCCCCGGGGCGGCGCTGCGGAATCTGCGGCGGCTGGAGGGTCTGGGGCTGCGGGGGCGCTGGGGCTTCTGGGAGGCGCTGGACCTGAGCCCGGGCCGGGCTGCGGAGGGCGGCGCGGTGCTGCGCTGCGTCATGGCCCACCACCAGGGCATGAGCCTGGTGGCCGCCGACAACGCCCTGTGCAGTGGGGCGATGCAGCGGCGCTTCCTGGCCGACCCGGCCATGGACGCTTACCGCCAACTGCTGGAGGAAAAGACCCCCTGGTCCGTCCGGGTCCTGCGCCGGAGCCACCGGGAGCGGCAAAGTCCGCCCCCGCGCCCGGAGGCCCAGGGCTGGAGCCGGGAGGGTGTGGGCACGGACTTCCTGCGCCCCCGCTGCTGTCTGCTGGCCGGGGACCATTACAGTCTGCTGTTTGCCGAAACCGGCCTGTGCCGTCCCCGCTGGGGGCGCGTCTCCCCCTACGTTCCGGGCCTCAGTCCCCTGGACCTGGACCGGGGCATGGACTTCCGGCTTTGGCTGGACGGGCAGGACTGGCCCCTGCTCCCCGCCCCGGACGCGGGGGAGCCGCTCCGCTTCCGTTGGCGCTTCACGGATCAATCGGCGGAGCTGGCGGCGCTGCACCCCCGCTTTCGCAGCAGCCTCTCGGTGCGCCTGAGCCGGGCGGAGGCCGGGGAGCGGCGCAGCCTCCGTCTGCTGCCCCTGGGCAAGCCGCCGGAGGAAGCCACGCTGCGGCTGCGCTTTCGCCCGCTGCTGGCGGAGGAACGGGACTACTTTGCCCAGCCCGCCTTCGCCGCCCTGGGACTCTCGGCCCGGATCGAGCGGGGCTGCCTGCTGATCCGCCGCCTGCCCCGTGGGCGCAATGGGGAACTCTGGCTCTGCCTGGCCGCCACGCTGCCGCTGCGGGCGGAGCTGGGCCCCGGCCCGGATTCCGGGCGGGCCGGGGAGCCGCTGCCCGTGGGGGCGGAGGAGCGCTTTTTGAATGACGCGCTGGTGACCGTGTGCTGGGACCTGCCCCTGACGGCCCAGCGGGAGACCCGGCTGGATCTGGCCTTCGCCCTGGCCCACAGCGCGGAGGAGGCCCTGGACGGAGCGCGGCGCATCCTGGACGAGACGGGCTTTGCCGACCTGCCCCGCCGGGCCGCCGCCGTGCTGGGACTGGACGCGGAGGCGGCGGAGGCGGCCATGGAGCTGCTGAGCGCCCTCTGCTTCCCCGTGGCCCCCGCCGCCCCGGTGCGCCGGGAGGAGCTGTGGCGCTTCGGCATCTCCGGGGACCGGCCCATCGTCTGCGCCCGCTTCCGGGACCAAGCGGAGCTGGACTGGGCCAGGCAGCTGCTGGACTGCCACCTCTTCCTCTGCGGCTGCGGGCAGGACTATGACCTGGTGTTCCTGACGCCGGAGGGCGGGGCCTACCAGACGCCGCTGCGTGACCTGCTGGAGCGTGCGGCGCGGCGCAGCGGGGAGGAAGCCCTGCTGGGCCGGGGCGGCGGCGTCCACCTGATCGCCGAGGGGGAGGGCACGGAGGCCCTCCGCGCCGCGGCGGCGGCGTGCCCGGAGCCGGGGGACTGGCCCACGCTGCCCCGGCAGACCGCCTGGCGCGCCGCGCCGCTATGCCCCCCTCTCAGAGGGGGGTGGCGCGAAGCGCCGGGGGGAGGAAATCTCCCCGCCCCGGGCCGGACCATGCCGGACTTCCGCTGGGACTCCGACGGCGGCTTCCGCTTCCGCGTCCGGCTGGGCCTGCCGCCCAGGGCCTGGCAGAACGTGCTGAGCAACGGACGACTGAGCTGGCTGGCCGCCGACAGCGGCTGCGGCAACCTCTGGGACGGCAACGCCCGGGAGAACCCCCTCAGCCCCTGGCCGGGGCTGGCCTGGGGGACGGAGGGGCCGGAGCGCCTGCTGCTGGAGACCCCGGAGGGGCTGCGGAGTCTCTTCGCCGGGGACCGGGAGGAGACCCTGGTGCGCTACCGTCCGGGTACGGCGGAGTGGCTCTGCCGCCGGGGGACGCTGACGCTGCGGCTGACGGCGTTCATCCCGCCGGAGACCGACGTGCGCGTCTTTCTGCTCTCCTGCACCGGGGAGACGGCGGGCTGCGCCCTGCACTGGCAGACGCGCTTGCAGCTCTGCCCGGACCCGGAGGGGGCGCGCTTCTGCCGCTGCCGGGCGGAGGCGGGGCTGCTGCGGGCGGAAAACCCCCGATCCATGGCCGCGGCGCGGCCCTTCCTCTGGACTGCCAGCGGCGGAATCGACCACTACACCTTTTCCCGCGCAAGCGCGGAGGCCCTGCGCTACGACGGGGCCATGCCCCAGGGCGAGCCGGTCTTTGCGGCCCGGCTGCCCCTGGGCGCGGAGACGGTGCTGGTCTGCGGCTGCGACGCGCCGGAGCAGCTTCGGGCGCTCAGCGAACCGGAACATGCAAAGGCAGCCCTGCGGGAGACCCGGCGGCGCTGGGACGAGCTTTCCGCCCTGCTGCGCTTGGAGAGCGGCTGGGAGCCTTTGGACCGGCTGGCCAACGGCTGGCTGGCCTATCAGACCCTGACCGGGCGGCTGCTGGGGCGCAGCAGCCTCTATCAAAACGGCGGGGCCTTCGGCTTCCGGGACCAGCTCCAGGACGCGGTGAACCTGATCGTCCTGGACGGCGCGCCCGCCCGGGCGCAGATCCTGCGCTGCTGCGCCCACCAGTACGCGGAGGGGGACGTGCAGCACTGGTGGCACGAGGGGGACGCTGCCCCCAAGGGGGTCCGCACCCGCTGCAGCGACGACCTGCTGTGGCTGCCCTGGGCGGTGGCGGAGTATCTGGAAAAGACCGGGGACGCCTCCCTGCTGGGGGAGACCGCGCCCTTCCTGCGCTCCGAGCCGCTCCGGGCGGAGGAGCGGGACCGCTACGAGACCGCCGTGGCGGACGGCCCCGCCGCCGGGGTGGCGGAACACTGCCGCCGGGCGCTGGCGCTGGTGATGCAGCGGGGCACGGGACCCCACGGGCTGCTGCACATCGGCAGCGGAGACTGGAACGACGGCTTTGACCGGGTGGCGGGCGAGAGCGTCTGGCTGAGCTGGTTTTTCCTGCTGACGGCGGAGGCCGCGGCCCCCTGGCTGGAGCCTGTGCCGGGGCTGCGGGACTTCTGCGCGGCCCTGGCGGAGGCCGCCGACCGGGCCTGGGACGGGGACTGGTATCTCCGGGGCTATTTCGCCGACGGCAAGCCCCTGGGGAGCCGGGAGAACAAAGCCTGCCGCATCGACTCCATCGCCCAGAGCTTCGCCGCCCTCAGCGGGCGGGCCGATCCGGAGAAGGTCTCCCGCGCCCTGCGCAGCGCCGTAGAGCGGCTCCACGACCGGGAACACCGCCTGGTCCGGCTGTTCACGCCGCCCTTCACCGGGGCGGAGGAAGACCCCGGCTATCTGGTTTCCTACGGCCCCGGCTTCCGGGAAAACGGCGGGCAGTACACCCACGGCGCCCTGTGGCTGGTGCTGGCCCTGCTGCGAACCGGCGCGGCGGACCAGGCCTGGGCGCTGCTGCGGGACCTGCTGCCCGGGGACCGGGAAGCAGCGCGCTACGGCGCGGAGCCCTACGTCCTCAGCGCCGACGTGTGCGCCGCCCCGGGCCGGGCGGGGGAGGCCGGCTGGAGCTGGTACACCGGCGCGGCGGGCTGGATGCTGCGCATCGTGGCGGAGGAACTGCTGGGCCTGCGCTTGCAGGGCGGCAAGCTCACGCTGCGGCCCCGTCTCCCCGCCGAACTGTCCCACGTGGATCTGGCCTACCGGGGTCTGCGCATCGCGTACCGGGAGGGGGAGATCTACGTCAACGGGACGCTTTGGTCCGGGGGAGAGATCGCCGTCTGAGCCTGGCGCTAACACCGGCTGACCGGGTCCGCCCCATAGCTGCAACAAGCCCTGTGCTGTCGTTCGAAAGAGAAACAGCACAGGGCTTGTTGATGGGGTGTGGCGGCGATGACCCCGATTTCGCCACGGTTGATCGAAACCTGTTGGCGTGAAAAATCAAAACAACGCCCCCGATGATCAGCGCAGCGCCCGGTTTGCCGTTCCGCGTCCGGCGCATCCACAGTCGGAAACGACATGATTTGCGCGCTTGCAAATGCGCAGCAGGGGGGCAAAACGCGGCGAAAGCTGCGGGCCGTCGGGACGCCGGCCCCTACGGATGGACGGGACGCGGATTGGCAGGACGCGGGAACGAGACGGGGTCTGTTCTCTGCGCGTTCCATTCAGTCTATACATAGTGTAATGAAATTACAGCTTCCTTTTCCGCCCCTTTGCACCTCTTTTTCAAAGTGGGGAATGCTCCCCTTTTCCGTCCGAAACAAGCCCAGGAAAGTGGTGGATTCACCTCCCTTTTTCCTGTTTTATGTTTACATAATTTTGATCCTCTGTTAGAATTTGTCACTTTTCCAGCGCAATTTCCCGGAATTTGAAACTTTTTGTAGGAATTTTTCGTCCGGACGGCACAAAATATACCCTTTCCAGCGCCGAAAAAACGGATGTTTTTTCCAGATCTTGTGCCTTTGTGGAGCTTCACAGAAAACGGCGGGCCGCTTTTGTTCAATCCGCGGCTTGCCACGGGCAGGGGCCTTCGTTATAATGGGTTTATACAGCGGGAGGGATACGCCCCCACGGGTTCTCAAGTCTCCCGCCGGACACCTCGCATTTTTCGTGGTTTTTCATCCAAGCGCAAGCGCATGGGACGGACAGAAAGGAGACCGGTCATGGGAAAGTTCATTCGGATATTTCTGGCGCTGCTGTGCATCGCCCTGCTGTTCCTCTCCCCCGGGCCGCGGGTCAGCGCCGCCTGGGCGCCTCTGCCCGCCGCCCAGTGCGCCGGGGCCCTCCCCGGGCCGGAGCTGACCGCCGGGCTTCTGCCGGGCTGAGGACCGCCTTTGCCCTCCGATTTGCCGCCGCGCCGCAGCTTGCCCGCTGCGGCGCGGCGGTCTGCAAAAAGCCGTGTTTTTCCCGCTCCCGCCTCTTGCCAAGGGGACAAAGCCTGTGATATGATAAGGGGTAATTATTTCAATCTCACGCAGAGGGAAACGGAGCGGTCCGATGCTGGAAGAGACGCTGGAAACCGGATTTGCCGCCATGGGGCTGCGGGCCGACGCCCGCGCCCTGGGGCGCTTCCGGCGCTACTATGAGGCGCTGGAGGAGACCGGGCGAGTGATGAACCTCACCGCCATCCACGGGGAGGAAGCTGTGGCGCGGCTGCACTTTCTGGACTCCTGCGCGCCGCTGCAGCGCTATGCGCTGGACGGGGCGCGGGTGATCGACGTGGGCACCGGGGCGGGCTTTCCCGGGCTGCCGCTGAAGCTGCTGTGCCCCGGCATGGAGCTGACCTTACTGGACTCCCTGGCCAAGCGGCTGGGCTTCCTGCGGGCGCTCTGTGACGAACTGGGGCTGACGGGGGTGGAGACGGTCCACGGCCGGGCCGAGGTGCCGGGGGCGCGGCGGGAGCGCTACGACTTCGCCCTCAGCCGGGCGGTGGCGCGGCTGAATCTGCTCTGCGAACTGTGTCTGCCCTACGTCCGGGTGGGCGGGCGTTTTCTGGCGCTGAAAGGCCCCGGCGCAGACGCAGAACTGGCCGAGGCCGGGCGCGCCGTCGAGACCCTGGGCGGGCGCGTGGAGGGGGTTTTCCCCTACGCCCTCCCCGGCGGGGACGACGACCATCGGCTGGTGGTCGTCGAAAAATGCCGCCCCACGCCCCGGACCTACCCCCGCAAGTTCGCTTTGATGAAAAAAGCGCCGCTTTGATTCCGACAGAGAAACAGGAGAAGTGCCGATATGACGAATCTGACCGAAGGCTTTGGCAGCATGGTATTTGACGAGCGTGCCATGCGCCGCTATCTGGACCCCCAGGCCTTTGCCCGCCTGAAGCGGGCCACGGACACCGGGACCCAGATGGACCCGGAGACCGCCGACGCGGTGGCCGCCGCCATGAAGGCCTGGGCCGTGGAGCACGGGGCCACCCACTACGCCCACTGGTTCCAGCCCCACACCGGCTTCACCGCCGAGAAGCACGAGAGCTTCCTGGTCCCCGAACGGGGCGGCGGCGCGGTGCTGGAGTTCTCCGGCCGGGAGCTGATCCGGGGCGAGGCCGACGGCTCCTCCTTCCCCACCGGCGGTCTGCGCGCCACCTTCGAGGCCCGGGGCTACACGGCCTGGGACCCCACCAGCTACGCCTTTATCAAAGACGGCGTGCTGTGCATCCCCACCGCCTTCTGCTCCTACGGCGGGCACGCCCTGGACAAGAAGACCCCGCTGCTGCGCAGCATGGACGCCCTGAACCAGCAGGCCCGGCGTTTCCTGCGCTGCTTCGGGCAGGAGGTGGGCAGCGTCTACGCCACCGTGGGGCTGGAACAGGAATACTTTCTGGTGGACCGGGACCGCTATTACCGCCGCAAGGACCTGATCTACACCGGTCACACCTTACTGGGAGCCCGCCCGCCCAAGGGGCAGGAGCTGGACGACCACTACTACGGAGCGCTGAAGATCCGCGTGGCAGACTTCATGCGGGAGCTGAACGAGGAACTCTGGAAGCTGGGCATCCCGGCCAAGACGGAGCACAATGAGGCGGCCCCCGCCCAACACGAGCTGGCCCCGGTCTATGACAAGTGCAACATCGCCGTGGACCACAACCAGCTGACCATGGAGGTCATGAAGAAGCTGGCCAAGCGCCACGGCCTCACCTGCCTGCTGCACGAAAAGCCCTTCGCCGGGATCAACGGCAGCGGCAAGCACAACAACTGGGGCCTTTCCACCGACAGCGGGCGCAACCTGCTGTCCCCCGGCAAAACCCCGGAGGAAAACCTGTGTTTCCTGCTGCTGGTCTGCGCGGTGATGCAGGCGGTGGACGACTATCAGGACCTGCTGCGCTTCTCCGTCTCCTGCGCCGGGAACGACAACCGTTTGGGCGGCTTTGAAGCGCCCCCGGCCATCGTCTCCATGTTCCTGGGGGAAGACCTGGAGCGGGCCCTGCTGGCCTACGTCAGCGGGGACAGCTATGACGGCCGCTCCCGGGAGATGCTGCGCCTGGGCGCCGGGGCGGTGCTGGACATCCCCCGGGACAACACGGACCGCAACCGCACCAGCCCCTTTGCCTTCACCGGCAACAAGTTCGAGTTCCGCTCCCTGGGCAGCAGCATGTCCGCCGCGGACTGCAACACCGTCCTGAACACCATCGTGGCCGAGTCCCTGCGCCAGTTCTCCCAGCGGCTGGAGGGGGCAAGCGATCTACATTCCGAGGCCGCAGCCCTGATCTCCGAGACCGTGCGCGCCCATGCGCGCATCCTCTTCTCCGGCAACGGCTACAGCGCCGAATGGGTGGAGGAAGCCCGGCGGCGGGGCCTGAGCAACTACGCCTCCTCCGCCGAGGCCATCCCCCACTTGACGGACGAAAAGAACGTGGAACTGTTCGAACGGCACCACGTCATGAGCCGCCGGGAGCTGGAGTCCGTCCGGGACGTGCTGCTGGAAAACTACTGCAAGCAAATCCGCATCGACGCGGGCGTGATGAGCGAGATGGTCCGCCGGGACGTGCTGCCCGCCGTCCTGCGCTTCCAGCGGGAGCTGGCCGAGACCATCCACGCCAAGCAGCGCATCCAAAGCGCCCCCCGCATCCCCTGCCAGGCCGAGACCGCGCTGCTGGAGCAGATCGCCAAGCGCTCCGACCAGCTCTATCTCCGCCGCATCGAGCTGGACCAGACCGTGGACCGGGTCGCCGCCATACAGGATGTGGCGAAGCAGGCCCTGGCCTTCCGGCAGCAGGTCATGGAGGCCATGGCTCGCGTCCGCGAAAGCTGCGACGCGCTGGAGGACCTGGTCAGCAAAGAGGCCTGGCCCTATCCGAGTTACGGGAATCTGCTGTACCGGGTGTGAGCATATCAGGAAAATAGCATCCCGCCCTGACGCTGCTGCGCGTCGGGGCGGGATGCTGTGTTGTCAAACGCTCTGTTACGGGTCCAGCACGCGGGCGACCATGGTGAAGGCGATTTCGCCGGACGTAGTGCATGACGTTTCGCGCCCGCTGCGGAACCGGCCACGGGCTGGACGCCGCCCCCTACAATGAGACGGCTCCGAATTTGCCGGACGTGACGTTCATCCAAGGCGCCCTCACCCCTTCCCTCCCCCAGCGGGGGAGGGTGTCGCCCACAAGGGCGACCGGAGAAGGAGAACGTGACGGAACCGCGATGTGGGAATGACCGCAGCGGGGGGAAGTATGCAAACGATTGTACCGTCTGCAAGCGGTCAGGTTCTCCCTCTTCCGTCATCCGCCTCGCGGGGGATCGGCGGATGCCACCTTCCCCCGCTGGGGGAAGGAAGGGCGAACCAGCAGCGGCTTTGTAGGGGGCGGCGTCCTCGGCGCGCCCTACAAGGAGATGCTGCGCATTCGCCCGAATGCTTCCATGTGGGAAAACCCTGCTGCGGGCCGTCGGGGATGCCGGCCCCTAGGGGGAGTGTCTGCGAATTCGGCGAACGTGGCCGCGCTCCTTCGGTGCTGCTGCGGAACCGGCCACGGGCTGGACGACGTTCCCTACAAAGCCTTGCTTTTGAGACGGTGACGCAGACAGGATGAAAAAACGCAACAGCTCATGTAGGGGCCGGCGTCCCGACGGCCCCGCAGCACACGGCAGCGACTTGATTCCATCTACGGCGAATCCGCACAAGCCCGGTAGGGAACACCGTCCCCGGCGTTCCGTGCAGCAGCACAGACCCAAAGCAATCCGTCGGGCGAATCCGCAGCCGCTCCCCGTAGGGCGCGCCGACCCCGGCGCGCCGCGCAGCAATCCCCCCGTTTTCCGCAACCGTGGGCGAATCCGCAGGCGTGCAGCGCATTCGCCCGGGCTTTTCCATGTCGGACCGTGTACTGCGCGGAAAGGGCAAGCCCTTTCCCTACAATGTGACGGATACGAATTCGCCGAACGTTTCGGCTTGACTTTGGTGTTGCTGCTGGCGCGCCGGGGTCGGCGCGCCCTACAATGAGGCGCGTGCGAATTCGCCGGAAGTGGCGGCTTACCTTTGGTGGTGCTGCGGGGCGTCGGGACGCCGCCCCCTACATGGGGAACGTTGCGGTTTTGTCCTTGGAAATGCTTTGCCGTCGGCTCTGCTGCCGGAAGAGGCAAGCCGATAACACCTGCGCAAAAAACAGGAGACCGTCCCGCAAAAGACGGCCTCCCTTTTTTGCTTTGTTAGAAAATTTTTGCGCGGCGTGGAACTCAGCGCTTGTTGCTCTTCTTCCAGATGCCCATCTTCTCGGCGCTGGCGATCAGCTCATCGCGGAACTGGGGATGCGCGATGGAGATGATGGCGGCGGCGCGCTGCCAGGTGGACATACCCTTCAGGTTGATCATGCCGTACTCGGTGACCAGATAGTGGATGGTGGAACGCGGGTCGGTCACGATGGAGCCGTTGGTCAGGGTGGGGACGATGCGGCTCTTCAGGGAGCCGTCCTTGCCCTTCATGGCGGAGGACATGCAGATGAAGCTCTTGCCGCCCTTGGAGAGGTAAGCGCCCAGCACGAAGTCCAGCTGACCGCCGGTACCGGAGATCTGCTTCACACCGGCGGACTCGGCGTTGACCTGGCCGAAGAGGTCGAGGTCCACGATGTTGTTGATGGAGATGAAGTTGTCCAGAGAAGCCACGACATGCACGTCGTTGGTGTAGTCCACGGGAGCGCCGACCACGTCGGGGTTCATGTCCACGTAGTCATACAGCTTCTTGGTGCCGGCGGCGAAGGCGAAGACCTGACGACCGGGGTCGAGGGTCTTGTTCTTGCCGGTGATCTTGCCGGCCTGGGCGATGTCCACGAAGGCGTCCACGTACATCTCGGTGTGCACGCCCAGATCCTTCAGGTCGGACTCGGCGATCAGGGCGCCGACGGTGTTGGGCATACCGCCGATACCCAGCTGCAGGCAGGCGCCGTTGGGGATCTCAGGCACGATCAGGTTGGCGACGGCGCGGTCCACATCGGTGGCCGGGGCGCTGCCCAGCTCGGGGATGGCGGGGTTGTCGCCTTCTACGACCATGTCCACATCCTGGATGTTGATCTCGGTCTTGTACAGGCCGTAGCAACGGGGCAGGTTGGTGTTGACCTCGACGATGATGGTCTTGGCCTTCTGGCACATATCATAGAGGTGAGAGGGAGCGATGGAGAAGGAGAAGTTGCCGTGCTTGTCCATCGGGGGAACCTGCATCATGACCACATCGACGTCGATGTTCTCACGATAGAAGCGGGGCAGCTCGGAATAACGCATGGGGTTGAAGTAGCCCATGCCCTTGGCGATGATCTTGCGATCCACGCCGGAGCAGTGCCAGGAGTTCCAGCTGAAATGCTCGGGGGCGTCGTCCGCCTTGGCGATCTCGGGCATCCACATGGTGACGCCGCCGCGCACCTTCACGTCCTCCAGCTCGTCCTTGCGGGCGGCCAGGGCCTTGTCCAGGGCCACGGGATGGTTGGTGCACCAGGAATAGTCCACCCAATCACCGGACTTGACGACCTTCACAGCCTCCTCGGCCGTGGTCAGCTTGCTCTCATAAAGCTTCTGAAAATCCATTGAACGCTCCTTTTCTGCCGAACGGGGCAGGTTCGGCTGATGAATTTTTATCACATGGGTGGGTCAAATGACTGCGTCTCATGTGCCCGCACGCGCAGGAGTGGGGCCGGGGACGCGCACCGGGACCCGGCGGCGCTTTTTGCAGTCATTCAACACCGCGGGGCGGTACAGGAGAGTCTGTCCGCTCCGCGGCTTGGGTTATTTGCGTAAAGGGATCAGGCTTGTCCGATCAGAGACTCAGCACTTCTCGAACACGGTGGCAACGCCCATGCCGCCGCCGATGCAGAGGGTAGCCAGGCCCTTCTTGGCCTCGGGGCGCTTGGCCATCTCGTGGATCAGGGTGACGATGATGCGCGCACCGGAAGCGCCGACGGGGTGACCGACAGCGATGGCGCCGCCGTTGACGTTGACCTTGTCCATGTCGAAGTGCAGCTCGCGGGCGACAGCGATGGACTGGGCGGCAAAGGCCTCGTTGGCCTCGACCAGGTCGATGTCCTCGATGGTGACGCCGGCCTTGGCCATGGCCTCACGGGAGGCGGGCACGGGGCCCACGCCCATGATCTTGGGATCCACGCCGCCGTGGCCCCAGCCGATCAGCTTCGCCATGGGCTTCAGGCCGTACTTCTCGACGGCTTCGCCGGAGGCCAGCAGGATGGCGGCAGCGCCGTCGTTGATGCCGGAAGCCTGGCCGGCGGTGACGCGCTGGACATGCTTGCGGGTGTCGGCCTCGTGGACCTCGGTGGGCTCGAAGGTGTGGACGATCTCATCCTCCACGCCGACGGGGCCGGCGGGGAAGGCGCCCTTCAGCTTGGCCAGGCTCTCGACGGTGACGCCGGCCTTGGGGAACTCGTCCTTCTTGAACTCGACGATCTGCTTCTTGACCTTGACGGGAACGGGAACGATCTCGTCGTCGAAGCGGCCGCAGGCCTGGGCGGCCTCAGCCTTCTGCTGAGAGGAAGCGCCGAACGCATCCAGCTCCTCGCGGGTGATGCCCCACACGTCGCAGATGTTCTCGGCAGTGGTGCCCATGTGATAGTTGTTGTAAGCGTCCCACAGGCCGTCCTTGATCATGGTGTCAACGACCTTCTTGTCGCCCATGCGGGCGCCCCAGCGCTCGTTGGGCAGGGCGTAGGGAGCGGCGCTCATGTTCTCGGTACCGCCGCAGACGACGACCTCGGCGTCCCCGGCGCGGATGGCGCGGGCGCCCTCGATGACGCTCTTCATGCCGGAGCCGCAGACCATGCCGACGGTGTAGGCGGGAACGCTGTAGGGCAGGCCGGCCTTCACGCCAACCTGACGGGCCGGGTTCTGGCCCTGGGCAGCGGTCAAAATGCAGCCGAACATCAGTTCGTCCACCTGCTCGGGCTTGACGCCGGCGCGGTTCAGGACTTCCTTCACCACGATCGCGCCCAGCTCAGGAGCCGGAACGTCCTTCAGGGAACCGCCAAAGGAGCCAACGGCGGTACGGCAGCAATTGACCAGATAAACATCTCTCATGACAATCAACCTCCAAGTTTGCCCTGGTGCAGGGCAGAATTTAAGTAATCTGCGCTAGGATGGAGTATATACCATTTTGTGATAAAAATCAAGCGTCGGAGGGGCAGATTGTGCAATTTTGTTCACCCTTTCCAAAAATCACCCCCTTCTGTCTATCAGACCGCGAGGCCGACCGGGTCAAACAGGAGAAATTTGAAAAAAAGCCGATCTGACCACTTGACAAAATTGTGCGGATGATGTTATAATCCTCTGGCTTGCGGGTGTAGTTCAATGGTAGAACACCAGCCTTCCAAGCTGGATACG
>JAFXXH010000044.1 GCA_017542425.1 Oscillospiraceae bacterium | reverse complement strand
GTCCGAGACCGGCGCCGCCACCACGATCATCCAGGGTCTGGCCGTCGGCATGCACTCCACCGTCGTCCCCATCATCCTGATCTGCATCGGCATCTTCGCCGCTTACTCCGTCGCCGGGCTTTACGGCATCGCGCTGGCCGCCGTGGGCATGCTGTCCACCACCGGCATCACCGTCGCCGTTGACGCTTACGGCCCCATCGCCGACAACGCCGGCGGCATCGCCGAGATGAGCAGCCTGGACGAGTCCGTCCGCGAGATCACCGACAAGCTGGACGCCGTCGGCAACACCACCGCCGCCATGGGCAAGGGCTTCGCCATCGGCTCCGCCGCCCTGACCGCCCTGGCCCTGTTCGTCAGCTATGCCCAGGCCACCGGCATCGTGGGCGAGGGCATCAACATCCTGGATTACAAAGTTGTCATCGGTCTGCTGATCGGCGGTATGCTGCCCTTCATCTTCTCCGCCCTGACCATGGAGAGCGTCTCCAAGGCCGCGCATGAGATGATCGAGGAGGTCCGCCGTCAGTTCCGCACCATCAAGGGCATCATGGAAGGCAAGGGCAAGCCCGACTACAAGCGCTGCGTTGCCATCTCCACCACCGCCGCCCTGAAAGAGATGCTGGTCCCCGGCATCATGGCCGTGGTCGTGCCCCTGCTGGTGGGCCTGGTCCTGGGCAAGGGCGCCCTGGGCGGTATGCTGGCCGGTTCTCTGGTCACCGGCGTGCTGCTGGCCATCTTCATGAGCAACGCCGGCGGCGCCTGGGACAACGCCAAGAAATACATTGAGGGCGGCGAACACGGCGGCAAGGGCAGCGAGGCCCACAAGGCCGCTGTCGTGGGCGACACCGTGGGCGACCCCTTCAAGGACACCTCCGGCCCCTCCATCAACATCCTCATCAAGCTGATGACCGTCGTGAGCCTGGTCTTCGCCACCATCTTTGGCAACGGCTGGCTGTAAGAACACAATCGGAATCCCCGTAAGTGGAAGCGTCACAACGCGGCCATGCGAGAGCGAATTGCTCAAGCATGGCCGCATGCTTTGTGTTTGGCAGCTTTCTTCCTATTGTATCTATTCAGAACCGCTTCGCTGGGTTCTGAATAGAAAGGGCTGCGCTGCGCGAGCGCGGTGGCGCGGGGGAGGGCACACTCGCTCCGCGAGCGGTATTTTTGACGAAAACGCGGTTTCCGGCAAAAATGATTTGACTTTTTTCGCGCCTACGGGCGCGAACTCTGCGAGGCAACGGGGGTTGCTGAACAGTTACTTCCTATTCCATCATTGAGTTTCTTGCCCGAAGCAACCACTCACCTATGCTGGATTCGCTTTCCTTCCTGCCGATTGCCTGACATGCCGTTCGGATGATTTCTACCGTTTCTGCGTCTATTTCAGAACGTGTTAACAGATACGCGTATACAGCACTCATTTCTCTCTTATAAGAGCAGTCACGATTGTGGATGTCGCTGAGAAAAATGACTCCATGGTATAATGCGTAAAAATTACATATTGCCCTTCTATATGACAGTTCATAGTCGGTTTCACCCTGTTGCAGTTGATATAACAAGTCAGAAAAAGAATCTACTGCACCTGACGAGAGTCCGGCTATCAATTGCATTTCCGTTTCCTCCCGCTTCACTCTCACGATACTCGTGAGTCCGATAGAAATGGCGAGAAGAAGGATGGCAGCAATCAGTATTTTTGTGTTGTTTTTCATATGACTGTCCCTTCTGTCCCATTCTCCCATTCACGCAAGCCTGTTGTCCAATTCTACGATAAGGGTTCGGCTGCTTGTTATGCTTCGGCTTCGAACAGCGCCTGCACCGTGGCGAACAGGCGGTCACAGTTTTGGATGGAGAGGTCGAAGGGGCTGGCCAGGGCGCGGCACTGTTCCGGGCGTTCGGAGATCTGGATGGTCTGCATCCCGCGCTGGCGGGAAACGAGGATGATGTAGTACGCCTGGTGGGCGGGGCTGATCGGCTCGCTGCGCCGATATACGCCCTTGTATTCCAGCTCCCGGATCCCCTGGCAGATCGCCTCAATGGCCGCCGGGTCCTCGATCTCCAGTCTGGCGTCTGTGCGGTAATCCCCCAGGGAGACTGTCAGATCGTCGGTTTGGGAAGCGTAGTCGATGAGCCTTTGCAGGGAGCGTGTCCCGATGACGCGGACGACCGTGAGGGCGACGCCGAGCAGGGCCAGGAGGATCAGGAGGATAACGGCAGGACGTATCAGCTTTTTCATTGGATTCTCCCTTCTCGAATGAGTCAAAAAGAACCGTCCCTTTTGACCGTCCCTTTTGACTCATTCTATTGCTGCATGTTTTTTAAAAGCGCCTGGGTGCTGCTCAGATTTTCTTTACTGTACGCCAGCAGCGCTTCCCTGGACGCCTGGAGATAGATACGGGAATATTTGTCCACGGGGGAAAAGCCGACGATGCAGGGCTTGCCGGCTTCCACCTGGTCCCGGAACAGAACCAGGTGGATCGCCCCATCTTCAAATGTGTTCAGCGCGTTCTCCGCGCCGTACAGCAGACGCTCGATCTCGCAGGACCAGGGATCCCCCAAAGCGTCTTCCAACTTGTTCACAATCGCCACCGGGCGCAGCACGGCGATATAGTCCGCGCCCGAGAACGCGGTTCCGGAGAGCGGGTCCTCCGCCGCGTCCTGGACGAGCGCTTCCACATGGGTCTTCTGATAAGTCTCCAAAATGTACTGCCGCAGGGAAACCCCCTCGGGCAGCTCGATGGACTTGCCATAGATCTCATAGACCCCGTCCTCCACACACAGTTTCAGCTGGGCTGCCTCGACGTAGCTATCCCGCTCCCGGAAAATCGAGCTGTGCCGCTCCATGACAAGATAGTAGGTCTTGCCCGGTTCGTACCAATCCGTCTGCCCGATGGGAAATACCTGATCCAGCTCAATGACATACGCGCTCCCGATGCTGCTCGTCAGCTCGATCTCCCGGTCCTCCGTCGCCCCATAGAGCCACTCCTGCACCGCAAAACGATAGTAGATGCTCCCCTTGTCGATGCGGTAGTCCTGGAACGTCCCGATGAGGGCCGCGTTGCTGTGCGCGATCACCTCGTCGAAAGAATACTCGTTCCGGTCCGCCATGACAAAGCGGTTCGGCCTCTGTGTCTCCGGGGCAAAACCGCTCTGCCCAAAAGAATACTCGTTCCGGTCCACCATGACAAAGCGGTTCGGCCTCTGTGTCTCCGGGGCAGAACCGCTCTGCCCACAGGCACACAGCGTCAAAAGCAAAAAGAACAGAACCAGTTTGCTCAAAAAACGCATCTCTCCCCCCCCTGTTTCCAGATCAGCGGTCAAGCGGAAACGCTCAGCGGAACCAACCGAGCACCGTCACCCCGTCGCTGGCGTACAGGGGAATCGAACGCGGTCCCTCATTGCGCAGTTTTTCCATGTATTCCAGGGCTTCCGTCGGGTTTCTGGGCTGTTCCCCGCTCAGGTCGCTGCGGTACACATAGCCCCTGGCGCCATTGCGCCCAATGGCTGAGATCAGCTCCGGGAGGACCTGGTCCTCCGGCGGGACATCAGAATCCACACTCCCATACGTTTGTCCGCTCTCATTCAGCCGGTAATTCTGCTCCACATTCCCATGGCCGGATGTACAGGCGGCCGCGCCTCCCCCGACGGCGGCTGCGAGCAGCAGCGCCGCGCACACGGCAAGCATCGTTTTTTTCATATTGTGCTCCTTTCTGAATGCTGTGTTATGTCAAAAATATCACAAATTTTCTATATGATTCACCCCTTTCTTTTATCTTATATATATAAAACAAAAGAAAGGTGTAAAAGTAAATAGATAAAATGTAAACTTTTTATTTTGTAATATCTCCCAAACTCATCCGGCACAATCTGTGCAAAACGACTTCATCCGGCTTCGCTGCGCGTTCGCCTGTCCCGGCGAAACGGGCTCATCATCGAAGTTGTATTCCAGCTCCCGGATTCCCTGGCAGATCGCCCCGATGTCCACCGGGTCCTCGATCTCCAGTCTGGCGTCTGTCCGGTAATCCTCCAGGGAGGCCGTCAGATCGTCGGTTTGGGAAGCTTAGAAAGACAGGGGGACGGTTCTTTTGTCTTAACAGCACAAAATATATCATCCAGGAGGCTTACCGATCGGGAGGCCATCGTTCGGCTTCGGGAAGTCTGCGGCTGTGACTGTGTTCAGGAGATTGAACGCCGGGTCGGGGGCGGTGTGACGAGGCGATTTGGAAAGCTTTGGAATCGGGGATGAAACTGACAGAAATCGGCAAATCCAGCACGGAACGGGGTTGCACGGAAAGACAAAAGAACCGTCCCCTTGTCTTCGATTAGTTCTATTTTTAACCATCAAAACAGTATCCGATGACTCACTCGACCGAAAAGTAAAGAAGTCCAAAAGATTCCATTGCAAAATTAAATACCTCAATATTGTTCTCGTCGAACAGGTATACACAATGCTCGTCGCAAAGAAGATACCCCAGATAAGTCCCTGTGTCAGAGAAAAAAGCCGCAATTGTTCCCCTAACATCATTATAGTTTGGGAAAACAAGAGCGAAGATTCCATTTTGGTGTCCAAGGCCAGTAAAAAAGTTATATCCCTCACGATAAGTGTCAAAAAAAGGCATCGATTTTTCAACATCGGAAATTGAAAAAAGAATCGAATAGTCACCCGTATACGGATTTAGTTTTACTATACTCTGGCCTTCTCTCCATAAAAATCCATCTAATAACTCGCTTGAGTGTATATTTGTATTGTATGGATATTTTGAAAAATATGCTGGTATATGAAGCCTGTTTAACCCGTTCGTTTCATCATAAAGACATGAAAACACAACTTTCGTTCGATTGTAACTGTCTTTTTCTTTTTTTAGAATAATTGAAGCTGTATAAGACTCATCGATAAATAAATCATCAGTATGCCCAAGTATCACAATATCATTGTCTTTGTTGATGTAAAATGCGCGTGGAACCAGTCCGAATTCCTCCTGAGACAACACCATTTCAGCAATGATCTCACTACCCTGCATTATAATCCATTCGGTTTTATCAAAAAGCAATGTAAAATCTTTAAAGAAAATTGTGTTATCTTCTGCCTCTATTGTTTCAGAAAATTTTGAATTCAAAGGAAGATGAGACATCACCAATCGATTTGAAAACAGCAGATGAGGATAGATTCGAGATATCCACCCGTTTTCACCTGAAATCTGGTATAGTTCATCCATATCCAAGGAAAGCTTTTTTTCGTCGAGATCCACGTTTATTGAAATGGCGCTGATACAGTTGTCTTCATCACCAACATAAATGATTGAGTTCATTACCTGTTGCGTTGTGTCAATCCCTGGACGTGAATCGACTTCGCATGCACAGAGCAATAATACTGCCATCAAAAATGTAATATGTTTTATATATAGCTTCACGTCAAAATCTTCCTTTCAATAAATGATGTAAATTCTTTTGCTGGAGGGCGAATGCATATCGCACCACCCTCCAGCAAAAAATGCTTATGTTGTTTTTATTGCGTAGTATTGATATCCTGCTTCATCATAAAAGTCTACTCCTTTTTTATCATTTGTATGACCTGTATATCTGTGTGTTACCGTGTCATTTAAGGTAATCATAACAACATGGTCGCTTTCAGTAAGCAAGATATTTCCCGCATTGCAGACGGCAAATGAACTGGAATCCCAAAATTGGTGCGCGCTGGAGGTCATATACGGCAACATATAGGCTACATTTGTCCATGGTGCTCCCCAAGCCATAGTATAAGTATATTTTACACGAAACCATGTAGAACCGGATGAACCGTCTTCTGGTAATCCTCCTGCTGACATTGCTTGTGAAACAAAATCTGCACAATCATCATGTACGAGGTTGCTGTTATAGTAGTATACAGAATTGTTCCATTTTGTTCTGTCTTGGAGTATCGAACATCCAAGCGGATGATCATAACAACCGACTACATTTGATCCAACCCAAGCAAGTGCGTAATCACGTGCTGCAATTCTGTTATAATCGCTAAATCCCCTTGCCGAGGATTGCGCAGTTTGATACGCCGAATAGACTTCGTCTACCGAGTTTTTCCCTGAAAGATATAGTTTTTGGGCATCCAATTCATAATCTACCGCAGGATAAAGCGTAGTTGTGTTTCCATCTTGAATATAGATTTCTGCAGTGTTCACATCTTTGGTTTCGTTATCAACCGGAATTACAATATCCACCGACAAAGGAGAGAGGTCTTTCGAAAAATCCACGATTTCAACAGCATAATAATCTACCGCTGCTTTCAGTGGTCGAGTATCATCTCGTTTATCTTTTACAGCATCATAAAGGCCGCGTATAAAAGGGAGTTCTGCAGGGGACTCAGCTTTTAGCCTTGTCATACAATGAATTGCTACAGTATATCTTGTCTTTAATTGATTATTAAACGACCTTACTAGAGAAGCATGCAAATCCTCTATTTCATAGAATTCTCCATAATTCTGTACAAACCAGTCCGTTGCTTTGTTAACTACACGATCCTCAACCGTCAAATAGGCTTGCAAATCATGATCCGACTCATAACTCATTGCAAATGCGGATCGCGAAAAGCTTACAAAAACTATAATGAGCATCAAAACAAACACTAAATACTTTCTTTTCATATATATTCTCCTTATTAAATAAATACTCCTTAAACTGTGCCTGTCGATGAAATCAGTTTTTGTGTTTGACATTCCAAATAGTATTCTGAAATGCTATGGACATGTCTTTGTCACCGGCGTTGCATTGATTACAATCCCGCCGACGGTTCCGGAAGCGGTCAGCGTATAGGTTTGTCCATGAGAGACGGAAGCCGTACCGCTCAATACCAGACTCATTGTCCCAGAGCCATACCACGATGCGATCAAAATACCTCCTTTCCAAAGTTCCATCGTGACCTCGATTTCGCCATTCCCTCTCACGGGAACGCTGCAAAATGCTGTTGTTCCACTGAAACTCAAAACAGGATTTGCTCTGACGGAACGCGTCTCGGCAAAAGCTGGCATGGCAAGCGTCAACAGCAAAGCCAGCACCATAGCGATCACACGTTTTCGCATATGTTTCACCCCCTTTCTTTCGCTTCCTAAATCTAATACGAAAGAAAGGGGGCAAAAGGGGACAGATATCATAGAAATTTTTTTATTTTGTAAAATCCTCCAATTTCAATCCCCGTGCTATGTGCAAAATTTCCTCTTTTTCAAGATTGCTGTCGATGCTCAGAACCGCGGCATGGTCGTCGTCGAACAGCAAAAGCGAGCTCATATCGGAAACGTCGTCCGCCGGGTAGAATTCTCCGTGCAAGCCCCGAATGGTCAGTGATTCCATCCTGGAGGTATCCTCCACCGCCAGCACCTCAAGCTGGACCCCGTCGTTCATCGCATAAGTATCAAAAACGAAAAAGCGCTCACGATCAGAATCCAAATAAAACAAGCTGCGGAACAGATCGTCCTCCTCCTCGTTCACCAACTCCAATCCATCCGGCACCCAGCCAAGCGTATAGATCGGCAGAGGCGCGTCCGGCGTCTCCCCGGAAAAGCGGTACAGAGCGGTATGCTCCGTCATCTCCCGGAACCATTGCAGCACCGCCGCACGGGCCTCCCCGTCCAGGGCGAAAAAGACGCCGCCGCCCAGCAGCACCGTCAACAGCACCACGGCGACCCGCTGGAGCACGCGGCCCAGGCCGGAGCTGCGGCGCACGCGACACTTCCGCTGGATCAGGCGCTCCATACGCTGTTGGAATTCCGGGGAAAAGGCGTGGGGCGGCTCGTCGCCGTCCTGGGGCAGGGAGTCCAGCCAGATAGTCCGGGCCTCAGGCGCGCAGGCATACAGCAATTCCTCCAGCTTTTCATCGGTGCGCTCCATCAGCGTCCCCCCTCCTGTTCCTCCAGAATGCGTTTGAGCCTGGCCTTGGCCCGCTGGAGCGTCTTTTTGACATTGGCCCCCGTCATGGAGAGCAGCGCCGCGATCTCCGCCGGGGCATAGCCGTTGTCGTAGCGCAGCAGCAGGACCTCCCGCTCCCGCCCAGGCAGTTTGCACAGGGCAGCGGACAGATCCATGGAGCGGTGCAGCGCCTCTATGTCCGCCCGGTCCGCCGTGTAGTTCACCGCATCCTCAAGGGGGATCTCCGCGCCGCGCCGCCGCTTGCGCAGCAGGTCGATGGCGCTGCGCTCCGTGACGATGGACAGCAGGGCGCGGGTCCGCGGGCTGTCCGGGTCCGGGGCGGTGTCCAGCGCGGAAAGCAGCCGGACAAAGGCCTGCTGCACCGCGTCCTCCGCCTCCGCGTCGTTTTGTGTGATCTGCCTGGCGATGCGGAACATCCGGGCGCAATGGCTTTGGTACAGGCGCGACCACAGCGTTTCCTGCGGCAGTTCCGGTGGTGCGGGCGCGTCCCGGCGGGGGATGCCTTGGGCTTCTCTGATCTGGGTGTCCAAGATGTCTCCCTCCTTCACCATGGCGGTTTGATGCGCGGGAGTAAGGGCGGTGCGTTTGTGCCGTGTCGGGACGCTTGCCGCTGACCGGGGGATTGCCACACCAGTCTGCGGACTGGTTCGCAAGGACAGCGGGGGGATTGCCGCGCCAGTCTGCGGACTGGTGCGCAATGACAGCGGGGGGAATTGCCGCGCCGGGCTGCGGACCGGGATTGCGGGGACAGTTGCTTTTTTTTATCGGAAGGGCCGCATCTCCGCGTCGTAGACCTCCAGCCGGGTGAAGGAGGCGAAGTCCGGGGCCAGGTTGGGGGCCAGCTGGCGGAGGGCGCTGGGCAGATGCTCCGGGTTCAGGGTGGGGTCCTGGGCGGAGATGACACCCTGGAGGCGGACGCAGCGGTCGCCCGGCGTGAAGTGCAGCTCCCGGATGGCCGGGGCGATGTCACTCTCCCCTTCCCCGCGCTTGGTTTTTCTCATAATGACGATGCGCGCTTGCCGGAAGAAGTCGGTCAGGGGCGCGCAGAGGGCCGCCGGGTCTGCGGCGTCGTATTCCAAAACTCCTTCCACACGGAGCCATTTCAGCTCCCGCACTTTGCGCCCGCCGGTGTAGACCTCCGTGGCTCGTATGCCCTCCGGCATGGCTTTGGTCAGACGCTCCGGCAGCGCCTCAGGGTCCAGGGGGGCGGTGAGGGAGAAGTCCATCAGCTCGCAGACGCTGGCCGTGCCCACGCCCAGGGGCAATAAGATGGAGATCACCGGATGGGGGTTGAAGCCCTCGCTGTATTTCAGCGGGTATCCGGCCCGGAGAAAGGCCCGCTGCATCGTGCGCATCAGGTCCAGGTGGGAGAGATAGACCGCCCGGCCCTCCTTGGCAAAGCGCAGGCGGAGTTTTGTGCCCGCTTCAAGCATGGGTCTCCCCTCCCCTCTCCAGATCGTGATCCGGGCAGCAGCCCAGCAGCGCCCTGGCCCCGCAGCCCACGCAGCCGGCGCGGCAGTCGGGACTCAGGCGGTTTTCCTGCGTCAGCTCCCACTCCCGCCAGAGGTGGCGGCGGGTGACGCCCATGTTCACCCGCTCCCAGGGGAAAGGCTCGTCCTTTTCCCTGGGGCGGAGGGTGTAGTCGTCCGGGTCCAGGCCGCAGGCGGCGAAGGCCTCCATCCAGCGGGCGTGGTCAAAGAAATCGCTCCAGGCCTCCAGACGGCCCCCCTTGCGCCAGACCGTCTCGATGACCCGGCCCACCCGTCGGTCGCCCCGGGAGAGGACGCACTCGATCTCGCTGGTCTCCGCGTCGTGCCAGTTGTAGACGATGCTGCGGGCGCGGATGGCCTCCCGCAGCAGGCGGACCCGGCGCAGATATTCCTCCTTCGTCACCATGGTTGCCCACTGGAAGGGCGTGTGGGGCTTGGGGATGAAGCAGGAGGTGGAGACGGTGATGCGCACGCCCCGGGCACGGTTCACCGCGTGCTCCCGCCAGAGCTGCAGCACGTCGGCGGCCACCTTTGCGATGCCCAGCACGTCCTCGTCCGTCTCCGTGGGCAGGCCCAGCATGAAATAGAGCTTCACGTTGTTCCAGCCCCCGGCGAAGGCCACGCAGCAGGACTCCAGCAGGTCCTCCTCCCGCACGTTTTTGTTGATGGCGTCCCGCAGCCGCTGGGTGCCCGCCTCCGGGGCGAAGGTCAGGCCGCTTTTGCGGACCTGCTGCACCCGGCGCATGATGTCCATGGAGAAGTTGTCCGCCCGGAGGCTGGGCAGGGCCAGGCCGATGTTCCGGGGGACGCAGTAGTCCAGCAGCCCGTCGCAGAGCTGCCCCAGCTCCCGGTAGTCGCTGGACGAGAGGCTGGACAGGGTGACCTCCTGATAGCCGCTGCTTTGCAGGCTGGCAATGCCCTGGGCGATCAGCGTCTCGGCGCTGCGGGCGCGGACCGGGCGGTAGACCTGGCCCGCCTGGCAGAAGCGGCAGCCCCGGATGCAGCCCCGGAACAGCTCCAGGTTCACCCGGTCGTGGACGATCTCCGTGCCGGGCACGATCTGGTCCGTGGGGAAGGGGCTGTGTTCGAAGTCGGCCACGATGCGCTTGGTGACGGTCTCCGGCGCGCCCTCCAGCGGCGTCAGGCCGGTGAAGGCCCCGCGCTCGTCGTATTCCGGGCGGTAGAGGCTGGGCACCCAGACGCCGGGGATTTTGGCCGCCGCCTGCAGGAATGCCGCTTTGCTCCAGTCCTCCCGCTTGGCGGTACGCAGCAGCTCCAGCACTTCGTTGTCCAGCTCCTCCCCCTCCCCCAGCAGCATCAGGTCCAGGAAGTCCGCCATGGGCTCCGGGTTGCAGCAGCTCGTGCCTCCGGCGAAGACCAGGGGCAGCAGCGCCGGGCGCGCATCGCTGCGGACCGGGAGGCCCGCCAGGTCCAGCATGTTCAGAACCGTGGTGTAGGCCATTTCATAGCCGATGGAGAAGCCCAGGGCGTCGAAGGCCCCCAGGGGGTCGCCGCTCTCCAGGGCGTAGAGGGGCACGCCGGCGGCGCGCAGCTCCCGCTCCATGTCCTCCCAGGGGGCGAAGCAGCGCTCGCACCAGACGCCGGGCATGGAGTTGATGGTGTGGTAGAGGATGCGCAGACCCAGGTTGCTCATGCCGATCTCATAGGTGTCCGGGAAACAGAGGGCGCAGCGCAGCTCCACCTCGGCCTTGTCCTTGTGAATCTCGTGGTACTCCCCGCCGGTGTAGCGGGCGGGCTTTTGCACCCTGGGCAGGATGCGTCTCAGTCGTGGGTCCATATCATTTCTTCCTGCCGAAGACGAACTCGAAGGTGCTGAGCAGATGCTCCCGGTCATCATAGACCTCTGCGCTGATGAAGCCGATGCTGTTCCCGGCCCGGCGGACGCGGGCGTGGCAGATCAGGCGTTGGGCGTCCAGGGAGCCGTAGAGGAAGTTGCTGCTGGAGGAGATGGTGATGACGCTGCTGCTGAGCGTGCCCAGGGCCAGGCCCGCCGCGCTGTCCGCCAGCGTGAACAGAATGCCGCCGTAGGGAATGCCGTGGACGTTTTTGTCCCCCTCCCGCAGCGGCCACTCCGCCGTCACCGCGCCGGGTTCGATTTTCGTGAATTCGATGCCGAAACGCTCTTTGATCATCGCCACGGCGCGCTTGCGCTGGGGATTCAGGTCCTGTTGTTCCATAGCTGAATGCTCCGTTTCTGATTGATTTGAATTGTACACAGTATAAGGGTTTCCCCGGCCGCTGTCAATGCGGAGGGATGTTTCGTGTCATTGCGAGGAGGCGAAGCCGACGTGGCAATCCCCCGGATGTTGCAACTGCCAGCTTCGGCAACGTGGGGGGTGCTGGTCGGGGCAGGTGCGCCGAATCGGGGGATTGCCACACCAGTCCGCGGACTGGTTCGCAATGACAGGTGGACGGAGGCGCTGCGTCGTTCGGGTTGCCTCTGTCCGGGGGATTGCCACGCCAGCGTGCACACTGGCTCTCAATGACAGGTGGACGAAGGGTTCTTTTTCTTGTTTTCGCTCTTCCATTTTGACGAAACATCGGTATAATAGAGGTATTCCTGTGCATTGGGAGGAAGAAGCCCATGAAGCCCTGTCTCCGGCGCTGCCGGTTTGCCCTGCTTTTGCTGCTGCTGTTTTTGCTGGCCGCGCTTCCGGCGCGTGCTTTGGAAACGCCTTTTGACCCGGCGGCCTGGCCGGCGGAGGACCCGCGCTTTTGCGCGCTGGGCTGGGAGGACCTGATTTCCGCGTTCTTGCAGCGGCATGGACTGGACGGGGAGCGGGTGGGGCTGTTTTACTACAACACCGTCACCGGGGAGGCGCGGGACTGGAACGGGGACCAATACTTCACCGCCGCCAGCACCTATAAGGTGCCGATCAACCTGGTCTTCGCGGACAAAGTGAGCCGGGGGGAGATGACGCTGGACGAGCCCATCGGGGGCGTGCCCCTGCGGAACATCCAGTTCAACACCCTGCGCAGTTCCGACAACAGCCAGGGGGAACTGCTCATTGAGCATTTGGGGACCTACGCCCAGTACAAGGCGGCCATGACCCCCTACCTCTGCCCGCCGGGGGAGGAACTGGACCCGGCGCATCTTCTGGAAAACGCCTTTACGCCCAGGCAGATGGCCTATGCCCTGCGGCTTTTATATGACGCGCCGGAGCGCTTCCCGGAGGTCCTGGATCACATGCTGCTGGCCCAGCCGGACAGCTACTTCCGGCAAAATGAGCGCCGCTTCCCCATCGCCCACAAATACGGCTACTACGCGGACCTGGGCTTCCGGGCCTGCAACGACATCGGCATTGTCTGGACCCATGAGCCTGTGATTCTCGTGATGATGACCGACGCGGTGGACGGCGGGCCTCAGGCCCTGGCGGACTACTGCGTCCTGATGTGCGAGTACAGCGAGTACTGGCACGCCCGGCACCTGGAACAGGAGGCTCAGGCCCGGATCGCCGGTGAGATGGAGGAGGCGGCCTGGCAGGAGGCGGAAGCGCAGTTCCGGGCGGAGGCGCTGGCAAAGCGGGAGGCGGAGGAGCGCGCCCAGGCGCAGCAGGAGGCGGAAGCCCGGCGGCTGGCTGCGGAGGCGGAGGGAGCAAGGCGGGAGCTTCTCAATCAGAAGCGCCTCCACTACGCCGCGATCACGGCGCTGCTGGGGCTGCTGACGGCGGCGCTGCTCTGGAAGCGGCGTCCGGCGCGATACCTTGCCGCCGCTGTGCTGGCCCTGGCGCTGCTGGGGGTGCTGTGGTCGGCGTACCGGAACCTGTGGAGCACGGAGGCGGCGGAGGCCGAGCCCGTGCAGACCGAAGAGACGGCGGCCCCCACGCCGGAGCCGAGCCCGGAACCGACGCCGGAACCGACGCCCACGCCGGAGCCGGTCTATGAACTGCGCCTCGGCCCGGAGGATGCGGGGCTGCTGTCCGGTCTGGCGGAGGCGCACCCGGAACTGCGCCATGTGGATGGCACGGCCCTTGCAGACTATGCGCTGCTGGCCGAATTGCAGCGGGCGCTGCCGGACTGTGACGTGGAATATGCCGTCCCCCTGGGGACGCTCTCTGTCAGCAGCCGGGAGACGCAGCTGCGGCTGGAGGCGGAAAGCGGGGTGACGGCGGAGGAACTGCTGGAAAAGCTGGACTTCCTGCCCCGGCTTCGGCGGCTGGACATCACGGCCCTGGACTTCGGCAACGCGGCCACCATGCCCATCGCGGACCGCTACCCGGAGCTGGACCTGGTCTGGATCGTGCGCTTTGGCCGCCGCTGGACTGTCCGCAGCGACATCACCTGCTTCTCCACGCTCCAGTCCTGGCCCCCCGCCTACCGCTACACCGACGCCGATCTGGCGCCGCTGCTGCGCTACTGCAAGCATCTTGCGGCGCTGGACCTGGGACACAACGCCCTGCGGGATCTGAGTCCCCTGGCAGGGCTGACGGAACTGAAGGTGCTGATTCTGGGGGACAACGGGCAGCTCGCGGACCTCACGCCCCTGGCAAATCTGACCCATCTGGAATATATGGAGCTGTTCATGGCCGACTGGATCAGCGACTTCACGCCGCTTTCCCATTTGACTGAGATGGTGGACCTCTGCGTGGGCTACTGCGGCGGGCTGCAGGACATCTCCTTTGTGGAACAAATGCCCCGGCTGCAAATGGGCTGGTTCCCCGGGGACCCCCTCAGCGACGCGCAGCGGGAGGCCGCAAAGGCAGCGCGGCCGGAGACCACCTTCCTTTTCTTCCCCTCCCTGGTGTCCTCCACCTCCGACGGCTGGCGGATGACGGAGCGGAATGTGGAGATTCGCCGGGCGTTCAGCAACTGGGAGCACGTCCTGGCCTTTCGGAGCTGGGACGACGTGGACTATGAACCGGGGGCGGCGCTGGTCCCGGTTTGGCCGCTGAAAAACTGACAGGACGGGATGAAAGCCATGAAGCATACAGACAGACTGCTGGCGCTGATGTTTTTCCTGCTGGCGCTGGGGACCGGGGCGCTGGCCGGGCTGGCGATCCGCACGGCAAAAACCGGCGCGCCGGTGATCCCCGACGATGAGCCCACGGCGCGGCTGGAACAGTTTTTCGACGCGCTGAAACGGCGGGACTGGCCCGCCGCCTCGGACTGCCTGGCCGGGGGCGGCTCCCTGGGCCTGGAGGCCACGCCGGAGGACCCGGTGGCGGCGGCGCTGTGGGAGGCCGAGCGCGCGGTCTGGGACTTTGAGATTCTGCCGGGGAACACGCTGAAGGGCGCGCAGCTTTGCAAAGCAGTGCGCGTCCGCTGTCTGGACGCCGCCGCGCTCAGTGAAACCATCGGCGCGCTGGTGGAGGCAAAGCTGGCCGCCGCCGTGGAGGCCGCCGACACGGAGGAAGCGATCTACACCGCCGAGGGGGCTTACCGCCCGGAGCTGCTGGAGCGAGTGCTGCTGGAGGCGGCCACGGAGGTGGCGGCGGACCCGGCGGGCTGTACGTCGGTCCGGGAGATTCCCGTGCGCCTGGAGCTGGACCGGGGACAGTGGCGCATCGTCGCCGACAAGGCGCTGCTGGGAGCCCTGACCGGCGGCGCGGCGGGTTGAAAGGAGGTATGTACGGATGAAACGCGGCAAACGCGCCGTCCGCTGGACGGCGGCCCTCTGTGCGCTGCTCTGCCTGCCCCTGCTGCTGGCGCTGGCAGCGCATGTGGGGGCCGGGGACGGGGAAACGGCGGGCAGCAGCGCCGCTGCCGAACCGGCGGCTGCCTTTGAACGGCAGCTCCGTAACCGCATGGCCGACACGCTCTCGCGCCTGCCCCAGCTCCCGGTGACCATCAAAAAGGTCTACGCCCTCAGCGAAGACACGGTCGTCGCGCCCAAACCGAACCCTGCTGGCTACGGCCTGTCCTGGGACGGGGCGGACACGCGGCCCATCCTGGCGGCGGCGGAAAAGCTGCTGGACGGCGAGACGCTGCTGTGGCAGCCGGAACTGGAGCGGATGCCCGGCACGCCGGTGCGCTGGTACCGGGACGAGAGCATCCTGGCCCTCGCCTGGAAAGAGGTGGTGGGCGGGGACGCCGCGTTCAGCTTCACCGAGGTGAAGCTGGCCCACCCCAGCCAGTTCCGCCGCTATCTGGCGGACAACAGCTTTGCCAGCCCCATCCAGTATCCCCCCTCCCAGCTGGCCGGGACCGTCCAGGCGGTTTGCGCCATGAACGGGGACTTTTACAAATTCCGCAGCATGGGCACGGTGGTGTACAATCGCCGCCTGTACCGCATGGACGACGGGCGGCTGGACACCTGCTATGTGGACGCCCGTGGAGACTTCCACTTCTTCCGGGCCGGGACCCAGACCACGGCGGAGGAAGTGCAGCGCTATGTGGAGGACGCGGACATCCTCTTTTCCCTGGCCTTCGGGCCGGTCCTCATCGACGGCGGCGTGGACCTGTGCCCGGAGACCTACCCGGTGGGCGAGGTGGACCGCAGCTACTCCCGGGCCTGTGTCTGCCAGCTGGGGGAACTGCACTATCTTTTCGTCACCGTGAACTTTGAAGGCCCCTACGCCGGGGTGGGCACCATCCGCAGCCTCACCGACGCGCTGCTGGCCCGGGGCGTGCCCAAGGCCTACTGCCTGGACGGAGGGCAGACCAGCACCCTGATCTTCGGCGGCACGGTGTTCAACCATGTGGACTGGGGCACCGAGCGGGCCGTCAGCGACATCCTCTACTGCGCCACTGCCATTCCGGAAACGGAGTGGGCGGGGGCGGGAGAGGAGGCGGCGCATGGCTGAGGTGGCTTTGCTCTATCAGGGGCAGTTTGTCTACTGGCGCTCCATCCTCTGGGCGCTGGCGGCCCTGGCTGCCATTTTCATGGCAGTCGCCCTCCGACTCTGGCAGCGCAAGCCTCTGGCCCCGCTGCTCATCGCCCTCCCCTTCGCCCTCGTGCTGAGCGTCCTCTGCGCCCGGCTCATCCACTGGTATTGCAGCTATGAAAGCTACGCCTCCCTGGGCGCGGCCCTGGGGAATCTGCGGGGCGGGGGCTACAGCCTCCTGGGGGTCTTTGCTGGGACTGCACTCAGTCTGGCGCTGCTGCGGCTCCTTGGTCTGACGGACAATCTGCCCGGCCTGCTGGACGCGCTCTCCCCCGCCGCCGCCTTCGGCATCGCCCTGGGGCGCTGGGCGGAGCTGTTCACAAGCGCCGACCGGGGCAAAATGATATTGGAGGCCGAGGCCCTGCACCGCCTCCCCTTCTCCGTGCCGGTGGTCAACGCCGGGGGCCTGAGCGAATGGCGCTTTGCCACTTTCGCATTTCAAAGCATCTGGGCAGGGATCGTGTTCCTCATCCTCCTGCTGCGCTTTCTGATCCCCGGACGGATGCAGGAGCAGCGGCGGAGCTGGCGGGAGGGGAACGTGTTCTGTCTCTTTCTCCTGCTCTACGGCTGCGGGCAGGTCCTCCTGGACTCCACCCGCTACGACGCCCTGTACCTGCGGAGCAACGGCTTTGTCAGCCTGGTGCAGATCGCCTGCGCCGCCGCGCTCATAGGCGTCACCGCCCTGTACAGCGTCCGCAGCATCCGCGTCCACGGCTTCCACTGGTATCACCCCGCCCTCTGGCTCCTGGCCCTGCTGGGGCTGGGGCTGGCCGGGGTCATGGAGTGGTTCGTCCAGCGCCACGGGGACGAATACGTCCTGGCCTACGGGCTCATGCTGGCGGGGCTGCTGCTCTATGTCTGCGCGCCGCTGTATCTGGCCCGCAGCACCCGCACCGTCCGGCGGAAACCCAGCGCAAAACAAGACATTTTATCATCTTAAAACGGAGGGAATCCACCATGCCCAGCAATTGGAAGCGCTCCCCGGAAGCGCTGCACAAAACCTATGTGGCCAACACGGAGGCCTTTTACAAGACGGCAGGGCGCGGCCTGTCCGGCGAACTGGATCAGTTCGTCACCGACTGCGCGCTGCAGCTCTGGAGCCGGGGCGGGGCCGTGGGCCAGGCCCACTGCGACGCGGCCAACCAGATCTATTCCAAAGGGAACATCATGCCCAAATGGCTGCTCTGGGAGCTGACCGGGAAGATCTGCGAGCCCGGCGACTTCCTGCCGCCGCTCTTTTTCTGGACTCTGGCGGAGACGGACAAGCAGCGCGGCACGGACTGCTCCCGGGTGTTCATTCGGATGCTGACCAACATCCTCCTGAGCCTGGCCGCCGTGGACGACGAGGTGAGCTACGCCGAGGCGGAGTACATTACCGCCGCCGGGGACAAGCTCAGCGCGATCTGCGACTCCACCGGGGTCAAGCAGGGCAAACCCGGCCTGAACCCCGCCGACTACGTCACCACCGCCGAGCCCGGCTTCGCGGAAAAGCACCCGGTCTCCGCCGCAGGGGCGGCCCAGGGCGCGGCCCAGGCCCAGAAGGCCGCCGGGGAGACCGTGGAAAAGCCGGATTTTGACGCGCTGATGGCCCAGCTGGAGGAACTGGTGGGCCTGGAGGACATCAAGCGGGACGTGAAGAGCTTGATGAACCTCATCAAGATCCGCAAACTCCGTCAGGAGGCGGAGCTGCCCTGCCCGGAACTGAGTCTGCACCTGGTCTTTCTGGGCAACCCCGGCACCGGCAAGACCACCATAGCCCGCATCCTGGCGGGGCTGTACGCGGCCATCGGCGTACTCAGCAAGGGGCAATTGGTGGAGGTGGACCGCAGCGGCCTGGTGGCTGGTTTCGTGGGGCAGACCGCCCTCAAGACCCAGGAGGTCATCCAGTCGGCCATGGGCGGCGTTCTGTTCATCGACGAGGCCTACGCCCTGTCCACCGGCGGGCAAAACGACTTCGGGCACGAGGCCATTGACACCGTCCTCAAGGCCATGGAGGACCACCGGGACGACCTGGTGGTGATCGTGGCGGGCTATACCGAACTGATGGAGGGCTTCATCAACTCCAACCCCGGCCTTCAGTCCCGCTTCAACAAGTATTTCTATTTCGACGACTACGACGCAGACCAGCTCCTGGCCATCTTTGAAAGCAAGGTGCAGAAGGGCGGCTACGTCCTCAGCGACGAGGCCAGAGAGGCGGCGGCGGACTACTTCCGGGACCTGTACGCCAACCGGGACGAGAACTTCGGCAACGGCCGCGACGTGCGCAACACCTTGGAGGACGTGATCGTGCGCCAGGCCGACCGGCTGGCCGCGATGGAGGAAAAGCCGGACCGGGACGCGCTGATGCTGCTGACGAAGGAGGACTTTCTGCCCGCGCCTACGGCGGGAAAAACCGAATGAAAAGAAAACCCCCAAAGCATTCAGCTTTGGGGGTTTATCATTACATTATGGTTCTTTTTTACTCCGCCGCGTCCAGCAGACGCACGCGCATGACTTCCTGCATACCGGCGATGTGTTCTCTGGTCTCGTCGGACAGGCGCTGGCTCAGGTCCAGGACCGTGTAGGCCACGTCGCCCCGGGCCTTGTTGATCATGTGCTCCACGTTGATGTTCTCGCCGGATACCAGGTCCAGGATGCGGTTGAGCATCTTGGGGACGTTGCGGTGGATGACGCACAGGCGCTGGACGCCGTTGCGGGCCAGCCACACGTCCGGCAGGTTGACGGAGTTCTTCGTGTTGCCGTTGATGAGGTAGTCGGCCAGCTCCTGGGCGGCCATGACCGCGCACTTCTCCTCGCTCTCCGGGGTGCTCGCGCCCAGGTGCGGGATGGAGACCACGCCGGGGACGCCCTGGAGGGCGTTGCAGGGGAAGTCGGTGACATAGCGGGCCACCTTGCCCACGCTGAGGGCGGCACGGATGGCGTCGTTGTCCACCAGCTCGCCCCGGGCGATGTTGATGATGCGCACGCCGGGCTTCATCTTGGCGATGGCGGCGGCGTTGATCATGCCCCGGGTCTCCGGGGTGCTGGTGACCTGCACCAGCAGATAGTCGGCCTGGCGGTAGATGGTGTCCAGATCCCGGGCGTGCTGCACCACGGCGCGCAGACGCCAGGCGGAGTCCACAGACATATAGGGGTCATAGCCCCAGACGTTCATGCCCAGGTGGGTAGCGGCGTTGGCCACCAGGGCACCGATGGAGCCCAGGCCGATGATGCCCAGGGTCTTGCCGTTGATCTCCGGGCCGACGAAGGCGCTCTTGCCCTTCTCCACCTCGGCGGCCACGTTGTCGCTGTGGAGCCCTTCGGCCCAGCGGATGCCGCCCACGATGTCCCGGGAGGCCAGCAGCAGGGCGCAGATGGCCAGCTCCTTCACCGCCTCGGCGTTGGCTCCGGCGGAGTTGAACACGGCGATGCCGCTCTCGGTGCAGCGGGCCACGGGCACGTTGTCGGTGCCCACGCCGGCCCGGGCGATGGCGGCCAGGCGGTCGCCGAACTCCCAGTCGTGGAGCTTGGCGGAGCGCACCAGCAGGCCGTCGGGGTTCTCGGAATTGACGTTGAGGACCAGGCCGTTCTCCGCCAGCTGGTCCAGACCCTGCTGGGCGATGCTGTTCAGCGTCTTGATCTCATACATGGTGCTTCACCTCATAGTCCTTCATGAACTCCGCCAGAGCTTTCACGGCGGGGATGGGCTGGGCGTTGTAGATGCTGGCGCGGCAGCCGCCCACCAGACGGTGGCCCTTGACGTTCAGGAAGCCGGCGGCGGTGGCGGCCTTGCAGAAGTCCGCGTCCAGGTCCTTGTCGCCGGTGGTGAAGGTGACGTTCATGAAGCTGCGGGCGTCGCGCTCGGCGCAGCCACGGAACAGGCGGCTCTCGTCCAGATAGTCGTAGAGGATGGCGCTGCGCTCGCGCTTCAGGGCGTCCATGCCCTCCACGCCGCCGTTTTTCTCCACCCACTTGAGCATCAGGCCCAGCATGTAGATGTTGTAGCAGGGGGGCGTGTTGTACATGGAGTCCTTCTCGATCATGCGCTCATAGCTCAGCATCAGGGGGGTGCTGGGCAGCTCGTTCCCGGCCAGGTCCTTCCGGACGATGACCACGGTCAGCCCGGCGGGGGCCAGGTTCTTCTGGGCCCCGGCGAAGATGACGCCGAAGCGGCTCACGTCCAGGGGCTGGGTCAGGATGTCGGAACTCATGTCGCTGACCAGGGTGACGCCCTTGGTCTCCGGGACATAGTGCCACTCGGTACCGTAGATGGTGTTGTTGGAGCAGTAGTAGAAGTACTTCGCGTCCGGCTGCAGCACCAGCTCGGACTGCTCGGGGATGCGGGTGTGGTTGCAGTCGGAGGTGTCCGCCGCGATGTTCACGCGGCCGTACTTCCCCGCCTCCTTGGCGGCGATCTTGGCGAAGTTGCCGGTGACGGCGTAGTCGGCGTTGCCCCACTCCCCCATCAGGTTCAGAGGGATCATGGAGAACTGGAGGGAAGCGCCGCCCTGCAGGAACAGCACCTCATGGGTGTCGGGCACATGCAGCGCACGCTTCATATCCGCCTTGACGGCGTTGAAGATCTCCTGATAGACGGCGGAGCGGTGGCTCATCTCCATCACGCTCATGCCGGTGCCGTGGTAGTCCACCAGCTCTCTGGCAGCCTGCTCCAGCACCTCCTGGGGCAGAGCGGAAGGACCGGCGGCGAAATTATAGGTGGTCTCTCTGGACATGGATTACAAAACCTCCCGATCAAGTTTGGTCGATTTGTACGACGGGTTTATGGAGTTTAGTATATAGGGAACAGCAGGAAAAGTCAAAGCGCTAAGCCTACTAAGTTTTGCCCCTGAACCGCCAGAATTTTGGCGTTTCGCATAATTCCATGCATATCCGCTCCCTCCGCCCGGACCAGACAGTAATTTTCGCTGTGGCCCTGCCAGAGTCCGTCCTTTTCCGTCTCGAACAGCACCGAGAGGGTCCGCCCCACCTGGCTTTGCAGATAGCGCTGCTCCAGCGCGTCGGCCAGCGCCTGCGCCCGGCGGGCGCGGGCGGCCTTCACCGCTCTGGGCAACTGCTCCGGCATGGCTGCCGCCGGGGTGCCGGGGCGGGGAGAATAGGGGAAAATGTGCATGGCGGCAAAGCCGATCTCCTCCAGAAAGGCCAGGGTCTGGGCAAAGTCCTCCTCCGTCTCCCCGGGGAAGCCCGCGATCAGGTCCGCCGTCAGGGCGCAGCCGGGGAAGGCAGCGCGCAGCAGGGCGGCGCTTTCGCGGAAGCGGGCGGTGTCGTACTTCCGGCGCATGGCCGCCAGGGTCCGGTCGCAGCCGGATTGCAGGGAGAGGTGGAACTGGGGACAGATGTTCCCGCATTCCCTCAGACGGCGGCAGAAGGCCTCCGTCACCACCGTGGGCTCCAGGGAGCCCAGGCGGATGCGGGTCCCGGGCGCGGCGGCGGCGATGGCGCAGACCACGTCCGCCAGGCCGCTGCCGTCCCGGAAGTCCTTGCCGTAGGAGCTGATCTCGATGCCGCTGACCACCAGCTCCAGAAAGCCCTCGCGCTCCAGCCGCGCCGCCTCCGCTGCGGCCCGGTCCAGAGGCATACTGCGGACCCAGCCCCGGGCGTAGGGGATCACACAATAGGCGCAGAAATTGTCGCAGCCGTCCTCGATCTTCATATAGGCCCGGGTGCGCCCGTCCATGGCCCCGGCGGGCAGGGGCTCCAGGCGCGTCCGGCGGAAGGGGTCGTCCACGGACCGGGCGCGCTGCCGCTCGGTCACAGCCTTTTCCACCGCCGCCACGAAAGCCGTCCGGTCCCCGCTGCCGAAGATCACGCTGGCCCCCAGCTCCTCCGCTTCCTCGGGGCTGAGCTGGCTGTAGCAGCCGCAGACGGCGGCCACGGCGCCGGGGTTCTGCCCCAGCAGCCGCCGGAGGGCCTGGCGGGATTTGCGCCCGCTCTCGGCGGTGACGGCGCAGGTGTTGACGATCACGGCGTCCGCGTCCCCCGCCTGGGTGGGGCTGTGTCCGTGGGAGGCCAGCAGCGCCTCCATGGCCTGGGTCTCGAACTGGTTGACCTTGCAGCCCAGGGTTTGGATGGTGTATTTCATTTTCCTCTTGTCCTTTTCCGCCGCATGGGCTAAAATGGTGCCACGATTGTAACCGGAAGTGATGCAAATGTCAATTTATCTCGACAACGCCGCCACCACCGCAGTCTGCCCGGAGGCGGCCAAAGCCGCCCTGGAGGCCATGACGGTCCAGTACGCCAACCCCGGCTCCCCCCACGCCATGGGCCGAGCCGCCGCCGCCCTGGTGGAGCGGGGGCGGGCCCAGGTGGCCCGTGCCCTGGACTGTCTGCCGGAGGAGCTTTTCTTCACCTCCTGCGGCACGGAGGGGAACAACTGGGCCCTGCGCCGGGGGGCGGAGTACAACGCCCGCCACGGCAAACACCTCCTCAGCTCCCAGGCCGAGCATCCGGCGGTGCTGCGGACGCTGGAGGAGCTGGAGGCCAGGCAGGGCTTCACGCTGACGCTGCTGAAACCGGAGCGGGACGGAAGCGTGTCCCCGGACGCGGTGCGCGCTGCGCTGCGGGAGGACACCTGCCTGGTCAGTCTGATGTGCGTGAACAACGAGACCGGGGCCGTGACGGACCTGGCCGCCGTTGCCCGGGCCGTCCGGGAACGCTGCCCCAAGGCCCTGATCCACACGGACGCGGTACAGGGCTTTCTCCACGTCCCCCTCTCCGCCCGCAGCCTGGGGGCGGACCTCATCACCCTCAGCGGCCACAAGGTCCACGCGCCGAAGGGGATCGGGGCGCTCTACATCCGAAAGGGCCTGAACCTGCCCCCCCTGCTCACCGGCGGCGGACAGGAGAGCGGGCGGCGCTCCGGCACCCCGGCGGTGGAACTGATCGCCGCCTTCGGCGCGGCGGCGGAGCGCGGGATGCAAAGCTTTGCAGCGGACAGCGCCCGCATGGCCGAACTGCGCGGCCACATGGCCCGGCGGCTCCGGGCGGAGAACCCCGGCCTGCTGCTGCTGGGCGGGGGCGCGCCCCAGCTTCTGAGCCTCTCCCTCCCCGGCTGGCGCAGCGAGGTGCTGATGAACTTCCTGGAAGCCCGGGACATCTGCGTTGCAAGAAGCTCCGCCTGCAAGCGGGGCGGGCGGAGCCAGGTGCTGGCGGCCATGGGGCTGCCCGGCGACGTGATCGACGGGGCGATCCGGGTCAGCCTCTCCCGCTATACCACGCGGGAGGAGGCCGACGCCTTTTGTGACGCCCTCCGGGACGCCCGGGAGCGGCTCAGGTCTTCGGTGCGCCGCCGCTAGGGTCGTCGTCTTTTGTTTCCTCTTGTTTGCGGGCCGCTGCGGCGGCCCGTTTTTTGTGCCCCCAGAAGGGGTTGGGCGGCTCTGTCTCCGCCTCCCGCTTGGGCACCGCTTCCCCGGTCCTGGCGTCGAAGTAGTCCGTCTCCTGATAGATCTGCGCGTCCGTGGGCAGGCCGCTGCGCGCCAGCTTCCGGTTCATCAGGTCCCGCAGCAGACTGTAGAGCACCACGAACACGGGCACCCCCAGCAGCATCCCGGCGAAGCCGAACAGCCCCGCCCCCAGCAGGATGGAGAACATGATCCAGAAGCCCCGGACCCCCACCCGGTTGCCCAGGATGCGGGGACCCAGCACGTTGCCGTCGAACTGCTGGAGGATGACCACGAAGACCACGAAGACCAGGGCCTTCACCGGGGACTCCAGCAGGATGAAGAAGGTGGCGATGACCGCGCCCACCACGGGGCCGAAGAAGGGGATCAGGTTGCTGACCGCCACCACGCTGCTGGAGAGGATGGCGTAGGGAATGCGAAAGAGCAGACAGCCGATGTAGCAGATCAGGCCCACGATGACGCTGTCCAGGATCTTGCCGGAGAGATAGCTCATGAACACCTGATTGGTGAAGCGCACGCCCTTCAAAATCTGCTCGGCGGCGTCCAGGGAGCAAACGCAATAGAGGATCTTCTTGCAGCGGGCGGAAAAGCCCTCCTTGTCATAGAGGACGTAGACGCTGACCACGACGCCGATGATGACGTTGTAGATGCCCCGGAAGATGTTGTAGACATTGCTGGCCACGTCGCTTAAAATTCCCTTCATCTCCGGCAGCAGATTGTCCCTGGCCCAGCTCACCAGGCCGTCGCTCAGGTCGCCGAAGGCCTCCCGCATGGTGGAGTCCACCTCCGGGTGGTGTTCCAGCGTTTTTTGAATCCACTCGTCCGCCCGGGCGATGTAGGTGGAGGAGTTGACCACCAGCCGCTCCACGGAGCTGTAGAGCTGGGGCACCACCAGCATCAGCAGCCCGGCCAGGATCACCGCCAGGGTCAGGATGCAGAGAAAGACCGAAAAGCCCCGGGCCAGTTTCACCGTCAGCTCCTCCCGCCGGGGGTTTTTGCGCAGCAGACGGCGGAAGAGGGGCGTGAACAGGCTGCGGGAGTAGATCCGCAGCAACGGGAACAGCAGATAGGCGAAGACCAGGCCCCAGATGAAGGGGCTGAGGATCTCCAGCAGCCGCCCCAGGGCCTCCCCCAGCCAGCTTAAGTTGCTGATCAGCAGATAGAACACCAGCGCCGCCGCGATGACCAGAAAGGCCGTCACGCCCCAGTAGAGATACTGCTTGTCCCAGTGAAAGCGCTTCATGGACTCCCCCCCTTTTCCTTTGCTCCAGCATACACGCTCCGCCCGCCCCCGTCAAGCCGCGCCGCGGGCTTCTTTTGCCCTCCGCGAAGGCTGTCGGACTCTTTGTTATGTCAACTTTCGATGGATATTTTCAAAAAGCACACTGTTGAAAGCTCTGTTGAAAATGTTAAAAAGTCAGCTCCGCCGCGTATTCCGACGCCATACAAGTCCAGGCCGAACCGTGGATATGCACGGGAAAGGGAATATGCGGGCGTTTTATGTTACTTCCCCGGCTCCCCTGGCATAGCCGGTCCGGCCCGGGCATAGGCTGGGTCATGCTACCATGGAGTTTTTTTGGGAGGGACCGCTATGAAACGCCTGCTGATCGTCTTGCTCTGCCTTTGTCTGCTCTCGCCCCCAGCCCTGGCCGTCACGCTGCGCCGGGACGACGACATCACGCTCTCCGCCCCCTCGGCCATTCTGATGGAGCGCAGCACCGGGACGGTGCTGTATGAGAAAAACGCCGACGCCCGGCTCTCCCCCGCCTCCGTCACCAAGGTGATGACCATGCTGCTGGTGGCCGAGGCGGTGGACCGCGGGGAACTGGGCCTGGAAGACCGGGTGACCGCCTCCGCCCGAGCCGCCTCCATGGGCGGCAGCCAGATCTGGCTGGAAGAGGGCGAGAGCATGAGCGTGGGCGAGATGCTGAAATGCGTGGCGGTGGTCTCGGCCAACGACTGCTGCGTGGCCCTGGCGGAACACCTGGCGGGCAGCGAGGAGGCCTTCGCCGCCCGGATGAACCAGCGGGCCTCCGAGCTGGGCATGGCCAACAGCCACTTCCTCTCCTGCAGCGGCCTCACCGACAGCGACGAGCATTACACCTCCGCCCGGGACATCGCCCTGATGAGCCGGGAATTGCTGGACCACCCCTGGATCCGGGACTACACCACCGTCTGGATGGACACGATCCGCGGCGGGGACTTCGGCCTGAGCAACACGAACAAGCTGATCTATTATTACCCCGGAGCCACGGGTCTCAAAACCGGCTTCACCAGCAAGGCCATGTACTGCCTCTCCGCCTCCGCCGAGCGGGATGGGGTGGAGTACATTGCCGTGGTGCTCCACTGCGCCAGCAGCGCCGAACGCTTTGAAAGCGCCAAGACCCTGCTGAGCTACGGCTTCGCCAACTACACCCTGCTCTCCGCCGTGGGAGAGGAACCCATTCCCTCCGTCCGGGTGCTGCTGGGGCAGAGCGAGCGGGTGCAGCCCGTCCCGGAGCCGGGGGCGAATCTGCTGGTGGAGAAGGGCGGCCCGGGCGGGAAGCTGCGCTGGGAGCTGGAGCTGCCGGAGGAGGTCTCCGCGCCGGTGGAGGCCGGGGAGCAGCTGGGCTGCATCCGGCTCTACCGGGGCGACGAGCTGCTGCGGGAGACGGCGCTGCTGGCCGCCGAGGGCGTGGGCAAGCTGGGCGTCCTCCAGATCGCCGGGCGGCTGCTGACGGCGCTGGTGGCGGATGCGCCCGCCCCGGCGGAGGAAGACGCGGAGCCGGAGACGGAGGAAGACGCGGATCGGGGCTTGAAAAAGCCGGAAAATGGGAATACAATACAATAGTTTTCAAACCACGATGAGATAGGAGGACCATCATCCATGGTCAAAGTCGATCTTTCGGGCGCGCAGCCCTTTTTTGACGCAGCCGGTCCCGACTACGCCGCCGCAGCCGAGGCCCACCGCCTGCTGGCCAGCGGCAGCGGCGCGGGGCACGAATTCACCGGCTGGCGGGATCTTCCCCGCCGCATGGCCGAGACGGAACTGAAGCCCATCGTCCGCGCCGCCCGGACGATTCGCAGCGAGAGCGAGGCCCTGCTGGTGGTGGGCACCGGGGGCAGCTATCTGGGGGCCAGGGCGGCCATTGAGCTGCTGCGGGGCGGCAACTACAACCAGCGCCCCGGAGAGCACCCGGTCTATTTCCTGGGCAACAGCCTCTCCCCCGACGCGCTGAACGAGCTGATCGCCGTGCTGGGGGACCGGGATTTCTGCGTGAACGTCATCTCCAAGTCCGGCGGCACCCTGGAACCGGCCCTGGGTTTCCGGGTGGCCAAGGCGCTGCTGGAGCAGAAATACGGCAAGGACGGCGCCCGGCGGCGCATTTACGCCACCACGGACGCCAACCGGGGCAAGCTCCACGACTACGCCGTCCGTGAGGGCTGGGAGACCTTTACGGTGCCCGACGACGTGGGCGGGCGGTTCAGCGTCCTGTCCGCCGTGGGCCTGCTGCCCATGGCCGCCGCCGGCATCGACGTGGAGGCGGTGATCCAGGCCGCCGCCCAGGAGCTGGAGGGACTGGACCTGCGCGCCCCGGAGAACCCGGCCTGGCAGTACGCCGCGGCACGGCAACATCTCTACCGCCGGGGCAAGACCATCGAGATTCTGGCCTCCTACGAACCGGCCTTCCGCTTCATGGCCGAGTGGTGGAAGCAGCTTTTCGGCGAGAGCGAGGGCAAGAACGGCATCGGCATCTATCCCGCCAGCGTGGAATTCAACGCCGATCTGCACTCCATGGGGCAGTATATTCAGGACGGCCCGCGCACGCTGATGGAAACCGTCGTCAGCTTCGAGACCAGCCGGACCCGCTATGCCATTCCCTTTGAGCCGGGCGACCCGGAGGGCCTGAACTATCTGGCCGGGCACGACTTCGCGGAGGCCCAGCGGGCCGCCGCCAGCGCTGTGAAGGCTGCCCACATCGCCGGGGGCGTCCCGAACCTGGGCGTCTCCGTCCCGGCACGGGATGAGGCCGGGTTTGCGGCCCTGGTCTGCTTCTTTGAAATGGCCTGCGCCATCTCTGCCTATATGAGCGGCGTGAACCCCTTCGACCAGCCGGGGGTGGAGGCCTACAAGAAGAATATGTTCCAGCAGCTGGGCGCGCTCTGAGCCGGACGGAAAAATCTGACAATCTCCACAAAATACCCGACGCTTTCTTGTCGGGTATTTTTTTCTTTTTCGCCTTTTGCGTTTTTCCGGTTGCAGTTCCCGGCGTTTGATGCTATGATGACCATATGGAAACAATCACTGTACAGCAAGGCTGAAAAGGAGCGTGATCTTCATATGGTCAAAGTTATCATGGGTCTCAAGGGTTCCGGCAAGACCAAGTCCCTGGTGGAGCAGATCCGCAAGGCCGCCGAAGAGGCCAATGGCAACGTGGTCTGCATCGAAAAGGACAAGAACCTGACCTACGACATCCCCTACACCGTCCGTCTGATCCATGCCAGCGAATACGGCGTCAACACCAGTGCCCTGCTCCGTGGGTTCATCTGCGGCCTGCACGCAGGCAACTACGATATCACCCACGTTTTTATAGACAACTTCATGAAGATGCTGGACGACAAGTCCTCTGCCGCCGTGGCGGATTTCCTGGACTGGCTCGACGGGTTCAGCGCCGCCAACAACGTGCAGTTCGTCATCTCCTGCTCCGCCGACCCGGAGACCGCCGAAGACCCCCGCATCAAAAAATACTTCTGAACGCTTGCCGCTCCTTCCCGCCCCGGCGGGAGGGAGCGGGTTATTTTGGAAAAAATGTCAAGAGGCAGCCCCTGCGCCGGGGCTGCCTCTCTTGTTCATTTTGCTAATTTGTAAAGCGCATATTGATTGAGGCTGACACCGTTCTCTCTGGCAGCCTCAATCAACTGCTTATGCAGTTCCTTCGGAATTCGCAGAAGCAGTCGTCCGCTGTACTCACGCTGGAGCTTGTAGTCCTTCAAAGATACGGTGTCATCCGGACTTTCGGACCTTGCTCTTTCAATGGCCTCCAAATCTTCCTGTGTTGGAGACTCCGGTTCCAGCGCATTGATTTCAGCAAAACGCGCTTCAATGTCAATCATAGTAGTAGAAATCTTGTTATTCATAAAAATCACCATTTTGGGTAGAAGAGCAGAAATAGTCGACTATAATTAGTATTTGATGTTTGTGCGGGCATTAATTTCAATAACAGTGATGATTATTCCACCTTTGATCCATTCAAAAATAATACGATAATGATGGATCTTGAATCGGTATAAGTTTGAAGTTCCTCGTAGTGGCCTGATATCACCTTTCATCTGCGCCAATTGATCCAGTGCCTTATAGAGTTTCTTTCGTGTTGGTTCATCCAAAGAGTCTAAATATTTTTGCGGCTGCTTCTTTAGATATATCTCCATCGTCTCACCTCGCTTTCATATATGATATCGTATGCGCAAGCGTTTGTCAATACTCTTCAAGTGGAAGTCAAATAATTTCCAGGAGCGTCAAAAAAGGGCGCAAACGGTTTGTAAATCGCTTGCGCCATCATTTTGTGCTTTTCAGATTCGATTTTTCCACCGCTCTCTCACGCCAGCTCCCGGTACATGGCGGAAGCCCCGGCTTTTGTGGCGTTTTCGTTGATTTCCGTGACCTCCACCTTCAAGGTGCGCTGGCCGAAGGCGATCTCGATCACGTCCCCCAGCTTCACCTGATAGCTGGCCTTCACCGGCTTGCCGTTGACGCTGACGCGCCCGGCGTCGCTGGCGTCGTTGGCCACGCTGCGGCGCTTGATGAGCCGGGATACTTTCAGATATTTGTCGATTCGCATGATGATTCCTCCTGAGATGGGAAAAGCAGCCGCAACTGGGGCGCGGCTGCTTTGCTTGGCCTTTACAGGTCTACGGCGTCTTTCAGCGCCTTGCCGGCCTTGAACACCGGGCTGCGGGAAGCGGGGATGGCGATTTCCTCCAGGGTCCGGGGGTTGCGGCCCATCCGCGCCGGGCGGTCTTTGGTCTCAAACACGCCGAAGCCAAAGAGCTGGACCCGCTCTCCGGCCTGGAGCGCGGCGGTCATGATGTCGAAGGTGGCCGTCAGCGCCTTCTCGCTGTCTTTCCTGGAAAGTCCGGTTTTCTCCGCGACGGCGGCAATGAGCTCAGACTTGTTCATGCCTGGTTCCTCCTCCTGTATTCCCGGACGGCGCTGTGGCCGTCCGTCGTCCTCAAAAATGCGTGAAGACAGAGTATCAAATCCGGTCCCGTTTGTCAAGGACAAGTGATGAAACAGTCGAAACCTGAATGATACACATATCCCGCAGCTTTTCCTCAGCGCTCCGCGCCCGGAAAGCGCAGCTCCAGGCAGAAGGCCAGACCCAGGTCTTTGACCGGGAGGCGCACCGGGGCGGCGGCCCAGCCGTCGGCCAGGCGGAGGCTTCCGTCCGGCTCCATTCCATAACAAAGGATGTGGTGGCTGCCGTATTTCCTGTGGCGGCGCAGCTGGATATAGAGCAGGCTGCCCCGGCCCAGGGCCGCCCGGGCGAAGCGCTCCGTCAGGGGGCGGCGCAGGCCGATCTGCACCCCGGTCAGGCCGCACATCCGCAACGCGGCGCGGAGATATGGCCCGGTCAGGGCGTCGGAGGTGCCGCCCAGGCCCAGGGGCAGGTTGCGGTTGACGTAGACCAGTTTTTGCCGCCCCAGCTCCGCCACCTTCCGGAACAGCGCCTTTGCCGGGGGCGGGGCGGGCAGGAGGCTCAGCAGCAGATTCGTCACCGCCGTGGGGCCGCAGTGCTTCACATAGCCGGAAAACTCCGCCGTGCTGTGATAGGCCTCCCGCAGCGGGCGGACGGGCGCGTATGGCGTCTGCATGGCACGGGTTCAGTCGCCGCGCCCGGATTTGTCCTTCAGCTCCCAGACGAAGACCGCGCTGACCTGTTCGCCCACTTCTTCCGGGCTCACGTCGATGGCGGCGCGGGTCTTGGCCAGGCCGGCCTCGGCGCAGTTCAGGCGGGTGGGGGAGCGGAAGTCCGCGCCGTTCCAGTCGCAGCGCACGGCCAGGAGGCTGCCCAGGGCGGCCCCGGCGGCGGCGGAGAGGGTCTCCGCCTTGGCCCGGGCGTCCCGGGCCGCGTCGGCCAGCAGGGCGCGCTTGGCCGTCTCCGGCTCCGCCACGGTGAACTGGACGGAAAACTCCGGTCGGGCCGGGCAGTCGGCCAGGGCGGACAGCACCCCCGCCAGCCGGGCCGCGTCCACGGGAAAGCGCAGACGCAGCTCGTGGCGCAGCTCATAGCCCCGGAAGACCTGACGCCAGACGCCTTTGGCGTCGTGCTCCCCCTCGAACACCGGATGGATGTCCAAGGTCAGGGTCTTGAGTGCGTCGGCTTCAAAGCCCGCCGTGGCCAGGGCGGCGCGCAGGGCCTCCAGGGCCTCCGCGCTCCGGGCGGTCAGGGCGGAATAGTCCTCGTCCCGCGCCGCCAGGGTCACGGGCAGGACGATCAGATCCGGGTTCAGGCGCACCGCGCCCGTGCCCGTTACGGTGATGGTTCGTTTCATGGCTCTCTTCTCCTGTCGCATATCAAATGGATCAGCCGTCCTCCAGGGAACGCTCGTACAAGGTCCGGCGGGGCAGGCCCGAAGCCTCCGCCGCCGCCTTGCAGGCGTCCTTGCGGCTGAGGCCCGCCCGCATCTTCCGCCGCACCAGTTCCAGGGCGGCTTCCTCTGTCATGCCGGGGCCGGTCGGCTCCGGCGCGCCGGACACCACCAGCACGAACTCCCCCCGGGGCGGATTTTCCCGGAAGCGCGCCGGGGCCTGGGCCAGCGTGGTGTGGATTACCTCTTCGTGCAGCTTGGTCAGCTCCCGGCACAGGGCCAGCTCCCGGTCGCCGAAGGTCTCCAGCAGGTCCGCCAGGGTGCGCAGCAGCTTGTGGGGGGCCTCGTAGAAGATCATAGTCCGCCGCTCCTCCCGCAAACTCTCCAGGTGTGCCCGGCGGTTTTTCGCCGTGGTGGAGAGGAAGCCTTCAAAGGTGAAGCGCCCCGTGGGCAGACCGGAGACCGCCAGGGCCGTCACCAGGGCGCTGGGCCCAGGCACCGGGCAGACCGGTACCCCGGCTTCTGCGCACTGGCGCACGATGTCCTCCCCCGGATCGGAGATGGCCGGCATTCCCGCGTCCGTCACCAGGGCGCAGTTCTCCCCGGCCAGGAGCCGGGCCAGCAGCTTCTCGCCCATCTGCGCCCGGTTGTGCTCGAAATAGCAGACCAGGGGTTTTTTGATGTCCAGATGGTTCAGCAGCTTCAGCGTCACGCGGGTGTCCTCCGCCGCGACGAAGTCCGCCTGCCGCAGCGTCTCGGCCGCCCGGGGGCTGAGATCGCCGAGATTCCCGATGGGCGTGCCCACCAGATATAAGGTACCGGGCATGGTCTCTCCCTCCTTGTCAGCGGTGGTAGACCGCCTGCATTTCCGCGCTGTCGCCCCCCTGTCCGTCCGTGATCAGCAGGGGCTTTTCGATGTTCAGGCCCGGCTTCCCGCCCCGCCGACTCTCCAGCAGCAGCAGATTGGGGGCCCAGCCGGCGCGGTAGTGTACCAGGCGCAGGCGCTTGGGCTCCAGCCCGTGACGGCTCAGGGTGCAGCACAGTTCGCTCAGGCGCTCCGGGCGGTGGACCAGCGCGAAGGCCCCGCCCCAGCGGGTCAGGTAGGCCGCAGCGGCGCAGAGCTCGTCCAGCGTGCAGTTGCGCTCGTCCCGGGCGGCGGCTCTGGCGGCTTCCGGGGCGCTGTAGCCCCGGCCTAGGGGGAAATAGGGCGGATTGCTCACCACCAGGTCAAAGCGCCCCGGGGCGTAGAGGCTCCGGCAGTCCCGCAGGTCGGCGCAGAGCACCCCCGCCGGGTCCAGGCCGTTGGCCGCGAAGTTCTCCCGGCAGCGCGCCGCCGCCTCCGGCAGCAGTTCGATCCCGCCAATCTCCGCCCCCGGGTGGCGCTCGGCCAGCAGCACCGCCAGGACCCCGGCTCCGCAGCCCAGGTCCAAAATCCGCCTGGCCCGCAGACCGGCGGCGAAGTGGGCCAGCAGCACGCTGTCCGTGGACAGCGGGAAGGCCGCGTCGGTGTTCAGTTGCGGGCCGCCGGGCCAGAGCGTCTCGGTCATGGGCCGTCCTCCCTTTTACATTGAAAGAAAACAGCCCGATATGGTTCGTCCATATCGGGCTTGGCGTGCTGTCGCGCAGGGCTTACTCCATGGCGATGGCTTCCACCGGGCAGCCGCCGGCGCAGGCGCCGCAGGAGATGCACTTGTCCGGGTCGATGACGTAACGGCCCAGCGCCTCGTCCATGACAATGGCCTCCACCGGGCAGCCCCCGACACAGGCGCCGCAGGCGATGCAGCTCTCACTGATGACATACATAACGATTCCCTCCTTTTTGCTTCGTTGTCGCAATACGCTCCAACGGCTCCTATTGTAGCATAGTTTCTCGGAATGTCAAACGGGAATTCCGCACTTGCGGGCGAAAAATGAAAAACCGTGAAAAACGCAGGAATTTTGAGAAAAGCGGAGCATTCTCCAGGTAGGATTCGGAAAACGGCCCCAGATAGGTCAGGATTGGTCAAAACCGGCTTTGTCTTTTTGACGTTCCCTGACTATAATGGGGCCATAAAGGTCAAGCAAGGTCAGACAGCCGGGGAGGTGTTCGCAATGGCAACCAGCGACCTGATCGCAAAGTTCATCCTGAAGACCATTGACGACAGCGCCCAGGGCATCGCGGAGATCCAGCGCAGCGCACTGGCGGAGATGTTCTCCTGTGTGCCCAGCCAGATCAACTACGTCCTCTCCACACGCTTCTCCCCCGAACGGGGCTTCGCGGTGGAAAGCCGACGGGGCGGCGGCGGATACATCCGCATCTCCCGCGTACAGGAGAGCGCCCGGGAGCTGATCATGCACACGGTAGACGCCGTGGGCGAATCTCTGGACGCTGGAGCCGCCGAGAGCACCATCCACAGCATCCGCGACGCGGAGCTGCTGGACGAGGCCACGGCCCGCGTAATGCTCTCCGCCGTGGGGAACGCCGCGCTGAAGCCCGCCGAGGGCGCGCTGCGGGACCAAATCCGAGCCAACCTGCTCAAGCACATGCTCGTGACCTATGTGGCCGAGTGAGCGCCAGGCCGCTCACCCACCGTGCAAGTCCACCGGCACGGTCCCGATCCTCCTTTCAGGGTCGTGCCGGTTTCCATTCCTCCGGCGTCACAGAAACGCCGGGACCGTGCAAAGTAAGTCCGCCGGCACGGTCCGATCCTCCTTCAACGGGTCGTGCCGGTTCCAAATTATTCCAAAGTATATCCCGGAATCATCTTCCATCTCTATAAAAAATCTGATTATTGAAAGGAATTTATCACCATGAAGTGCGAAAAGTGCAACAACGAAGCCACCTTCTTCTACAACAGCTTTGTCAACGGCAAGCTCAGCCACCACCACTACTGCGCCGCCTGCGCCCGGGAAGAGGGCTATGCCGGCACCCTGGACTTCCAGCCCACCGCGCTGCTGACTGAGACAGAAAAGCTGTTCCCCGCCTTCCCCGCTATGCCGGAGCTCCCCGAGCCCCTGTCCGACGAGAATCCCCTCTTCGATTTTCTCGCCCCCGTCCGCAGCATGATGCGCGCCTTCGACAGCTTCTCCGAGTCCTTCGGTGCTATGCTGAATGCCATGATGCCCAACGCCCGCTTCGGCTGGTCCTTCCAGCCCCTGATGCCGGCTGAGGAAGAGACCGCACAGGAGCCGGAGACCGCCCAGGAGCCGGAGACCGAGGCCGCCGTAGTCGAGCCGGAGACCGTGGAGGAAGCCTGAGCTGCTCCCCTCCCCCGTGCCCTTTCATCACTGACAATCAACCAACCATAAATCGCATCAACCACCAACCCAGCAAGCCTCCAAAACCGCTTCACCCCGCGCCAGAGCCAAGGCGCGGGGTGAAGTCGGTTTTCCGGGGCTGTCGAAGGATGCCGAAACACGAAAGGGAGGCCATGAACATCAACGACCGATTCACAGAGCGCGCCAAGACCGCCATCGAGCGGGCACAGGAGGCGGCGGAGGCCCTGGGGCACAGCTATGTGGGCAGCGAGCATCTGCTGCTGGGCATTGCCCGGGAGGGCATCGGACAGGGGGCCAAGGTCCTGCGAACCCACGGCCTCACGGACGCGAAACTCACCGCGCTGGTGGAGCAGCGCGTGGGCAAGGGCGCGCCGGGGGGCAGGGCGCTGGGCCTGAGTCCCCGGGCGCGGCGGGTCATCGAACTGTCCATCGGCGACGCCGGGCGGCTGAGCCACAACTTTGTGGGCACCGAACATCTGCTGATGGGCATTCTCCGGGAGCCGGGCTGCGCCGCGGCGCGCATCCTCCAGGGGGCGGGGCTGGACCTGGAGCGGCTCTACGGGGAGGTGCTGGCCCTCTTTGCCCCCGGCTTCCCCCGGGCCGCCCGTCCTGCCGGGGCCGTGTCGCCGACTCCGCCCCCGGAAAAGCGGCCCAGGGGCGAGGACCGGAGCATTCTGGGCCAGTACAGCCGGGACCTGACGGAGCTGGCCCGGCAGGGGCGGCTGGACCCGGTCATCGGCCGGGAGCGGGAGATCCGGCGGGTGATGCAGATCCTCTCCCGGCGCAGCAAAAACAACCCCGTGCTGGTGGGGGAACCGGGGGTGGGCAAGACCGCCGTGGCGGAGGGCCTGGCCCAGCGCATGGCCGGGGGCGAAGCGCCCCTGGACCTGCGGGGCAAGCGTCTGTTGCAGCTGGACCTGAGCCGGATGCTGGCCGGTACCCGCTACCGGGGGGATTTCGAGGACCGGGTGCGCAGTCTGCGGGGGGAGCTGCGCCGCAGCTCAGACGCCAGCGTGTTTCTGGACGAGCTGCACACCATCGTGGGGGCCGGGGCGGCGG
>JAFXXH010000043.1 GCA_017542425.1 Oscillospiraceae bacterium | reverse complement strand
GGGGCCACACCCTCGCCGCCGGACAGCGTAACAGGCCAGCGACATCCCGTCAAGGCTCTTCGACCCGCTTCGCGGGCGGCTGCCAAAGCTGGGACTGACGGACTGTGGCTCGGAATGCAGCCAAAGTCAGAATGGGCGAAACATGTTCACGATGTTTTTTTGCTGCGTGGTCTTGACAAGGGGACCATTATATTTTCCCGGCCCTCCAGACCACGGACCTGGCCTATGAGTCCTCCGGCCCCGTGAACTTCATGGACACCCTGGTGGGCATCTTCCCGTCCAACTTCTTAAAGCCCTTCGTGGACGCGAATATGCTCCAGATCATCGTGGCCAGCCTCATCATCGGCTTTGCCCTGCTGGTCATCGAGAAGCGGCGCGAGGTGGAGTACACGCTGGTCGAGGTCCTGAACGACGTGTTCATGAAGGCCATGGAGATGATCGTGAAGCTGTCGCCCATCGGCGTGTTCTGCCTGATCTGCCCCGTGGTGGCGGAGAACGGCCCCGCCGTGCTGGGCTCCCTGGCCAAGGTGCTGCTGATCGCCTACCTGGCCTACATCCTCCACGCGGTGGTGGTCTACTCCCTGTCGGTCCGCGTGGCGGCCAGGATGAGCCCGCTGCGCTTCTTCAAGGAGATGCTCCCCGCGATGATGTTCGCGTTCTCCTCCGCGTCCTCCGTCGGCACCCTGCCCATCAACATGGAGTGCACGGAGAAGCTGGGCGCGGACAAGGACGTGTCCTCCTTCGTGCTGCCCCTGGGCGCTACGATCAACATGGACGGCACCGCCATCTATCAGGGCGTCTGTGCCATCTTCATCGCCTCCTGCTACGGAATCAGCCTGAGCTTCCCGCAGATGCTCACCATCGTCCTGACCGCCACCCTGGCCTCCATCGGCACGGCGGGCGTGCCGGGCGCGGGCATGGTGATGCTGGCGATGGTGCTGCAATCCGTCGGCCTGCCGGTGGAGGGCATCGCCCTGGTGGCCGGCATCGACCGCATCTTCGACATGGGCCGCACCACGGTCAACATCACCGGCGACGCCTCCTGCGCGGTCATCGTCTCCGCCATGGAGCGCCGGAAGCAGGCCAAACGCGAGGCCGCCCGGCAGAGCGCGTAACAAGTTACGGAGCGGAGCTTCCGGCATACGGACCGGACTCCACTCTGGACTAACCCAAAAGGCGTGGAAGATGTCAGCGGGAACCGTCCCCGCTGACATCTTCTTCCCGGAGATACGCCGCCGTGTCCAGCACCGTCACATGGAGCGGGGAGAGGCCTTTCAGCACGTTCCGAACCCGCTCCTCCATGACCGCGTCGTCCCCGCTGCAGGCGTCCGGGAGATAGAGGACGTGGCAGCCCAGGTCGATGGCGTCCAGGCAGCTGGACAGCACGCAGCATTCGCACATCACTCCCGTGACCACGAGCCGCCCGGCGCGCCGGGCCGCCCTGCGCAGGGCGGGGACGCGCAGACTGGAGTAGACGGATTTCGTATACAGGGGGTGCCGGGCGGCGTAGGGGGCCAGCTCCGCCACCAGCGCGTTCATCCAGGGGTTTTCGTTGATGTCCCGGTTTCTGCGGTTGTACTCCGCCCAGACGCCCCGGGCCCCGGGGTCGCTGACAAAGCGCGTGAAGCACAGTTCCGGCCCGTCGCGCCGCGCCTCTGCGGCCCGGAGCAGGGCCAGGATGTTTCCGATGCTGCGCCCGATGGAATCGCAGCCCCAGGGCTGGCCGGGGAGATAGGCGTTTTGCAGATCAATGACCAGAATCAGGTCGTCGGAGCGCATGGGCAATCACCTCTTAGAGATAGTATTGCTTGCGCTTCCCGTCGTCATACAGACATGAAAAAACGCTTGCAGCAGGGTTCCGATCTGGATTCCTGCTGCAAGCGTTTTTCATTATTTGGGTGCCTCAACCCAGCTTGGCCTCCAGGCTGTCCAGCTCCGCCGCCAGCTCCTGGGGCAGCCGCTCGCCGAACTGCTCGTAATAGGCGCGGATGCCCTCGCATTCCGTGCGCCAGAGGTCCCGATCCACGGTCAGCAGCCCCTCCAGGGTCTCCCGGCTCACGTCGGTGCCCTCCAGGTTGATGTCCTCCGGGCGGGGCAGCCAGCCGATCTCGCTTTCCACGGCCTCCGCCTCGCCGAAGGCGCGTTTCAGCACCCACTCGATGACCCGCAGGTTGTCGCCGAAGCCCGGCCAGAGGAAGTGGCCCTCGTCGTCCGTGCGGAACCAGTTCACGTTGGCGATCACCGGGGGATTGGGGATCTGCTCCGCCATGTCCAACCAGTGCTGCCAGTAGTCGCCCATGTTGTAGCCGCAGAAGGGGAGCATGGCCATGGGGTCCCGGCGGGTCTCGCCCACCTTGCCCTCGGCGGCGGCGGTCTTCTCACTGGCCATGATGCTGCCCACGAAGACGCCGTGGGCCCAGTCCCGGGACTGGTAGACCAGCGGGGCGGTCTTGGCCCGGCGGCCGCCGAAGACGATGGCGGAGATGGGCACGCCCTGGGGGTTCTCAAACTCCGGGGAGATGCAGGGGCAGTTCACCGCCGGGGCGGTGAAGCGGCTGTTGGGGTGGGCGCCGGGCTTGCCGCTGGCGGGGTCCCAGGGCTCGCCCTTCCAGTCCAGCGCGTCCGTGGGCGGATTCTTGTCCAGACCCTCCCACCAGACCGTGCCGTCGGGCTTGAGCACCACGTTGGTGAAGATGGAGTTCTTTTTCGTGCTGGCCAGGGCGTTGGGGTTGGTCTTTTCGCTGGTGCCGGGGGCAACGCCGAAGAAGCCGTTCTCCGGGTTCACGGCCCAGAGCCGCCCGTCCGGGCCGGGGCGCAGCCAGGCGATGTCGTCGCCCACGCACCAGCACTTCCAGCCGCGCTCCCGGTAGACCTGGGGCGGGATCAGCATGGCCAGATTCGTCTTGCCGCAGGCGCTGGGGAAGGCGCCGCAGACGTAGCGCACCTCGCCCTGGGGGTTTTCCACGCCCAGGATCAGCATATGCTCGGCCATCCAGCCCTCCTGCCGCCCCAGGTTGCTGGCGATGCGCAGGGCGAAGCACTTCTTGCCCAGCAGCGCGTTGCCGCCGTAGCCGGAGTTGACGGACATGATGAGGTTTTCCTGGGGGAAGTGGGTGATGTAGCGCTGCTCGGGGTCCAGCTGGGCCTTGGAGTGCAGGCCCTTGATGAAGCCCGCGTCGTCACCCATGGCCTCCAGGACGCTGTCGCCCGCCCGGGTCATGATGCACATGCTCAGCACCACGTAGATGCTGTCGGTGATCTCGATGCCGTATTTGGCGAAGGGGGAACCCAGCTGGGCCATGGAGTAGGGCAGGACGTACATGGTGCGCCCGGCCATGCAGCCGTCATAGATGGGCCGCAGCAGGGCCTTCATCTCGTCCGGGGCCATCCAGTTGTTGGTGGGCCCGGCGTCGGCCTGGTTTTCGCAGCAGATGAAGGTCCGGGCCTCCACCCGCGCCACGTCGCTGGGGTCGCTCCGGTGGTAGACGCAGCCGGGCAGCAGCTCCTGGTTCAGCTCGATCAGCTCGCCTGTGGCGAAGCCCTCCTGCCGCAGCGCCTCCTGCTGCGCGGCGCTGCCGTCGATCCAAAGCACCCGCTCCGGCTTGCACAGGGCGATCTGTTCGTCCACCCATTCGTTGACATATCGGTTCGCTTTCATCATAGTGATCAAGTCTCCCTTTTCCACACATGAGATTTGTGTGCGCCCGAATGCATAGAGACGATGGGCGGACACGAGATTTTTCTTTATTATACCCCCATTTTGTTGACTTGTAAATCGGAGGATGTACAGAGCTTCCCCGGCGTGGGGATTCCAAAGTTTTTCAGAATGCACAGAATGCCCCCGGCGCGGGGGGAAAGGGCCATGCGTGGACAGCCTGGAAGCGCCCCGCGCCATCAGACCGTTTTCGCCGTCCCCTTCCGCTATGATAGAGCGGAAGAAGGGACGGTGTTATTTTGATGAATCGCTGGTTTTTGCTGATCGTGCTGTTTCTCCTGTTCCTCTCCCCCACGGCCCGGGCGGAGGAAGCGCCCCTGTCCGCCGCCGTGGACTGGGACGCGGAGACGGACTACATGGCCGAGATGATGTCCGCCGCGGCGCGGCTGGATCGGGCCGCCGGGGGGGAGCTGGAGCGGCTGCGGGGGGAGAAGATCGCCGCGCTGGAGCTGCCCTATCTCCCGGTGCGCTTTGACGAGCTGCTGACCCTCTCCCGGCTGATCCAGGGGGAGGCGGGCAGCGCCTGGCTGGATCAGGACTGGAAAATGGCGGTGGGGGAAGTGGCCCTGAACCGGGTGGCCAGCCCGGAGTTCCCCAACACGCTGGAGGAGGTGGTGCGCCAGCCGGGGCAGTATTCCCCCTCCTACGCCGCCGGGGGCTACGGTCTGCGCCCCAGCGCCGAGAGTGTGCTGGCCGCCCAGCGCCTCCTGTCCGGGGAGCGGGTGCTGTGCGACGGCGCAGTGGTGTTCCAGAGCAACTTCCGCCAGGGCAGCGGCGTCTTCACGGAGCTGCGCGACCCCCTGCTGGGCAGTACATATCTCTGCTATTCCGCCAGACCGGAGCTGTACCGACAGTGAAACACACGCTGACGTACCCAAAGCGGGCGCGTCAGCGTGTTTTGCTGCGTTCTAATCAGTATTCAAAGCTGCCGTCGTACACGGTGGTGGCGCTGCCGGTGAGGAAGACGCCCGCGTCGGTGACCCGGACGCTCAGCTCCCCGCCCAGCACGTTCACCAGGATGTCGCTGTCCCGGTCGCAGAGCCCGTTTTCCACCGCCGCCACGGCGGCGGCGCAGGCGCCGGTGCCGCAGGCCAGGGTCTCGCCGCTGCCCCGCTCCCAGACCCGGACGCGCAGGGTGTGGCGGTTCACCACCCGGACGAACTCGGTGTTCACCCGCTGGGGAAAGGCGGCGTGGTGCTCGAACTTCGGCCCCAGCTCCGCCAGATCCAGGCCGTCGATGGCGTCCAGGAAGACGACACAGTGGGGGTTGCCCACGGAGACGCAGGTGACGGGCCAGGTCTGGCCGTCCACCCGCAGGGGCACGTTCACCAGCCGTTCCCCCTCCAAAGTGGTAGGCAGGTCGGCGGGGGCCAGGGAGGGCCGCCCCATGTCCACGGTGGCGGAGCTGACGCGCCCGTCCCGGAGGCGCAGGCGCAGCCGCTTCACGCCGCTGCCGGTCTCCACGGAGAGGTTCTCCGTCCGCAGATAGCCCTTGTCATACATGAACTTGGCCACGCAGCGGATGTTGTTGCCCGCCATCTGGCTCTCGCTGCCGTCCCGGTTGAACGAGCGCATCTTCACGTCCGCCACACGGGAGGACTCGATCAGCACAATGCCGTCGCCGCCGATGCCATAGTGGGGGCGGCAGAGGCTGACACAGAGGGACTCCGGCGCGGTGATGCCGCCGTCGAAGTTCTCGATGAAGATGTAGTCGTTGCCGCAGTCCTGCATCTTGGTGAAGGGGACCCGCCGCCGCCAGTGGCGCAGACGGTTGATGTCCACCAGCTCCGTGTTCCCGGCGTTGTAGCGGCTGGCCAGCATGTCCGCCAGGGCGCTGGCCGTGTCCAGAGAGGTGAGGCAGGGGACGCCCAACTGCATGGCCCGGCGGTGCAGGGCGATGTAGTCCCCCATGGTGGCGTCCTTCACCGCGCCGGTGTAGATGATGTAGCACAGGGCCCCGTCCTCCATCAGACGGGTGATCTCCAGACTGTCCGCCACAGGCGTGACCGCGATGCCCAGGGAGGCGATGGCCCCGGCGGTGCCGGGGGTGGCGTAGAGCCGCAGCCCCGTGTCGTGGAGGCGGCGGGCCAGGCCCAGCACCTCCTGATAGTCCCCGGTCTCCACGCTCAGCAGCACGCCCGCGCCCCCGGCCCGGGGGGAGGGGACCGTGAAGCCGGCGGCGGTCAGGCCCTTGTACATGGCCTCGGCCAGGGTCCGGCCCAGGCCCAGCACCTCGCCGGTGGACTTCATCTCCGGCCCCAGGATGCTGTTGGCGTCGGAGAGCTTTTCAAAGGAGAAGACCGGCACCTTCACGGCGGAATAGGGCGGCGTGCGGTACAGCCCCGTGCCGTAGCCCAGGCTTTGCAGTTTGGCCCCCAGCATGATCCGGGCGGCCAGGTCCACCATGGGAACCCCTGTCACTTTGCTGATATAGGGCACCGTCCGGGAGGCCCGGGGGTTCACCTCGATGACGTACAGCTCCCCGCCGTAGATGAGATACTGGATGTTCACCAGGCCGCGTGTCCCCAGGGCCAGGGCCAGCTGGCGGGAGGCGGTGCAGATGCGCTCTAAAAACTTGTCGTTCAGGTTGTAGGGGGGATAGACCGCGATGGAGTCCCCGCTGTGGACGCCCGCCCGCTCGATGTGCTCCATGATGCCGGGGATCAGCACGTCCTCTCCGTCGGAGATCACGTCCACCTCCAGCTCCGTGCCGGGCATATATTTGTCGATCAGCACCGGGTTCTCAATGCCCCCGGCCAGAATGCCCTTCATGTAGCGCTCGGTCTCCTCCGGCGTGCGGACGATGGACATATTCTGCCCGCCGATGACGTAGCTGGGGCGCAGCAGCACCGGGTAGCCCAGTTCCGCCGCCGCGGACATGGCCTCCTCCAGCCCGGTGACCGCCCGGCCCCGGGGCCGCCGGATGCCGAAGCGCTCCAGCAGCGCGTCGAACCGCGCCCGGTCTTCCGCCAGGTCGATGCCGTCCGCGCTGGTGCCCAGGATGGGAATGCCCTGGGCGTCGAGATAGCCTGTCAGTTTGATGGCAGTCTGTCCGCCGAAGGCCACAACCACGCCGATGGGCTGTTCCACCCGGATGATCTGCATCACGTCCTCCGGGGTCAGCGGCTCGAAGTAGAGCCGGTCGGCGGTGTCGTAGTCGGTGGAGACGGTTTCCGGGTTGTTGTTGACGATGACCACGTCGTAACCCAGCTCCCGCAGGGTCCAGACGCAGTGGACGGAGGAGTAGTCAAACTCGATGCCCTGGCCGATGCGGATGGGCCCGGAACCCAGCACCATCACCACGGGTTTGCCGCTGCGGGGGAAGGCGCTGGCCTCGCATGGCCCATCGGCCACGGAGTAGAAATAGGGGCTGTCCCCGCCGAAGAAGGCCGAGCAGGTCCTGACGATGCGGAAGGCCGTCTTGTGTTCCGGCAGACTGTCCGCTCCGCTGATGCGCCGGATGGCCGCGTCGGGGAAGCCCAAGGAGCGGGCACGCGCCAGGTTTTCCGCCGTCAGGCCCGCCGCCAGGGACGCCTCTGCGTCCGCCAGAAGCTGAATGCGCTCCAGAAACCAGGGGGTGATCTTGGTGATCGCAAAGATCTCGTCGATGCTCATCCCGGCTTTCAGCGCCTCATAGACGGTGAAGATGCGCCGGTCGTCCTGGGCCGCCAGCCGTTCGCGCAGGGGCAGCTCGTTCAGGGGCGGGGCGTTCAGGGTGTCCAGCCCGATCTCCGCGCCGCGCACGGCCTTCATCAGCGCCGCCTCGAAGCTCCCCGCGATGCTCATCACCTCGCCGGTGGCCTTCATCTGCGTCCCCAGGGTCCGGCTGGACCCGGCGAACTTGTCAAAGGGCCACTTGGGGAACTTGACCACGATGTAGTCTACCGCCGGTTCAAAGCCCGCCAGGGTCTCGCCCGTGGTCTCGCTGCGCAGCTCGCTGAGCCGATAGCCCAGGGCCATGCGGGTGGTGATTTTCGCAATGGGATAGCCCGTGGCCTTGCTGGCCAGGGCGGAGGAGCGGCTGACCCGGGGGTTCACCTCGATGACCGCGTACTCGCTGCCGTCGGGTTTCAGGGCGAACTGGCAGTTGCAGCCGCCGATGATGCCGATGGCGGCCACGATGTCCAGGGCCGCCTGGCGCAGCATGGCCAGTTCCTCCGGCTTGAGGGTCAGGGCCGGGGCGGCCACGATGCTGTCCCCGGTGTGGACGCCCACGGGGTCGATGTTCTCCATGGAGCAGACGGAGACGGCGCAGCCGTCGGCGTCGCGCATGGTCTCAAACTCGATCTCCTTCCAGCCGGAGATGCACTTCTCCACCAGAATCTGCGTGATGGGGGACAGCTCCAGCCCGGTGGCGGCGATGATGCGCAGGCTCTCCGGCCCGTCGGCAATGCCGCCCCCCGCGCCGCCCAGGGTATAGGCCGGGCGGACGATGACGGGGTAGCCCACGGTCTCCGCCACGGCCAGCGCGCTGCCCACGTCGTTGGCGATGTCGGAGGGGACGCAGGGCTGGCCGATGGCGGCCATGGTCTCCCGGAAAGCCTCCCGGTCCTCAGCCTTCTCGATGCCGCTCAGGTCCGTGCCCAGCAGCCGGACGCCCAGCCGCTCCAGGGTCCCGTCCCGGCTCAGCTGCATGGCCAGGGTCAGGCCCGTCTGGCCTCCCAGGCCCGCCAGCAGCCCGTCGGGCCGCTCTTTCTCCAGGATGCGCCGGACGGTGTCGGCGTTCAGGGGCTCCAGATAGATCACGTCCGCCATGGCCTTGTCGGTCATGATGGTG
>JAFXXH010000042.1 GCA_017542425.1 Oscillospiraceae bacterium | reverse complement strand
TGCTGTCCGTCATTCAGAAATTTCTGGGCCGGGGCGAGAGCGCCGACGACCTGTTCCAGGTGGGCTGCGTGGGCCTCATCAAGAGCATCGACAACTTTGACCCCGATCTGGGCGTGCGCTTTTCCACCTACGGTGTGCCGATGATCGCCGGGGAGCTGCGGCGCTATCTGCGGGACAACAGCGCCATGCGGGTGTCGCGGAGCCTGCGGGACACGGCCTATCGGGCCTTGCAGGCCAAGGAGCAGCTGATGGCGGAGCACGGGCGGGAGCCGGATGTGGACGAGATCGCGGCGGCGCTGGGGCTGCCCCGGAGCGAGATCGTCTTCGCCCTGGACGCCATCAGCGACCCGGTGAGCCTCTACGAGCCGGTGTACACCGACGCGGGGGAGAACGCCACGGTGATGGACCAGGTGGGGGACCCCCGCTGCACGGACGAGCACTGGCTGCTGCGGATGAGCCTGTCCGATGCGTTCAACAAGCTCAGCCCCCGGGAGCGGCGCATTCTCTCCCTGCGCTTTTTTGACGGGCGCACCCAGATGGAGGTGGCCGGGGAGATCGGCATCTCTCAGGCCCAGGTCTCCCGGCTGGAGAAGGGGGCGGTGGAGCGCATCCGGCGGCAGATCAGCTCCTGAGGCGCATCCCGGACAGAACCGTTTTCTCCGCAGCGGCAGAGATCGCGCCATGCAGCCCGTCCCCGGCAAGCGACGGCCCGTCTGCGTCCGCCGCGCTGCCTGACCCCCTTTCCGCGTCCGCCTCGGCGCACGCGTTCGGGCAGGGATGCGCAGAAAGCGCTTCTAGTTTCGACGCCTCTCGCATAGGATAGCCTCGGAGGTGAGGGGAGGATGCGTTTTGAGGAACTGCGGTGCAGGGAGATCATCAACATCAGCACGGGCCACCGCCTGGGCTATGTCAGCGACGCGGAGCTGGACCTGGTCAACGGCTGTGTCCGGGCCCTGATCGTGCCGGGTCCGGCGCGCTTTTTCGGGCTCTTTGGCCGGGAGCCGGATTTCCTGATCCCCATCGACTGCGTGAAAAAGATGGGGCAGGATATCCTGTTGGTGGAGGTCAACGGCGGTTACAAGCGGAGCAAGCGGAACCGCACCGCCTATTTCTGAGCCGGCCCGTTTTATGCCAAATCGCCGGGTGGTTTCCCGCCTCCGCCGGGCCGAAACAAAAAACTCTGCGGTTTTTGGCCCGGATCGCAAAGAAAACGCTTGACAAGCGGGGAAATCTTTTGTATAATCAGAAAGCTGTTTGGCAGAAACGGCGGTGTAGCTCAGTTGGCCAGAGCATTCGGTTCATACCCGAAGTGTCATTGGTTCAAATCCAATCACCGCTACCACCTTTCTCAGAACACCCTTCGGGGTGTTCTGAGATATGCGGCGCGTTGGTCAAGCGGCTAAGACACCGCCCTTTCACGGCGGTAACACGGGTTCGATTCCCGTACGCGTCACCACATGGAGGCTTAGCTCAGCTGGTTAGAGCGCACGCCTCACACGCGTGAGGTCGACAGTTCGAGTCTGTCAGTCTCCACCAACGCCCCGGAATGTCCGGGGCGTTACTTTTTTGCTTGAGATAGGGAAAACCTCTTGATTTTCAAGGGGTTTCTGTTCCTTTTCGCCCAACTTTCAGAAAGACAAAGACGGACAGAATCGGACAGCTCTGGACGCCTTTTGATGGCAGTTTGATGTCAGATTGCTGTCAGCCCCGGTACGGCGCAGAATGTGCTTTCTTGTCACACACAGCATGAGAATCTCCTCATAAACAACGCCAACAGCGTTGCATACTCCGAATAGCCCGTTATCAGAACGGCCCTCCGACGGTATACTTCTATCCGTCAAGTCATATACGAATGGGAGTGATGACGTGGATGCGCGGCTGATCGGGAGACGGGTTCAGACGCTGCGGCGGGCGCGGGGCTTGACGCAGGAGCAGCTTTCTCAGATGGTGGAGCTGTCGCCGAATTACCTGAGCAACATTGAAACGGGCCTGAAGACGCCGAAGCTGGAAACCCTGGTCCGGCTGATGAACGCGCTGCAATGTGACGCCAACGCACTCCTGGCGGACGTGGTAGACAACGGTTTCTCAGGAAAGCGGGCAGTTTTCCGGCGCCCCGGCGGAACTGCGGCCCGAAGACCAGCGCCGAATCCGAAAGGTGTTGGAAGTCCTCATCCAGGACGCGAAAGACGCACAGTAAGCGCTTTCCCCCTTATGCGACAGGCATAGGGGGATTTTTTGCTGTTCCCCTCTGTTTCGACAGCATTCGCCTCTCCCGCTCTGCTATGATAACAACGCAAGTAGCATAATAGCAATCTCATAGCGTTGTACCCGTGTACACCCCACGGGACGCAAGAAGGGAGAGGAAACATGGAAAGAGTAAACCGCCTTGTACGGGCGAAAAACAGGACGGCCCGGCACAGTACGCTGATGGATCTGCTCCGGGCTCGGCATCATCGGCTATGTATCATTCTACTGAGAGAGCAAATGTGTCTGCTTCACCGTCGGGGCGCGGCCTTGTCGTCTCCCAAACTGGCGGCGCTGGCAGAACGGGTCTCGCAGCATTCGGTCATCCTGGCGGGAATGGCCCGGCAGACGGGACCTCCGCGAAAACATCCTGTGCGTTCCGCCTGAGAGAGCGCTCCAACCGGCAAATCCCGCCCTTGACATCCGCCCGGAATGTGCTATTATATATATAAAGGCGCTGCCGAAAAGCGGCCCCGCCCGTGAGACATCTAAATTGCTTTAGAAGCCGTCACTTGGCAGAGTGGCGGCTTCTGCTCTTCACAGTGATCGTGATCGTGTATCCGAAGATATGAAACGTCAGTGTGATCGGCATACCAACACCCCCTTTCGGGTGGTGTGGCGAGACCGCCTTTTTTCACTTTGGCAACGCCTACCCTTGCGGGCTTTTTTATTCTACAAGATTTGACAGGGCTTGTCAAATAAAAAATATGAAAAAGAAGGGTGTAACAATGGGTGTATTTGAATTTTTCATTGTTCCTGAAGCCGTTTTCACCGCCGGGCTTATTCTTTTTCTCCTGCTGCGCATTGGCGGCGAAACGATTCAAAAGTCCTCAGTGGACTTCCAAATCGGCAAATTTGACAAGGTATTTTTCGCCAGTTTGTCCGACGATGGGCGGAAGCGGGTCAGCCGAATCGTTTTATTCGGCACGATCGCGATCACGATTGCGACTTGCCTTGTCTCTTATGCTTTTATGAAAATCTTCTCCTGTACAACAGTTTCTTTGATCGCTTGCATCTTCATCCAAATCGCGGCGCTGTTTTTCACTGGAATCCCCTTTTATCGCAGGATACAAAGCGTTGAGTGAGTCAACAGGGCGCCCCCTTCACTCCTGCACCACCGCTTTCACATTCTTCTCAAACTTGCTCCTTGGCCCCATGACCTCCCGCCCGCAGCCTAGGCACCGGAGCCGGAAGTCCGCCCCGACGCGCAGCACCAGCCAGTCTTTGCTGCCGCAGGGGTGGGCTTTTTTCATGTGCAGTTTGTCGCCGACTGCGATCTCCATGTCCGCGCCTCCTATTCCGCGCCGTCCGGCTCCGCTTCGCCTTTGACGGCGTCCCAGTAGCGCTTCGCGGCCTGTTCCGTCCGGTTGTCGCCGTATTCATAATAGTGCGCGTCCCGCAGGTTGTCCGGGAGGTACTGCTGGCGCACCCAGCGGTGGGGGAAGTCGTGGGGGTAGCGGTAGCCCTGCTCCCGCTCGAAGCCCGCGCCGTCGGCGTGGACGTTTTGCAGCTCCCGGGGGATGGGCCCGGCCTTGCCCGCCCGCACGTCGGCCCGGGCGCGGCTGATGCCCAGGTAGGCGGTGTTGCTCTTGGGCCAGGTGGCCAGCAGGATCACCGCCTCGGCCAGGGGGAGCTGGGCCTCCGGGAGTCCCAGTTGAAGGGCACTGTCCACGCAGGCCTTGACGATGGGCACCGCCTGAGGCCAGGCCAGGCCAATGTCTTCGCTGGCGGAACAGAGGATGCGCCGACAGGCCCCGGTCAGATCCCCGGCCTCCAGCAGCCGGGCCAGGTAGTGCAGCGCCGCGTCCGGGTCGCTGCCCCGCATGGACTTCATCAGGGCGCTGACCGTGTCGAAGTGGCCGTCCCCGTCCCGGTCGTAGCGCATGGCGCTGCGCTGGCTCACCGCCTGGGCGTCCGCCAGCGTCAGGCGCACCGCGCCGTCCCGCCGCCGGGCGGCGGAGAACAGCAGCTCCACCGCGTTCAGGGCCTTGCGCACGTCGCCCCCACAGGCGGAGGCGATGTACTCGGTGACGCCCGCCTCCACCTCAGCGCGCAGTGCGTCCCGGGCGCAGAGATAGGCCATGGCCCGGTTCACGGCGGGCAAGACCTCCGCCGGGGGCACGGCCTTGAACTCAAAGATGGTGCTGCGGCTAAGAATCGCGTTGAAGACATAGAAATAGGGGTTTTCCGTGGTGGAGGCGATGAGGGTGATGGAGCCGTTCTCGATGAACTCCAACAGGCTTTGCTGCTGCTTTTTATTGAAGTATTGAATCTCGTCCAGATAGAGCAGCATGCCGCCGGGGGTCAGCAGGGTGTCCAGCTCGTCGATGATGGCCTTGATGTCGGCAATCCCGGCGGTGGTGGCGTTGAGCTTGCGCAATGTCCGGTGGGTCTGCCGGGCGATGATGCGGGCCAGGGTGGTCTTCCCCGTGCCGCTGGGGCCGTAGAAGATCATGTTGGGGATGTTCCCGCTCTCCACGATGCGCCGCAGCATTCCGTCCGGGCCGAGGATGTGGGACTGGCCTACCACCTCGTCCAGGCTTTGCGGGCGGATCTCGTCGGCCAGGGGTCGGTACATGGGGCTCACCTCCGCTTGTGTGTCATATAGAAAAGTATAGCACAGGAGAGGGGAATACTCAATGGCGGTGAGGGGGATTTTTCAAAGAAGGCACGCTGACGGCGGGGGAAGGAGTGGGGGGAAGCACGCAGCCGCCTTGTAGGGGGCGGCGTCCCGACGCCCCGGCAGGAGCGGCGAGGTTTTCCATAAACGTTCGGCGAATTCGCAAGTGTGTAGCGCATTCGCCCGGGCTTTCCTGTGTCGGGCCGTGTCCTGCTCGGAAAGGGCAAGCCCTTTCCCTACAATGAGATGCTGCGAATTCGCCGGGGGGTGTTGAAAACCGGGGCCTTGCTGCGCGGCGCGCCGGGGTCGGCGCGCCCTACAACGTGGATGGTGCGGATTCGCCCTACGGGTTGCTTCGGTTTTGCGCTGCTGCGCGGAACGCCGGGGACGGCGTTCCCTACCGGGCGTTTGCGGATTCGCCGAAGGTTGGCAATATCGTTGCCGCAGCTGCGGGGGCCGTCGGGACGCCGGCCCCTACAAAGCGCCCTCACCCGGTCCCTCCCCCAGCGGGGGAGGGTGTCGCCCACAAGGGCGACCGGAGAGGGAGAACGTGGCGGGAGCGTGATGTGGAAATGACCGCATGTGTGGGGGATGTGCGAACGGTTTTGCTGTCTGCTGGCGGTCAGGTTCTCCCTCTTCCGTCATCCGCCTCGCGGGGGATCGGCGGATGCCACCTTCCCCCGCTGGGGGAAGGAAGGGGCGGCGGTTCCCTGCCCCGACCAGGGCGCGAAAAAGCTGCTTGCATTCCGCTCCCAAAAGGTGTATCATGCCGTCCGAACGCTCAAAAACCGGAGGAAATCGCCGTGAAACACACCATTCGACAGGGGCTGCGCAGCTATCTGACCGTCTTTGGCCTGGCCGCGGCCATGGGGGTCAACTATGCGCTGTTCGTCTTCCCCAACGCCTTTGCCCCGGCGGGCATCAACGGCATCGGGACGATGCTGCAATATCTGTTCCATTTCAGCATCGGCTATCTCTCCCTCATCATCAACCTCCCCCTGATCGCCTTCGCCTGGCGGAAGCTGGACCCGGACTTTGCCCGGAAAAGCCTGCTCTATGTGCTGACCTTCTCCGCCGTGACATTGGCGCTGAACCAGCTGGACCTGAGCGGCATTGCCTACAACACGGGCTATTCCAAGCTGCTGGGCCCGGTGGCGGCGGGCTGCATCAGCGGGACGGTCTACGGCATTGTGCTCCGCTGCAACGGCTCCACCGGCGGGACGGACATCATTGCCGCCTGGGTGCGGAAGAAGCACCCGACGTTTCAGCTCATCTGGGTGATCTTCACCATGAACGCGGTGGTGGCGGGGCTGAGCTTCTTTGTCTACGGCTATCAGTTTGAGCCGGTGATCCTCTGCCTGCTCTACTGCTTCCTCAGCTCCCAGATCGGGGACCGGATGCTCAAGGGCGTGAAGATGGCCCTGAAATTCGAGGTGGTCACCCGCCAGCCCCAGGAGCTTTCCGCCCGGCTGCTGCGGGAGCTGCACCACGGCGTCACCATGCTCCGGGCGGAGGGGATGTACTCCGAGACGCCCACCAATCTGCTGGTCTGCGTGGTGAACCGGCACCAGATCGTCCGCTTCCACGAGATCCTCAGCGAGTTCCCGGACTGCTTCGCCTACGTCTCCAGCGTCACCGAGACCGTGGGCCGCTTTGACCGGAAGGCGGGGCGTACATACGCATTGGAGGAGCAGGAAGCGCCATGAGGCTCCTGCGGTTTTTGAAGCGGAACGGGGTGCTGTGCGCGGCCTTTCTGGCCGCCGCGCTGACCAGTTTCCTGGTGCCTCCGGACGCGGCCTGGCTGGACTATTTCGACTGGAAGACCCTGGCCTGCCTGTTCCTGACCCTGGCCGTGGTCTGCGCCCTGCGGGACATCAAGTTTTTCAACATTCTGGCCCGCCGTCTGGTGCGCCTGACCGGGAGCCTTCGGACCCTGGCGCTGGCCCTGGTGTACATCACCTTCCTGGGCAGTATGCTGATCGCCAACGACATGGCCCTCATCACCTTTCTGCCGCTGGGCTACTTCGCCCTGGACGTGACCGGGCACCGGCGGCACATGGCCTATGTGTTCATTTTGCAGAACATTTCCGCCAACCTGGGCGGAATGCTGACCCCATTCGGAAATCCCCAGAACCTCTATCTCTACTCCCGCTTCCGGATCCCAACCGGGGAATTTCTGTCCATCATGCTGCCGCCCTTCCTGCTGGCCGTGGCGCTGCTGACGCTCTGCTGCCTGGTGCTCAAGCCGGAACCCCTGCGCATCGACGAGGAATTCCCGGAAAAGCTGAACCGCCGCCGGGCGGCGCTGTATCTGGCGCTGTTCGCCCTGAGCATCGCGGTGGTGTTCCGGGCCCTGCCCTACTGGCTGGGGCTGCTCATTGTGACGCCGGTGCTGGCCCTGGCGGACCGGGACGCGCTGCCCCAGGTGGACTATCCGCTGCTGGGCACCTTCGTGCTGTTCTTCATCTTCGCGGGCAATCTGTCCCGTGTGCCGGAGGTCCACCGCTTCCTGTCCGGCCTGTTGGCCTGGGACGGGCTGCTGGTGCCGGTGGCCAGCTGCCAGCTCATCAGCAATGTGCCGACTGCCATTTTACTGTCACGCTTCACGGACAACTACCGGGCCCTGCTGCTGGGCGTCAACATCGGCGGGGTGGGGACGCTGATCTCCTCCCTGGCCAGCCTTATCACCTTCAGCGAATTCCGGCTGCTCTGCCCCGGCGAGGGCAGGCGCTTTTTCAAGCTGTTCACGCTGGTAAATCTGGGCTTTCTGCTGGTGATGACTGCGGCGGCAAGGCTGTTTTTCCTGTGACATTGTTATGATATGATTTCTGCTCCCTCCCCGGAAGCTGTGCTTTCCGGAGAGGGAGCAGAAATTTAATGTAGGGCGCGCTGACTCGGCGCGGCAGATGCGCAGCCGCCGGGGTCGGCGCGCCCTACAATACGGCACAGATGTGAACCAACGTGCCTCGCGTCCTCAGTATTGCAGCAGCGCGGCGGAGCCGTCGTCGCTGCCTTTTTCCAGGCGCTGGATGCGGGCGGTGTAGCTGAACGTCTCGTTCACCTGGACGGTGACGGTATCGCCCACCCGGCGGCCCAGCAGCGCCCGGCCCAGAGGGGACTCCTTGCTCACCAGGCCGTGCAGGGGGTCGGTGCGCACGGTGGTCACCACCCGGACGGTCTGGGTCATGCCCGTGGCGTCCAGAAGGATCTCCACTTCGTCATACAGCCCCACCTCGTCCGGGGCGGAGCGGTCCTCGATCAGCTGCGCCGAGGCGATCATCCGCTCCAGATAGCGGATGCGGCTGCGGTTGCGGTTCTGGGCCTGTTTCGCCGCCTTGTACTCAAAGTTCTCGCTCAGGTCCCCAAAGGCACGGGTGCGCTTGACCTCCTCGATCAGCTCCGGCATCCGCTTCAGCCGCCGCTCGTCCAGTTCTGCGCGCATCTTTTCCAGGTCGGTTTTTGTCAGTTCATCGTGCATGGCGGTCTCCGTTTCGCGCTCATTGCCAGTGTTTCAGCTGCCGGAGCCAGCCGTCGTACTGGCTGCGGCGCGCATCCTCCGGCAGGCCCTCGGGGTTTGGCATGTGGGCCAGCAGGTAGTCCAGCAGGGCGTCCCGGCTGGGGTAGGCGAAGGCGCCGTCTGCGTAGCACCACTTGCAGTAGTCCTCGTTGATGCTGCCGTCCGGTTCCCGGGACAGCAGGGCGTCGTCGGGCATGGGCATTGCGCAGCACTGGCAGATCAGGCTGCGCGGGCTGCCCAGCAGGGTGTTCACGGACACGTCCAGGACCTTGGACAGCTGCCGCAGGCTGTCCGTGCTGGGCTGGCTCTCCCCGGTCTCCCAGCGGGAGACCGCCCGCCGCGTGACGCCCACGCGCCGGGCCAGATCCTCCTGGCTCAGCTGATGGGCCTTCCGCAGCCGTTTTAGGATCGTTTGTGTTTCTTCCATGTGTGTTGCTCCTTGTCGTCGGGCTGGAAGCGCCCGGGGGCGCTCCCGCTGGGTCTATGATACTCCATTCGGACGCGCAGCGCAAGCAAGTCCCGGCTTGCATCGTGTCCGCGTCTACATTATAATAGACATATCACAATCAGAATCGGAGGCGCCTTGGATGAAACGATTTGTCCGTTTGCTCTGCGCCCTGCTCTGCGTGAGCCTGGCGCTGGGCGCGCTGCCGGTGGATGCGGCGGGGTCCGTCAGGCTCAAGGATTCCTCATGCGACTTCGTCAGCGGCTACTATGTGGTCTATGACTACAACGGGACCGAACTGCGCAGCGACCTGCTGGGGCCGAACACCAACTATGACCTCTGGAAGCAGCTCTCCACCGCCGACAAAAAGGAGGTCCTGACCGTCTTCGCCTTTGGGCCGGGCTGGTTTCAGGAGCAGTTCGGCGACAACACCGCAAAGATGAACGACTGGCGGAATATCAGACGCTGCACGACACCTGGCGCGCCGGTGTGCGGGAGATGATGGTGCTGGAGCGGGAGTTCAAGGGCATCCTGGGCATCAACAGCTACTACATCGACGGCTACAGCGACCAGCTCAATCTGCTGTCGGCCATCGGCGGGCGGGAGCTGAAAAGCATCGGCGAGATGCAGCATGAGCGGATCTACACCGCCGGCCACCTGAGCGACGACGGCTGGGATCTGCGCCAGGTGGGCGGCACCTTCCGGAGCCTGACCACCGACTGCCAGATCACCGTGGCCTTGTACAGCGGAGCCGGGCAGCTCCTGGCCGTGCGCTGCGTCGCCGCAGGGGAGGACTTCGCGGAGCGGACGGTCAGCCTCACGGCGCAGACGAAAGACGGCCTGCGCCTCCGGGCCTTCGCCTGGGACAGGGGCAAGGGCTGCGCCCCGATCTGTGAAGCGCTGATCGACGAGACCGTGGCCTGAGCTTCGCCCAATGGTCCAAAATCAACGCAAATAATCCTTGCATTTCGCCCCTGCCCCTGCTATAATATCTCCGCGTCTTGTAACGGCGCCGTCCGTGCGCACTCAAGACAGCTTCATGAATCAGGAGAGAATCGACATGAGAGAGGGCATCCATCCCAACTATCAGCAGACCACCATCCGCTGCGCCTGCGGCAACGTCATCGCCACCGGCAGCACCAAGAAGGACATCACCGTTGAAATCTGCTCCAAGTGCCACCCCTTCTTCACCGGCAAGCAGAAGCTGGTGGACACCAGCGGCCGCGTGGACAAGTTCAACAAGAAGTACGGTCTGTAAGCGTTCGCATAGCAAAAAACTCCGCCTCCGGGCGGAGTTTTTTGTATGGAGAAACGAATTTTGCGCAAACTGCTCCTGAGAGGATTGTCATTCACTTTTTGTAGGGCGCGCCGACCCCGGCGCGCCGGGTCGGCGCGCCCTACAGTTTCGTGCATGACGGGACGCCTGAAAGGAGCGTGCGCGTATGAAGATGGACCAAAAGCAGTACGGGAAGTATGTGCAGCAGAAAATGCCCAAATCCCCCCTGGGGCTGGACATGGTGAAGGCCTTCGTCATTGGGGGGCTGATCTGCTGCGTGGGGCAGGGGTTCCTGGACCTGTACACAGCCCTGGGGGCGGAGCAGGAGGCGGCGGGGTCCTGGGTCTGCGTGACCATGGTGGCTCTGGGCGTGCTGCTGACGGCCTTCGGGGTCTACGACCGCATCGCCCGCCACGGCGGGGCCGGGACCCTGGTGCCCATCACCGGTTTCGCCAACGCCGTGGCCTCCCCGGCCCTGGAGTTCAAGACCGAGGGCTATATCACGGGCACTGCGGTGAAGATGTTCACCATCGCCGGGCCGGTGATCGTCTACGGCATTGTGGCCAGCGTGGTGTATGGAGTGGCGCTGATGCTGCTGGGCTGAGGGCACCGGCCCCCTTCAACAGAAGGGGGCTGGAGCTTGCCGTCCGTGGCTGACGCCCCCGAAAACGCTGTCCATTCCGGCGATGGCCTCCCCCGCAGGAACACAGAAAACATAGACCCGGTGGGCAGCCTCAGCGCAGCGCCACCACCAGCTCGGTACCGGGGTAGTAGTGGGCCAGGATCTCCGCGTAGTCCGCGCCCTGTTTGGCCATGCAGTCGGCCCCGTGCTGGCTCATGCCCAGGCCGTGGCCGTAGCCGCAGACCCGGAAGACGAATTTCTCCCCGTCCCAGGCCAGGGTGAAGTCGGTGGAGCGCAGGGCGAAGACCTGGCGCAGCGTCAGGGCGCTGAACGCCTGTCCCCCCGCCTGAACCTGTTCCGCCCGGCCCGCCGCGTCCAGGCTCACCGGACCCAGCCAGGTCTCCGGCGGACCGGAAAAGTCCGCCTCCGGGCACAGTGCCAGCAGACTGACAGAGAAGTCCTCCGGTGTCACCTCCACCGTGGTGAGGAGCTGGCGCACGGTCTGGGGGGTCTCCGGGGTGCTGACGCTCTGGAGATAGGGCGCGGGGAGGCCCAGGGCGGCCCCGTCCTCCGTGCGCTCCAGGGAACAGGCGTGGAACACCGCCAGGATGGGGTGGTCCTCCCAGACCAGGTACTGCCCGTCCGTCTCCCGCACCGCCGCGTGGATGCGGGCGGCGTAGCTCTCGTACCGCTCCCCCCAGCGCGCACGCAGCGTGTCCTCGGACAGCCAGGCGGCGCAGCAGGCCGGGTCGGCGCACACGTCCGCCTCCGGGTGGGCGGCCTTGCCCTGCTCCCGCTGGTACAGCGCGAAGGACCGCAGGGCCACGGCCTGGGCTTTCAGGGCCTCCGGGTCAAAGGCGGCGGGCATCTCCCCGGCCAGCGCCAGGGGGAGATACTCCGCCATGCTCAGGTCCTGCACCCCCGCATCGGTCAGCACGCGCAGGCGCAGCTCCGCGTCCGTCCGCGCCGGGGCGTCCGCCGCCGGAGCCGGCGCGGCCCGGGGCAGCAGCAGCGGCGGCAGCCCAAAGGCCAGAGCCAGCGCAAGGAGGGTGACGGCAAAGTAGCGTTTCATAGGCAGAAAGACCTCCGTGGAACAGGGTGGTTGGGGGCGACCGGAGCTGGCGGATGCGGAGAAAAACGATGAAAACCCCGCCGAAGCTGCGGGGGCGTCGGTACGCCGCCCCCTACAGGGCCGTGCGCGCCCGTCCTTTCCTTCCCCCAGCGGGGGAAGGTGGCATCCGCCGATCCCCCGCGAGGCGGATGACGGAAGAGGGAGAACGTGACCGCTTGCGAGGGGTGAAATCATTCGCATAGCCCCCGTGTCTGCGGTCATTTCCACAGTGCGGTCCCGCTGCGTTCTCCCTCTCCGGCCGCCCTTGTGGGCGGCACCCTCCCCCGCTGGGGGAGGGAACGGGCGTGTGCGGATTCGCCGAAAAATGATGAAAATCTCACCGCAGCTGCGGGGGCGTCGGTACGCCGCCCCCTACAGGGCCGTGCGCGCCCGTCCTTTCCTTCCCCCAGCGGGGGAAGGTGGCATCCGCCGATCCCCCGCGAGGCGGAT
>JAFXXH010000041.1 GCA_017542425.1 Oscillospiraceae bacterium | reverse complement strand
TTTCCCTAAGATAAGATCTCCCATCTCTTCGGAGAGTAAGGGCCGTCGTAGACTATGACGTTGATAGGCCGAAGGTGTAAGCATGGTAACATGTGCAGCTGATCGGTACTAATAGCCCGAGGGCTTGACCTACAATTTCTCGATTGCAGGTATTCATCTGCCTTACTTCTCAGCTTTCTCTGTTCAGTTTTCAGGGTACAAACAGCGTATGTGGCCCGATGGTCAAGTGGTCAAGACGGGGGCCTCTCACGCCCCAAACGGGAGTTCGACTCTCCCTCGGGTCACCACATATGCACCTTTAGCTCAGTTGGTAGAGCACCTGACTCTTAATCAGGGTGTCCAGGGTTCGAGTCCCTGAAGGTGTACCATAGTTGGTGCTTTTAGCGGTGAGGGTCCACCCGTTCCCATTCCGAACACGGCAGTTAAGCTCACCAGTGCCGAAGATACTTGTCTGGCGACGGACCGGAAAAATAGGGCAGTGCCAACACAAAGAAACGCTCCCCGACGAAAGTCGGGGAGCGTTTTTGCGCTTTGGGGGGGCGACGTAGGGGACGGAGTCCAGCCCGTGGTCGCTCCCCCGCAGCAGCACGATAGCCAGGCCGCTACGTTTGGCGAATTCGCAGCCGTCCTTTCCTTCCCCCAACAGTGGAAGGTGGCATTCGCCGATCCCCCGCAAGGCGAATGACGGAAGAGGGAGAAGGTGACCGCCAGCAGACGGGAAAACCGTTGCTTTTCCTTACGGTTGCGGTCATTTCTACATCGAGGTTCCGCCACGTTTTCCCTCTCCTGCCGCCCTTGTGGGCGGCACCCTCCGGGCCGTCGAGGACGCCGGCCCCTACACGGGGAGGGACCGGGAGAGGGCGCTTTAGATGACCGCTATGTCCGGCGAACCCGCAGCTGTTCTTTGTAGGGCGCGCCGACCCGGCGCGCCGTGCAGAAACACGAAAGTCAAGCCGCCACGTCCGGCGAATTCGCAGCTGCCTCATTGTAGGGAAAGGGCTTGCCCTTTCCGCGCAGCACACGGTCCGACACTGGAAAGCCCGGGCGAATGCGCTGCACGTTTGCGGATTCGCCCAAGGTCAGCGGATATCGGGGCATTCCCTGCCGGAAGGGGCAAGCCCCTTCCCTACAGGGGAAGCGCTTGCGGATTCGCCCTAAGTTGTGGAAAACGTGGGACTTGCTGCGCGGCGCGCCGGGTCGGCGCGCCCTACAGGGTGAATGCGGATTCGCCCTACGGGTTGTTCAGGGCTCTATGCTGCTGCGCGGAACGCCGGGGACGGCGTTCCCTACCGCACGTGCGCGAATTCGCCGGGGGCTTGTTGAAAACGGGTATGTTGCTGCGCGGCGCGCCCTACATGAGGCGCACAATGCGATCCAAGGGTTTCAAACAGAATCCCACATTTCCGCATTTCCCTCTTGACAAATTGGGTCTAGTATTATAGACTATCCTCAAAGGACGATAAACATAGACCACAGGAGGACTGCGCTATGGACTACATCACGGGCGACCGCCGACTTGCGGAGAGCGACTACCGGCTGATGCGGCTGATCTGGGACAACGAGCCGCTCAGCAGCACGCGCCTGGCGGAGCTGGCGGCGGGGACGCTGGGCTGGAAGAAATCCACCACCTACACGATGATCAAAAAGATGAGCGACAAGGGCTTTGTCCGCAGCGAACAGGCTGTCGTACGCTCCTGCATCCCCCGGGAGCAGGTGGAGCGCGACGAGAGCGAGAAGTTCCTGGACCGGACCTTCTCCGGCTCCCTGCCGGGCTTCCTGGTGGCCTTTCTGGGCGGGAAGAAGCTGAGCCGGAGCGAGGCGGAGGAACTCAAGTCCCTGATCGACGCCCATCGGGAGGACTGACATGGATATCCTTTCCACATTCTTTCAGATGAACGCCCGGGGCGGGCAACTGGACGACCTTTTCCTCACGGTCCTGAACATGAGCGTCACCGGGGCGCTGGTGATCTGCGTGGTGCTGCTTCTGCGCCTGGCGCTGCGGCGCGCCCCGAAGCAGTACTCCTACTGGCTCTGGTCGGCGGCGGGCTTCCGGCTGCTGTGTCCGGTGAGCTGGCGCAGCGTGTTCAGCATCTTCTCCCTGGCCCCCGCCTCCAGCGTGGCGGTGGAGACTCTGGACTCCGCCGCGCCGGTGAGCAGCATGGCGTCCATCCCGGCGGACATCGGCATGATGGCCCAGCCGAAGGTGACGCTCCCGGTCCCGCAGCTCAGCGAGGCCGTGAACCGCGTCCTGCCCGCCGCCGACCCGTTCAGCAGCGTCAACCCCGTGCAGCTGATGGTCTACATCGGCGCGCTGGTCTGGCTGGCGGGCGCGGCGGCCATGCTGATCTGGGGCGCGGTGTCTTATGTCCGCCTGGCCCGCCGCCTGCGCACCGCCGTGCGGATGTCCGACGGGGTCTGGCAGTCCGAAGCGGTGGGCTCCCCCTTCCTGCTGGGCTTCCTGCGGCCCCGGATCTACCTCCCCTATGGGCTGGAGGGGGCGCGGCTGGACTACGTGCTGGCCCACGAGCGCTTCCACATCGTCCGGCGGGATTATCTGGTGAAGCTGCTGGCCTTCCTGCTCCTCTGCGTCCACTGGTTCAATCCGCTGGTCTGGCTGGCCTTTTCGCGGATGGGCCGGGACATGGAGATGCGCTGCGACGAGGCGGTGCTGGGCCGGACGGCGGCGAAACGGCGGGACTACAGCGAGACCCTGCTCTCCTTCGCCGTGGGCGGGCGCTTCCCCAGCCCCGGCCCGCTGGCCTTCGGGGAGAGCGGCGTGAAGGCCCGCATCCGCAACGCTTTGAAATGGCGCAAGCCCCGGACCTGGGTGACGGTGACGGCCCTGCTGCTGGCGGCGGCGGGCATCGTGGCCTGCACCGCCAACCCGGCCCAGCGGGAGCCGGAGGAAACGGGGACGCCCTGGGACTGGACCGGCACCGTGTCGGCGGCGGGGCTGGAGGGCACATACAGCGCCCTGACCGACGCCGCCGAGGAAAACCGGCCCCTCTCGAACCTGGAGCTGGAGCAACTCTGCGCGCTGCTGCGGGCCGTCCCACCAGAGGCGATCTATCCGGGCCGGGGCTATCCCAGCCTGAAATGGCTGACGCTGACCGACGGCACGGCCCGGTGGACCCTCCGCTTCGGCGGGGACTGCGTGGTGCTGGACTTCGACGACGAGACGGCCAAACAGTGGCCCATCGACCCGGAGAACCCCGCGCCGTCCTGGGAGATCCACGACGCGCCGCTGCTGGCGTATCTGAACGCGCTGCAAACCACGCCCGCGCTGCAATTCTCCGACGCGCTGCGCCGGCAGATCATAGAGGACTGGAAGACCCACCAGCCCATTGACGCGACAACGCCGGGCAGCGTCTACCGCTACTTTGACACCTGGGCCGAGGCCACGGCCTGGGCGGGCTGGACGCCGGACAACCCGCTGGAGGACGAGAGCGGCTGGCTGGAGAAGAAGAACACCGCCGGGGCGGATGTGGTACTGCGCGGGGAGACCGACCACGCAGCGGTCCACGCCAGAGGGGACGCGGAGGGGAATTGCCTGGGGCTGTCCCTGAGCGCGGGCTATGCCTGTGTCTATGAGGGCGTGCGCGTCCAGTTCCGGGCGGACTGGGGCGTCCCCGCCGTGGGGGAACACGACGGCGTGACCTGGGTATGGGGCGATGCCCCCGCCGCCAGTTCGGAGGACGAGGGCGAGAACTATCTGGCGCGGGAGCTGCGCTATGACCGGGGCGGCGCGGGCTATACCATCCGGCTGATCAGCCTGGGAAAAGACCGGGAGGCGCTGGACGCGGCCTGGGATCGGCTGCTGGGCGTCTACGCGAAACCGGAGGGCGCGCTCAACGGGACGGAACCGACGGCCCCCCGGATGACCGTCACCAGCGGCGGCGTCACCGTGGCCCCCTATGAGATGCTGCGCTACGAGAAGCTTTGGTCCGACGAGCATGGGGGCTGGATCAACGGCGACGGCATTCCCCTGGCCGCCGCGCTGGAACACACCGGGGAAATCCCCAGCCTGACGCTGGCGGAGGATTTTCAGCTGACCCTTTCCGACGGCGTCAGCCGCCGCACGTATCCCAGGGTGTACGATATGGAGTTTGAGTTGTTGGAGGAGTGCTCTCCCGCCGGGACCGCCCAGCTTTTCCTGCTGGAGCCGGGGGACTACTATGTGGTCTTTGCCGTCTACGGCCCCGTGGGGCGCTACATCGCGGGGGAAGACGCCTATGAGGAATCCGGCTGGGACTGCCTGATCCGCCTGACGGTGGAGCGGCAGCTTGCCCGGCCCTGGTCGCCGGCGTCCAGGCCGCTCTCGCAGGGCGTCGTGCCCCTGTGCATGGCGCGGCTGGGGAATGTGACGCGGACGGACGGGGAGGGCGTGGGGCAGCTTGCCCGGCTGTTGGAGGGGGCGGAGGAGACCGCGCCCACCGGCTGCCCCTTCGGCAGCGTCCTCTGGCTGACGCGGAGCAACAACGAGGTTCTGGCCGTCTGCCCGGCGGAGGACGGCTGCGGCGTGTTCTGGTCCGGCGGGAAGTATTACCGCTATGCCGAGGACGGCGCGGCGCTGTGGGCGCTGTTTGACCCGGAGACAAGTCCCGCCGGACTGCCGGGACTGAACGAGGGAGACGCCTTTCGGCTGAGCCTGGCGGAGGCGGGAAGCGCCGCGTCTGGGCAGACGGCCCGGAACGCCGCGAACAGCATACGCAGCCCCTGGAACGTGAGCAACGCACGGCACTTCTTTCTCTACCTGAACGCCATCCGCTGGTCGGAGTCGGATGTGCAGGCGAAGGTCACGCAGCGGTCGAATGAGGAATATGAAGTCCGGCTTCCGATCGACGCCTTCGCGCCCGCCGTGTCCCTGGACACGGAGAACTGGACGCTGACGGCCTATGCGGGCATGGACGCGGTGCTGTGGGTGGACCACGGCCTGATCCCCCGCGCGCGCTGGCTGCTGCCCGATCTGGGGCAGGAGGGGGATCGGCTGGTCTATGAACTTCTGCGGAGCTGGTACGACGAGGCCGAGCTTGCCGCGCTGCGGCAGGAAATCGTGATCCCGGACCGGGGCCAAGGCCCGGAGGCGGCGGCGGAGGACTGGTGCAAAGCGTGGACGGAGCAGAGCCTGAAGGTTTCCAGAGGCAGCATATTCCGAAACAGCTATGCGAAAACCCTTGTCACAGAGAACAACGGCCCGACGCCTGAGGGCGGCTACACGGAGGGCCAGAAGTGGCGCTTTCGGCTGAATTGGATCTTCGTTCCGGAAAACGAGCGGGCGATGCACAACCAGATGGCCGGGAACACCACGGAGTACACCGGGGACGACCCGGAGGTCCCGGAGGGGGCGTATTCCTGCACCCGCGGGGGCTACGTCGTGCTGGAGCCGGACGGCTGGCACGGGGTCATCACGGGGACGGGGTGAAAAATCCGCCCCGGGGCGTGGGGGGCTGAGACTCCCCCCGCTCCACGGCGGTTTTGTGTGATATGATTCGATTCCTTGAAAGATATGCTCCAAACAAGCGCCGTTCGGAACGAAAGCGGCGGCTCTGTAGGGCGCGCCGACCCGGCGCGCCGCGCAGCAACACAGTGTTTTCAGCAAGCCCTGGGCGAATCCGCAGCCGTCCTTTCCTTCCCCCAGCGGGGGAAGGTGGCATCCGCCGATCCCCCGCGAGGCGGATGACGGAAGAGGGAGAACGTGACCGCCAGCAGACGGTAAAACCGTTGCATACTCCAGCGTCTGCGGGCATTTCCACGGCGCGATCCCGTCACGTTCTCCCTCTCCGGTCGCCCTTGTGGGCGACACCCTCCCCCGCTGGGGGAGGGAATGGGCTGCGGATTCGCCGGAAGATTGTGGAAAACGCGGCGCTGCTGCCGGGGCGTCGGGAACGGCGTTCCTTACCAAAAGGCACATGCCTTCCGCGAGAAGTATGTTTGCCGAAACACGAGTTTCGGAGAACGTGAACGGAAATCAATTTGGAAAACACAAGCGGAATCGTGTGCGCGTTTTTGTAGGGCGCGCCGACCCCGGCGCGCCGCGCAGCAACACAGCGTTTTCAGCAAGCCCCGGGCGAATCCGCAACCGTCCTTTCCTTCCCCCAGCGGGGGAAGGTGGCATCCGCCGATCCCCCGCGAGGCGGATGACGGAAGAGGGAGAACGTGACTGTCAGCAGACGGTAAATTAATCGCATACTCCCGCGTCTGCGGTCATTTCCACGGCGCGGTCCCGCCGCGTTCTCCCTCTCCGGTCGCCCTTGTGGGCGGAACCCTCCCCCGCTGGGGGGGAATGGGCTGCGGATTCGCCGGAAGATTGTGGAAAACGCGGTGCTGCTGCCGGAAGGGGCAAGCCCCTTCCCTACATCGTGTGGCTGAACCTGATAAAGATCACCACATTTTGTAGGGAAAGGGCTTGCCCTTTCCGTTTTGCGGCAGCATTTTGCCGGGTTGAGACTTGCCCCGACCTGGGTTTTGCTTTCTTACCGCCCGAACTTGTTCCCCTCCCCGCTTGACAAATCCTATACTTCGTGATACGATGTATCACATGAAAGGAGGCATGACATGGATGCGCAGTTGAAACGCGGGCTGATGGACGTGTGCGTGCTGGCCGCAATCCGGGACGGGGACGCCTACGGCTATCAGATCCTCAAGGATATGAAGCCCTATCTGAGCCTGTCCGAATCCACCCTGTACACCGTCCTGAAGCGGCTGGAGACGGCGGGGCTGCTGACCGTGCGCAGCGAGGAACACGCTGGCCGCCTCCGCAAGTATTACCGCATTACGGAGGCGGGGCGACAGCGGATGGCGGAATTTCAGGCGGAATGGGCGGAGATTCTGGCGATTTATCGCTTCATCACAAGGGGGGGAGAGCATGGATAAAGAGACGTTTCTGGCCCGTCTGCGGGAGGGCCTGTCCGGGCTGCCGCGCTCCGACGCGGCGGAGTGCCTGGCCTTTTACGGGGAACTGATCGACGACCGGATGGAAGACGGCCTGTCGGAGGCCGAGGCCGTGGCCGGGATCGGGCCGGTGGAGGAGATCGTGGCCCAGACTGTGGCGGAGATCCCCATCTCCCGGCTGGTCAAAGAGAAAGTTGCGGCAAAGCGTAAGCGGAAAGCCTGGGAGATCGTGCCGCTGGCCCTGGGCGCGCCCGTCTTGATGGCCGCCGCAGCCGTGGCGCTGTCCGTCTATGCAGCGCTCTGGGCCGTGGCGGTCTCCCTCTGGGCGGCGGACGCGGCGCTGCTGGGCGTCGCGTTGGCCGCCGTGGTACTGGGGCCGGTGCAGTTTGCCCAGGGCAGGGCTTCGTCGGGCCTGGCCCTGCTGGGGGCGGGGCTGGTGCTGGCGGGGCTGGCGATCCTTCTGTTTTTCGGCTGCAAGGCGGCCGCAAGGGGGATGCTGATCCTGACGCAAAAGACGGCAAGGTGGGTCAAAACCCTGTTTCTCAGAAAGGAGGGCGCAACATGAAGGGGACGACGAAATCCTGGCTGCTGACTGCGGCGGTGCTGCTGCTGGCGGGCGGGCTCGTGTTCGCCTGGGCCATGTCCGGGCTGCATTGGGATTTTTCCGCCCTGGGTACGGTGCAGTATGTGACCGACACGGCGGAAGTGGACGAGCGCGTGCAGAATCTCTCCATCCGCTCCGGAACGGCGGAGATCGTCTTCGTGCCGTCGGAGGACGGGCGCTGCCGGGTGGTCTTTTATGAACCGGAAAACCGGAGGCATACCGCCTCCGTGGAGGACGGGACGCTGGTCATCGAAGAGGCGGAGGCGGGCGCGTGGTACGAACATATCACGCTTTTCTCCTTTGCCACGCCGAAGATCACGGTCTGTCTGCCGGAGACCGATTACGCCGCGCTGGAGATCCGGGGCGGCACGGGCAGCGTCAGCATCCCGGCGGACTTCACGTTTGAACGTATGGACATCGCCGTCGGCACCGGGGGAGCGCGCTGCGCCGCCTCCGTTTCCGGGCCGGTCCGGATCAAAACCGGCACGGGGGACATCCGCTTGAACGATCTCAGCGCCGGGGCGCTCAGGCTTTCCGTCTCCACCGGGGCCGTGGAACTCCGCTCCGTGGCCTGTGCGGGCGACGTGGAGCTGACCGTGAGCACCGGTAGGGCGTACCTGGCGGAGGTGTCCTGCAAAAACTTGGTTTCCGGGGGCAGCACAGGGGACCTGGTCCTGGAACAGGTCGTCGTCGGGGAAAAGATGACCCTTGCGCGGAGCACCGGGGACCTGCGCCTGGTACAATGCGACGCCGCCGAGCTGGAGATCCAGACCGGAACCGGCAGCGTGACCGGCTCCCTGCGGTCCGAAAAGGTCTTCTTTGCGAAAAGCGGCACCGGGCGCGTGGAGGTGCCCGAGACCGTAAGCGGCGGGCCGTGCCGGGTCACGACGAGCACGGGGGACATCCGGCTGGAGATTCAGGGCTGACCTCCCCCCGCCCCGCGGCTGAACCGGCAGCCGCACCAGTCCTGGCGGTACAGTTCGTATTCCTTCGCAAGCTGGATGCTGCGGAGATAGCCGCCCCGCTTTTTGAAGTCCGAGGGCAGCCAGCGGACGCCGTAGCGTTCCCCCATGGCCTGGCCGATGCGGTTGATGCGTTCGGCGTCCTTGTGGGGGGAGACGGTCAGGGTGGTGCAGAACCAGTCGAAGCCCCCGGCGGCGGCGCGTCTGGCGGTCTCCTCCAGGCGCAGCAGGAAACAGGCGGTGCAACGTGCCCCGCCTTCCGGCTCATTTTCGAGACCTTGGGCGACGGCTTCAAAGGCCGCGCCGTCATACACGCAGTCCAGGAGCCTGGCCGGGATGTGCCGCAGGACTTCCCGCTGGTAGTGCAGACGTTTTTCATACTCCGCCTCCGGCTGGATGTTGGGGCCGTAGAACAGCACGGTCACGTCGAAGCAGCGCGTCAGGTATTCCAGGACATAGCTGCTGCATGGCCCGCAGCAGCTGTGCAGCAGGAGCGTGGGGCGGGGGGACTGCGCCGGGAGTTCCGCCAGGGCGCGGTCCGTGTCCAGTTGGTAGTTGTGTTTCATGCGCATTCCTCCCGATTTTTCTCCCCCACCATATCACAAAAGCTGTTGACTTTCCAGACAAAAGCGGATAACATGAGAAAAATCAAAAACCCGCAGCGTGCGTCAATGCGTCAATCGGGACGGTTCTTTTTGACTCATTTTCGCTGCTGTTTCGGAACGGCGGGCTGCGGCGAGACGCGATATGAGTCAGAGAGAACCGTCCCTTTTGACTCACGCATTTTTCGGAGGTGCAGTATGGACAGGCGGACCAGCAAGGAGCGTTATTACCTGGACATTGCGGACGCGGTCAGCGGGCGGAGTACCTGTCTGCGGCGGCGCTATGGGGCGATCATCGTGCGCAACGACGAGATCATCTCCACCGGCTACAACGGCGCGCCCCGGGGACGGAAAAACTGCTGCGAGCTGGGGCGCTGCACCCGGGAGGAGCTGCGCATCCCCTCCGGGGAGCGCTATGAGCTCTGCCGCAGCGTCCACGCGGAGGCCAACGCCATCATCTCCGCCGCCCGGCGGGATACCCTCGGCGGAACGCTCTACCTCTCCGGCCGGGAAGCCAAGACCGGGGAGCTGCTCACCGACACCACCAGCTGCGCCATGTGCAGACGCATGATCATCAACGCGGGCATCGAGCGGGTGGTGGCAAGGGTGGGGAAGGACGATTACACCGTCACCCCCGTGGCCGACTGGATCCGGGAGGATGACAGCCTGCCGGTGTCGGTATAGGAGAGGACGCCCTCTCCCGTTCCCTCCCCCAGCGGGGGAGGGTGTCGCCCACAAGGGCGACCGGAGAGGGAGAACGCGGCGGGACCGCGATGCGGAAATGACCGCAGATGGGGGGGAAAGCAACGATTTTACCGTTTGCTGGCGGTCGGGTTCTCCCTCTTCCGTCATCCGCCTCGCGGGGGATCGGCGGATGCCACCTTCCCCCGCTGGGGGAAGGAATGACGAACCCGCAGCGGCTCATGTAGGGGCCGGCGTCCCCGACGGCCCGGCAGCAGCGGCGAGATTTCCACAAACTTTGGGCGAATTCGCACACACCCTGTAGGGAACGCCGTCCCCGGCGTTCCGCGCAGCAGCACAAAATTGAAGCAACCCGTCAGGCGAATTCGCACACGCCCGGTAGGGAACGCCGACCCCGGCGTTCCGTGCAGCAGCACAGAACCGGAGCAACTCGTCAGGCGAATTCGCATATACCCTGTAGGGCGCGCCGACCCCGGCGCGCCGTGCGGCAGCGTCCCCGTTTTTTGGTTTACGTTCGGCGAATTCGCAAGCGCTTCCCCGTAGGGAAGGGGCTTGTGTCAAGACCCACATGGTTTACAGATTGTGCAAACACATGGTTTACACATGGGGGTCACAAATTCCTGCAAAATGATTTGGAAGGAGGGCGTAGCCCGACTGGAAAATCATTTTGCAGGC
>JAFXXH010000005.1 GCA_017542425.1 Oscillospiraceae bacterium | reverse complement strand
TGCTGCGGAACCGGCCACGGGCTGGACGACGTTCCCTACAAATCCTTGCTTTCATGCGTCGATGGGTACGGTGAAGCGGACGGGATGAAAAGAAAGCAGCGGCTCGTGTAGGGGCCGGCGTCCCGACGGCCCGCAGCAGCCGCCAAAAACCACGCACAACCCCAGGCGAATCCGCACACGCCCGGTAGGGAACGCCGTCCCCGGCGTTCCGCGCAGCAGCCCAGAATCAAAGCAACCCGTCAGGCGAATCCGCACACGCCCGTAGGGCGCGCCGACCCCGGCGCGCCGCACGGTAACGCCCCCGTTTTGTGCAATATTGGGCGAATTCGCAAGCATGTTGCGCATTCGCCCGGGCTTTCCCATGTCGGATCATGTGCTGCGCGGAAAGGGCAAGCCCTTTCCCTACAATGGGACGGCTGCGGAGTCGCCGGACGTGGCGCTTGTCTTCGGTGTTGCTGCCCGGCGCGCCCTACAAAGAAATTCTGCGTTTTCGCCGAAAAAATGTCAACGGCGACGGAGAATGCGAAGAAAAGGACAAATGTCCTGAGAACTTGGACGCCCCTCTTTTTCTTCGTGCCTTTTGTGTGCGACTCTGCGGCATGGATGATCTTTTTGATTCATGCGGATTTCAGATGAGTCAAAAGAACCGTCTCCGCTGACACGCTGTAAATGGATGCAATGCTTCGAGATCGACATGCTCCACCGGACCATCTGTTCGGAGGACAGCGAAGCGCCGCGCAGATACTGCCGCTCCATTTTGCGTTGAATTTGCACGATGCGGCGCCGGTGGTACGCGGCCCGGAATGCACGGACAGCTTTTTCGATGTGTTTCATGGCAGGTTTCCTCCCCGATGCGTTGGATGGACAGAAAATTCCATCCGATTATAGTCTCTTTAGCGACTATGGTCAAGATAAGAACCGCATACTACTATCTATGCGGGTGATTGTCTTGATCTCTTACGCGCCGTTTTGGGAAACACTCAAACAATCGAAAGAATCGACCTATACTTTGATTACCAGGCATCATTTGTCCAGTTCGACCATTGACAAGCTCAGAAAAAACAAGCCGCTGAATACAACAACGATCAACGACTTGTGCAGGATTCTGGAATGCCCTGTGGATCACATCATGATGTATGTTCCTTCTGAGTTGGATCAGAAGCTGTAATGTGGCAGCGGAGACGGATTCCGCTGCCACATTTTTTGCTGCCGACGGACGAAAAGTTGTCAACGAGAACCGTCCCTACAGCCAAATGGGCGCGCTGCGAAACCCCGCAGCGCGCCCATGCTATGAAAAAACGCTTCCCCCGGCGTTTTTACCGCACTCTTTGATCGCCCCAGAAGAACAGCGCCACGGTCCCCGGTCCCGTGTGGCTGCCGATGGTGGTGCCGATGTGGTTGATCTCCACCTTGCCTTGCATCTTCGGGAAGCGGGCCTCCACCAGGGCGGCCACGGCTTTGGCGTCATCCATGCAGGCGGACTGGCTGATGTAGACCTTGCCGTCGTAGTTCTCGCCGTCCCGGGCGTGGGCGGCCATGCGCTCCACGATCTCTTTGATGACGCGGGCCTTGCCGCGCAGCTTGCTGCGGGGGATCAGGCGGCCCAGGTCGTCCATGTTCAGCAGGGGGCAGATGTTCAGCATCCCGCCGAAGATCCCGGCGGCGCGGGAGATGCGCCCGCCCTTGACGTAGAAAGTCAGGTCGGTGGAGAAGAACCAGTGGTGGAGGCAGAGCTTGTGTTCCTCCGCCCAGTCCCGCAGCGCGTCGATGTCCATGCCCGCGTCCCGCTTGTCGGCCAGGGTGTCCATCAGCAGGCCGTAGCCAGAGGAGGCCCCCAGGGAGTCCACCACATAGAGCTTCCGCTCCGGGTAGCGCTCCCGGCAGATGTTCGCCGCGTCCATGGCGGAGTTGTAGGTGCCGGAGATGCCGGTGGAGAGGGTGAGGTGCAGCACGTCCAGGCCACGGGACAGAAAGCCCTCGAAATAGTCCAGATACTCGGAGATGTTGATCTGGCTGGTGCGGGTGTCCGCCCCTTCGCTCATGGCCCTGTAAAAGTCCGGGAAGGGGATGCTCTGGCCCAGATCGTCCGGGTATTCCTTGCCGTTCAGATAGTAGTGGAAGCAGACGTAGTGGATGTCACGCGCTTCCATGTGTTCGCGGCTGAGATCGGCCGTGGAACTGCAACTCAAAACATAGTTCATGATTCGGGGAGCCTCCTCGCTCTGTGTCGATCCACAGGATTTGTCTTCATCCTGACTGTAACCCGGCGCGCCCGCTCTGGCAAGCTACGCCCCGTCTTTGGGACTCTACTTCCTGAAAAACGCCGCAGACCCCCGGTGGAACGGGGGTCTACGAATCGTAGAGTCAGGTTTTGTCCCTGGTTTTTCGGATTTTGAAGGCCAGGTAGACCAGCAGCTCCAGGGGCAGCAGCAGCAAAATGAGCTGCCAGCGGCCAAAGAGGAAGAAGGCCAGCAGGATCAGGGACAGCACCAGGGCCATGATGATGTACAGGTTGTGCCGCCCCCGATACCAGATGGTGTTGAACACCAGCAGCACGATCAGGTCGGCGGGGACGGCGGCATAGAGCAGGAGCCACTCCACGTCGTCCAGCAGCCAGAGAATGATGAAGCTCAGCAGGCAGAGCGTGAACAGCCCCACCAGGGCGCAGAGGATGATGAACATGGGGTTGTAGCGCAGGTCGCTGCGCTGGTCGGCCTTGGGCTTCCACTCGTCGTGGCTGCGCAGCAGCTCGTCCACCGTGACGGAGAACAGCTCCCCCATGGTCTTCAGCACCAGCGCGTCGGGGATGGCCTCCGCCCGCTCCCACTTGGAGACGGACTTGTCGGAATAGTGCAGCCGCTCGCCCAGCTCGGCCTGGGTCCAGCCCGCCGCGGAGCGCAGCCGGATCAGGTTGCTGGCGAAGACGGCCCTCAGCTCGTCCATGGTCACGCCGACACCTCCACCGGCTCCATGGCCGTGTGCAGCACGTCGGTGATGGCCTCGGAGAAGAGGCGGTCGGCATGGCGGTGCAGGGAGGACAGGGTCTCCATGACGCCGGGCAGCTTGATGTTCCCCCCGGCGTACAGATCCTGGTCGAAGATGAAATGCACCTCCGGGTCCTGGATGTTCCGCAGACCCTCCGGGGTCTTCACCGTGCGGCTCAGGCGGCCGGGGCCGGCGTGGAGCTTCAGCTGGGCCCGCTCGTCCAGGCGCATCTGCACGTCCACGGAGCACTGGTTCACCTGGCTCTCGTCCACGCCGTCGTCGTCCAGCACGCCCAGGTACTGGGGCTGGAACAGGTCGTTCCAGCGCCGGTCGCGCAGCTCCAGCCGCGTGCGGTTCACGGCGTTGACGTAGCGCAGCCCCACCCGCTCGAAATAGGCCGGGCGGTAGAGGCGGATGAACTGCCCCAGGGGTTCGTCCAGCATCAGGGCGAAGTCCTCCCAGTTGGTGTAGCGCATGGTGGACAGGGCGATGAAGCTCCGGGTCAGGGAGAGCTTGTAGCCCCCGTCCTCGGAGATGAAGGCGTGGTTGCGCACTTCCTCCCCGTCCTTGCCCTTCTCCACGCTGCGCTGATAGCGGGGGAAGGTCTCCCGCACCGTGTCCTGAAAGTCGGCGGGGGTCTTTGTGTCGATGGAGAGGATGGGGGGATAGCGCAGCTGGCAGATGACCTCCACCAGCGGAGATTTTTCATAGACAAAGCGTGTTCCGTCGGAGGATCTCATGCTTGCTCCCTTCTTCCTTCTGCGTTCCTCAGCCCCCCGTCTCCCGGGGGCGCAGGACGGTGTAATTCAGTTCCCGGACGCGCTGCAGGACCCTGGCCAGGGCCGGGCCGTCCAGGGAGGCGCAGTCCAGCCGGAGGCGCAGCGCGTGGCCCGGTGCTTCCAGCCAGCTGACGGCCAGCCACTCCGCCCCCGCCGTGTCCGCCGCCGTGGCCCGGTCCGCGGGACAGAGGACCAGGCCCTCCGCCTCCGCAAAGGCCGCCGCCTCCGCTATGTTCGTCCCGGCGTCCAGCAGCAGCGTCAGGGTCCGGGTGGTCTCAAAGAGCAGCGGCGCGGCTGCGGCCCAGTCCGCCGCCGGGTCGCCCGCAGCGCGCACGCCGAAGCTGTGCCCCTCCCCGGCCATGCGGCGCAGCAGTTCCGGGTCCCGGCCCAGCTCCGCCGCCGTCAGGAAAAAGAAGCTGCGCACCCCCGCCGCCGCCAGCGCGTCCAGCATGGCCGCGTCCGGCAGTCCGGTGAAGCTCAGGGTCAGCAGATCCCCGGCGTGGGACAGGGGCGTGGGCGAAGGGGTCGGGACGGCGGGGCTGGGCGTCGGGCTGGGCGCGGGCGTCGGCACGGGGGCCGGGCTGGGCGTGGCGCTGGGGGACGGCGGGACGGGCGTCACAGGGGGCGGAGCCGCCGTGGGCGTGGGCGAAGGGCTGGGGCTGGGCTCCGGGGCGTTGTAGAGCAGATAGTAGCGCCGCATGAAGTTCTGCGCGGCCCGCAGCAGCTCCTCGTCGGAGAGCACCGCCTCGCTGCTGACGCGGAGGATGTCGCCGTATTCGCTGCCGCCGATGGTGCTGAGGCGCAGGCCGAAGAAGCTGCACACCATGCGCAGCGGCAGATAGACCGCGCCGCCGGAGTAGATGGCAGGGATGGAGTAGGAGTTGTCCTCCCCGTCGAAACAGCGGCCGGTGTTCAGCTCAAAGAAGAGCTGAAGGTCGTAGCTGTAAAGATAGGCCGTCTGGGCCGCGCCGTAGTAGTTGTAGCCGATGCCCAGGCCGTAGTTGGCGAAGACCTGCCAGGGCACATAGATGCGCCCGCCCCAGGACACGGCGGTGTTGATGAGCTCCGGGGGGATCAGGTCGTTGACGGAGAGGAAGGTCAGCCGCGTCTCGGCGCTGGCGGAGCCCAGGGGCACAGCCAGCAGCGCCGCGCACAGCAGCAGCGCCAAAACCCGTCGCTTCATGCCGCGCCCTCCCCCTCTCCCGGCGCAAAAACCGGGCCGCCGGATGTGATGCTTCATTCTATCACAAAAAAACAGGGCAATCAAGCGAGAAAATTTGAAAAACCCCTTGACAGATCGCCAAAGGTTTGCTATATTAATCAAGCGCTTGTGGCCGAGTAGTTCAGTCGGTTAGAACGCCAGCCTGTCACGCTGGAGGTCGAGGGTTCGAGCCCCTTCTCGGTCGCCACACAGCTTCCCTCCCACCGGGAGGGAAGTATGCTGCTGTAGCTCAGTCGGTAGAGCGCATCCTTGGTAAGGATGAGGTCGGCAGTTCGAATCTGCCCAGCAGCTCCAGACAATAGCCTTGATTTCCTATGAAATCAAGGCTATTTCCATATAGACGGCGACACGGCGCAGAGAGAAGCAAGCCGCGCCCCCGGCGACACGGCGGGATGCAAAGGAGGCGAACCCGACATGATCCTCTATCACGGAAGCAATCTTGCGGTCAAAGAGCCGCGGCTGCTGAAACTCCAGCGCGAACTGGACTTTGGAAAAGGCTTCTATACCACCAGCAGCTTTGCCCAGGCTGCCTCCTGGGCGAAACGGACGTCCCGCATCCGCAGGCAAGGCGCGCCCTGTGTATCGTGCTATGATGTGGACGAAACGGAGCTGGGCCACTTGAAGACCCTTCGCTTTGCGCGGGCGGACGCGGCCTGGCTGGATTTCGTGGCCGCGCACCGAAACGGCACCGCGCCACAGGATACCTGGGATGTGATTGTCGGCCCCGTGGCGAATGACCAGACCTTTCCCACGATTCTGCTCTATTTGGACGGATATGTGGACGCGGAGACCACCGTCCGGAACCTGTTGACGCAAAGACTTCAGGATCAGTACACCTTTCGGACGGAGCGGGCGCTTTCCCTCCTGCATTTCACAGAGGTGAGGATGGTATGAAGAAAACCGTATATTTTGCGACGGACTACTATGATCGCAAAGTGATCCAGCGGATCATCGAAAAATACAATCTGCCTCCCCTGGAAGCAGCCAGACGTTTTTTGACTTCGCAGACCCACGAACTGCTGGAGGACGCCGAATGCGGCCTGTTGTGTTTCCCGGAGCGGGCCGTATTTGATATGTGGGAGGCCGAGCAGATCACGGGCGACCCACGCGAATCCGCGTATATCAGGGGGGAATGACATGACGGAGGAGCTGAGATTCTTTCTCTTTTTGATCAAGAACTACGCCTGTGCCAGGAACAGGCGCACCGGCGACGTGCTTCGGGAATGGGATGCAAAGGGCATTACGGACGAGATCTATGGCGGCTACTTCCAATATCATCAGGAGCGCATCGAGAACGCCTATGCCGACATTGATCACCTGGTTGCAACCGGAAAGCATCTGGAATGCGTCCAGCCGGAGTTCGCGCCTGAGACGGCGTAAGGGGGGCCAGGCGCGCGCAAGGCGCAAAAAGGGCTGAAGCGGAACGGGAAACCGCTTCAGCCCTTTTTTTGAGTCTCTGTCCTAGATAATAGTTGATGACAAAAACGAGTGCATAACAATACACAAGTTCTTGACGTGTGCGCTATAATATAGTTATCAGCGAGGAAGTGCTATTTTTCCTTGCTTATTTCACCATATTGAAAAGCGGGGATACAGAAATGATTATTCTTATAACAGGAGCTTCACATACAGGTAAGACTGCTCTAGCTCAAAAGTTGCTTGAAGAATACAAATATCCATATTTATCAATGGACCATTTGAAAATGGGGTTAATACGTAGCGGAAATACTGAACTTACACCGTTAAGTGACGATACAGACCTTACCGCCTATTTATGGCCTATTGTTCGTGAAATAATAAAGACCGCCATTGAAAACAATCAGAATCTTATTATTGAAGGCTGCTATATTCCTTTTGATTGGTCAAATGACTTTGATAAAGAATACCTAAAGGATATCAAGTACTATTGCCTCGTAATGAGTGAAAATTATATACGAAAGCATTTCTCAGATATTCAAAAGTATGGGAATATCATTGAAAAACGACTAAATGACGAGTGGTGTACTTTGGAGAATGTGATAGAAGATAACAGACAAGTTTTGAAACTTGCTCAATTGCATAATGTAAATTTTTTGCTTATTGATGACCATTATGAAATATCTCTTGCTCTATAATTACCTTGTGGATAAAATTAGGGTAAGGCGGCGCCTTCTCTACGTTACTTTCTATAAATGAGGACTATAATCCCTCTTTCCTTCCGTTTTTCAAAAATGAATGCAGTGTATAAATATCCGCATCAACTATTATCTAGGACAGAGAGTTTTTGATCCAAACGGGAGCCGTCTCAGACGGGTTTCTTTGACGCCGCATGGAAACAGGCGCTTCCAAACCCGGCGCTTCCGCCCTTACACCTCCACCCAATACCGCTGCTCGATCTCCCCGTCGGCGTTGACGAACTCGTTTTCCAGCACGCCGCCGTTTTTCCGGATGGCCCGGGCCGAGCCGACGTTGTCCTTGTCGCAGGTGATGAGGACCCGCCGGATCCCCAGCTTCCTGCACTCCCGCAGCGCCAGGCGGATCAATTCCGTGCCGTAGCCTTTTCGGCGTTCGCTGGGGCGGATGCCGTCGCCGATGTGGCCGCCCTCTCGCAGCAGGGCGGCGTTCAGCTTGTGGCGGATGTTCACCGCGCCCAGGAGGCGCTTTCGGTCCTCGTCCAGCAGGAAGAGGACGGAGTCCGGCACCCGGTCCGGCGTTTCGGTCTTCCATTCCAGATTTGCCAGGTAATTGTCAAAATCGTGCCAGTCGTTTCGGAAAACGGCCCAGGGGGAGTGGTTCGTGTGGTTGCGCTCCTGGTCTTCCTTCCACTCGTCCAGCATCTCCACCAGCTGGGCTTCATATTCTTTTGTGAGTTGAATCAGCTTCATCGGTTCCGTCCCCCTCCGCCAGGGCCAGCAGCTCCGCCGGGGGGAAGCTGTAGGCCGTGCCACAGAGCTGGCAGCGGATCTCCACGGCCCGGTCCTCCCCCGCCAGTTCCCGCAGGGCCTCCGCGCCGGTGCTGCGCAGCGCCTCCGCCACCCGCGCCCGGCTGCAATAGCAGCGATAGGCCACCGGCTCCCGCGCCAGGATGCGCGGGGAAAGGCCCCGCAGCACCTGCTCCAGCACCGCCTCGGCCCCGTCTTCGTCCAGGATGGTGGTGAGCTGGTCCATCAGCAGGATGTTCTCCTCCAGCTTTGCGGCCAGGTCCTCCGGCGCGCCGGGCAGGAGCTGCACCAGGAAGCCCCCGGCGGCGCGGATGGACTTGTCCGTGTCCACCAGCACCCCCAGGCCCACCGCCGCGCCGATCTGTTCGCTCTCCGCCAGGTAGGCGGCCAGGTCCTCCGCCACCTCGCCGGAGACCAGCTGCACGCTGCCGATGTAGGGCTCTCGCAGGCCCAGGTCCCGGCTGACGGTCAGGGTCCCGTCCCGCCCGATGAGGCCGCCCACGTCCAGCTTCCCGTCGGGACGGGTGGGCAGGTCGGCTTCCGGGGCGTCCATGCAGCCCCGGACGTTGCCCGCGCTGTCGGAGATGGCCACCACGGTCCCCGCCGGGCCGCCGCCGTTCAGGCGCAGGGTCAGCGTGTCCCGCTCCCCTTTGAGGGCGTTGCCCAGCAGCGAGGCCCCCAGCAGCGCCCGCCCCAGGGCGGCGCTGGCGGTGGGGCTGAGGCCGTGGATCTGCCTGGCCCGCTCCACCATGTCCCGGGCGGTGATGACCGCGATCTTGATGTTGTCCTCCGCCGCCACGGCGCGTATGATCTCTCCCATGAAAATGTCCCTTTCATCCGTATCAAGCAGGGCGGGGGCTTGCCCCCGCCGCTTGTTTGTTGCAAAAAGCTTCAGCCGTACCGCGCCTCCCGCAGGGGCCGGTCCCAGAAGATGCTGCCCCCCAGAGACGCCGCCAGGGCGTCCGCCTGGGCGGGCAGGGTTTCCAGCAGCGCCGCCTCCCGCTTTTTGGAGCGCCGCCCCCTGGCGGCATACAGCTCCCTGGCCGCGTACACGTCATAGCTGACGGCGTAGTCCTCCGCGTCCGCATGGGGGAAGAAGCTGACGGCGGCCTCATAGCGCACCGTGCCCGCCTCCGACGTGGCCGTCAGCGTGACGCTGACGGCCCGACGCTCCGTGCCATTTTGCTGGCAGAGCGCGGCGAAATACTGCTGATAGACGTCTGCGACCTTCACTTGGCCTCCCCTTCCAGGCGGCGCAGCAGCGCGGCGCTGAGGCCCTCCAGCCAGGGGGCCTCCAGGTCTCCCAGGGCCCCCGCGTCGGCGGCCCGGGCAATGGCCGGGTCCAGGGGGATGCGGGCCACGGTCTGGATGCCGTGCCGGGCGGCGATCTCCTCCACATGGCTCTCGCCGAAGAGGGCGTGGCGCGCCCCGCAGTCCGGGCACTCGTAATAGCTCATGTTCTCCACGATCCCCAGCACCGGGACGCCCATCAGCTCGGCCATGTTCACGGCCTTCTCCACGATCATGCCCACCAGCTCCTGGGGGCTGGTGACGATGACAATGCCCCGGATGGGCAGGCTCTGGTACACGGTCAGGGGCACGTCGCCGGTGCCGGGGGGCATGTCGATGAACAGTTCATCCAGCACGCCCCAGCAGACCTCGTGCCAGAACTGGCGCACCACCCCGGCGATGACCGGCCCGCGCCACAGCACCGGAGCGCTGGGGTCCTCCAGCAGCAGATTGAGGCTCATGACCTCCAGGCCCGCCTCCGTGCGCAGGGGCAACAGGCCGTAGCTGCTGTCCATCACCTGCTGGCCCTCCAGCCCGAAGACCCGGGGGATGGAGGGCCCGGTGATGTCCGCGTCCAGCACGCCCACGCGCCGCCCGGCCCGATTCAGCCCGGCGGCCAGCAGCGCGGTGACCAGGCTCTTGCCCACGCCGCCCTTGCCGGAGACCACCGCCACCACATTGCGGATGTCGGAGTGTTCGTTCATGGGTTCCAGCAGGCTTTGCGGCTCCTGCCGCGCCCCGCAGCCGGCGGAGCAGCTGGCGCAGTCATGGGTGCAGCCCTGGGGGGCTTCGTCGCGTGTTTCGTTCATGTTGCTTCTCCTGTGAATCAAATATCGTGTTGTGTCGGCGCTCAGATACCAGTATTATATCCGCGCAGACGGGAAAGTCAACCTTGTCCATGCGTGTCAATGGGACGCTTCTCATTGACAACGATTTTTACCGCTCCATCAGGCCCGCATTCCGCATGGCCGCCAGCAGCCGATTGAACTGCCGGACCAGGGTGCCCTCCGTGGCGTTGTCCATGGCAGCCAGCGGGCGCAGGGGGATGCAGCAGCAGGCCCCGGCGGGGCAGGGCGGCTGCTCCGGCTGGCAGGACTGGCAGGGGCGCACGACGTGCATGGGTTCGCATGTCTCCATCTCTCGATCCCTCCTTTCGACGGTGGGGAGGGCTTGCGCCTCCCCCTAGCGCAGTCTATGCGCCGGTGCGCAACGCTGCCCCCCTCTGAGAAAAATTTAACGTATATGACAAAAAGCGCTGGAAATACCGCTTATCCAGGAGGAAATTTTTGCAAATTTGTAATAAATTTCGGGGGTCGGACTCCGACAACCTGACCAAAAAGCACAGACAGCTTGGGAAGAACTTGACAAAGTCTTAGCCACACTGTACAATGTCCATGAATGTGGGGGCGTTTACCTTATAAGAAAAAGGGAAGCCGGACCCACACAAAACCAGCGGAAACAACAAGCTTTCGGGAACAACAGCGGTGCGCGGAAACGGATGGTTGACATGATGAAAAAACTGAGACAGATCATTTCACTGGTGCTGGTACTGGTGATGTTCTTCGACTACGGGGCGGTTTCGGCGTCCTACGAGCCTGCCTCGTATGCCGTCGCGGCGGTCGCGGGTCTGGAAGAGCTGATCCAGTCCACGGAGCCGGAGGAGATCCAGGGCGAGGAGGCCGAGGCGGCGGAAGCCCCCGATCTGGCCGAGCTTCCGGAGCAGCCGGAGGATGCGCAGCCGGGCGAAGCGCCGGAGGATGCGCAGCAGAGCGAAGACCCCGACGCCCTGCTGCAGGCGGAGCGCGTCTCGCCGCTGACCGGCCTCCTGAACCAGGTGTCCCGCCTCAGCGCCCCCTACCGGGACGACGGCTACATCCACATCTATAACTACGATATGCTCTCCCTGATCGGCACGGGTCTGCCCGTGGAGGCGGAGGACGTGTTCCACGGCTATGCCGACAACCGGGAAGCCGACGCCCCCGAAGCCCCGGACTGGGGTGAGGAGCCGGAGCAGCCCGCCCAGGTCGAGCAGCCGGAGCAGCCCGCCCAGGTCGAGCAGCCTGAACAGCCCGCTGAGGTGGAGCAGCCGGAGCAGCCCGCCGAGGCGGAGGAGCCGGAGCAGCCCGCTGAGACCGAGCAGCCCGCCGTGGTTGAACAGCCCGCCGAGCCGGAGCAGGTCACTGCGCCGGAGGCTTCCGCGCTGCCCGAAGCGTCCCAGCAGCCGGGCGAAGCGCTCCTGACCCAGGTGGTGGGCCGTGCGCTGTCCCGCGTGCTGGTGCGCGACACCGCCGCCCCCCAGCGCGCTGTGACGGCTACGCTGGCCGCCGCCGTGGCGGAGGTGACGGGCGAGGAAGCCGCGCCGCAGGAGCTGGCGGAGGACGCCCCCGCCGAACTCCAGGGCGAAGCGCAGCCGGAGACCGATCCCGATCCCATGACCGACCCCGCGCAGACCGCAGCGGAGCCGGCGCTTCCTGTTGCCGCCGGGGAGTCCGCCCCCGACGACAGCGATACCCTTCCCACCGACGCAGAACCCGCGCCCGACGCTGTTCCCGCGCAGGACAGCGAGGAGCCGGAGGCTCCCGCCGCCACCGGGACCAGCCCCACCGAGTCCGACGCTGACACCGATACATATTATAATAACGACGAGAACAACGAAGAGCCCGCCCCCGCCGCCGATCCCGCCGAGCCGGAAGAGATCGCGGAACCCGAGGACGGCGAAGCCGCGCCCCCCGCGGCCCAGCCGGAGCTGATCGACGACCCGGACGTGGTGGACAGCCCGGAGACCGGCGACCTGAGCCAGCAGCCGGACGAGCCCGTGGACGAACCCACGGACGCGCCCGATGAGGGCACCGCCCTGACCGAGAGCAAATACTATTATTATCCCAACGGCGAGCTGGTCCGCTACACCAGCGACGCCAACTACTTCCTGGAGTGCGACATCGAGCTGCCCTCCGAGAACTGCTGGACGCTGCCCGAGGACTTCACCGGCAGCTTCACGGGCCGTGGCAAGGCCGGGGACGGCGAGCGCATCTATGACAGCGAGACGGACACCATCTACATCCACAACCCCCTGCAGCTGCTGGAGATGACCTATGAAAGCCGCGAGGAAGACCCCCTCATGAGCGGCGACATCGACGTCTACACCTTCGGCACCGGCCTGCTGGTCTTTACGGACGGCAGCCAGGGCGACGCCAGCCTCAGCGACGACGGCGACGACAACATCGTGACCTATTCCGCCAAGCGGAACTATGTCCTCTCCGCCAAATCCTTCACCGGGAACATGAAGGGCGCGGGCGGCCTGAGGAGCGCAGCCAACCCGTTGGACGGCCGCACCTATCCCGGACAGGTGACCATCACGCTGAACACACCCGGCCTGGACGGCGACGGCAACCCGACGATTACAAAAGTCCCCTATATCCTGATCGGCGACCTGCAGCAGCTGCAGGCGATCAACTCCAGCGACACGATCTATGTCTGCGGTCCGACGTATCGGGTCCATATCAAAAGAAGCAGCATTCTTGATGATTGGGAAATTGATACGGATTATCCTACTGAACTGGTATATCCCGGCGACGCGGACCTGGTGGAGGGCGAAGACCAAAACCGCCGGCTCTATGACCAGTATAACGCGTTTAATTCTCCTTGGGACAGACTCACCGGCGGCCTCGGACTGTATAACAGAACCATCGTCTGCGGCATCGACGAGACAACCGGCGAGCCGGACATCAGCAAAACCGGCACCAACGAAAACCGCACCGAAGCCGGACTGAAATATGACCGGGATGCGAACTACATCGTCTTCCGCGACATCGACATGCGGGGAACGGACTGGACGCCCCTGACCTTTACCGGCACCATGTACGGCATCACGTCTACGGAAGCGGAGCAAAAGGTAGGCGACATCACGCCCCTGCTCGGCACTGCGGACGGCACCGGCGCGGAGGCGCTGGCGGCAGAGCGCAAGCCGGTCATCTCCAATATGAAGATCGAGCCCGCCACCACGCGGAACATCACCGGCGATCTGTGCGTGGACCTGGGCAAGCACTCCGGCGTGGGCTTCTTCGGAACCATCACCAAATATGACAACGACCTCACAAGCAGCGATTACACGATCGTCAAGAACATCAAGCTGGCGCACGGCACGGTGACCAACAACGCGGTCTACGCCTATGACTCCGCGGGCGACAGCCTGGTTTCCATCCTGCTGGACTTCCTCAGCGGAGGGTTGGACGTCATTCTCAACCCGATCCTGTCGGCGCTGGTGACGGGCGGCTTCGACGTGACGATGATCGACCTGAATACGCTGCTGTCCACCCGCAGCACCTCTCCGGACGCGCTGGCCACCGGCGCTTTCGCCGGAATCATCTCCGGCCGCGCCGTTGTGGATTACTGCGAGGTGGAGTGCTTCGACGTGAACACCGTGGCCACGCTGTATGAGACCGGCACGGGCGCATACCAGGCGGTCAACAGCGAAAAGGGCGGCCTGATCGTCGGCAAGGGCGGCTTTGTCGGCGCAGTGGGCAGCATTGCCACCGCGAAGCCCGACGGCGAGCGCGGCACGGGCAACGGCAACGGCATCATGTATGAAGGCATTTCCCAGTTGCTGGGCGGGCTGAAGGAGGTACTCACCCAGGTGCTGAACGTGGGCGGTCTGCTGAGCTTCGTGGGTCTGGGCGACGTGATCACGCTGCTGCTGGAAAATCTGCTGAACGTGGGCGTCCTAATCCCGGCGGGCTATACCGCGCCGACGGTGAAGAACTGCGCGGCGGACAAGATCGTCCTCTCCACCGAGGACGGCAAATTCGGCGTGGGCGGTTTCTCCGGCGTGCTGACCGGCGCGTCGTTGGAGAACTGCACCCTGAGCAACAGCGACTATCTGGTGGTAGACGCAGATATGTTCGGCGGCGGCTTTACGGGGCTGGAGCGCGACGCGGTCATTCCGATGACGCTGACCGGCCTGGGCCTGGGCCTGGACGAACTGATCGAGCTGCTGGGCGCGTTCTATACCAACTCCGAACTCATCAACTGCCAGATCGTGAACAGCGACGTCACGGTGCAGGGCGGCAGCAAGCTGGGCGGCTTTGCCGGTGCCCAGTTCAACAGCTATGCCTTTGACTGCACGGCGGACGCAAATTCCAAACTGGTGATCCGCTCCATCCGGGAAGCCTTCGGCGAGGTCGGCGGCGCGAACGGTAGCGCCCAGAACTATGTGGGCGGCTTTACCGGGCTGTCCACCATGGGCACGGCCGTGTCCGCCGACGGGCGGGATCACACCAAGACCAACACGGACCTGCTCAGTACGGTGACCGGCCTTGTGACCGGTCTGCTGACCGGCGGGCAAGACGGCTCCGGTGCGCTGCTGAGCGTCAGCGGCGTGGAACCGTCCGCGATCATGGGCTGCCAGCTTTTGGGCTCCGTGGAGGTATCCACCCCCGGCGACTACGCCGGCGGACTGGTGGGCCGCGGCGAAGCCACCGTCATCACCAGATCCTCCCCGGAGATTGCCAAAGAAGAACTGAGAAAGTATCGTCGGACCGATACGGCTCCAGACGTCCCCCTGCGCTGCAACGCCGTGATGAAGCTGGTTCGTGTTCACGCGGGCAGGAACTACGCGGGCGGCATCGCCGGACAGCTTGTGACCGGCAGCGGCGTGGGCCTGCTGAACAACATCACGGGGCTGGCGGACGTGATCGGCTTCCGTCTGGAGAACACCACCGTGAAGGGCATCAGCCTGAACGAGTATCGCGCTTACTATTCCATGACGCGGCAAAAGACGCACTGCCCCGACAAGAACACCGATCCGGACGCGGACTGGGACCACAGCGATAAGTTCACCCCCTATCTGATCGAAAGCACCCACATCGTCGATCCGGCGCACAACTACGACGGCTATATGGTGGATGCCGGGAATCTGGAAGCCAAGACGAACGGCAACTACGTGGGCGGCGGCGTCGGCTTTGCGGCCGGCGGCGACATCATCGACGTGGTGCTGGATGAAATGGCCTATGTCAAGGGCGTGAACTATGTGGGCGGCTTTGCAGGCGCCGCCGGACCCGGCGACATTGCCAGTGCGGGAAGTGATGGCCTTTCGATCGGTCTGTTCGGCGTGACGCTGGCCAAAGCCAGCGATCTGCTCAGCCTGGGCGACGCCGTCCGAACCAAGTGCAAACGTGTCACCGTCAACGGCATGAAGGACGGCCTGACCGTCGAGGCGGTGGGCGAGAAATCGAACAGCGCAGACCCCGACATCGTCGCCGGCGGCTTCGTGGGCGGGGCCAGCAGCATTGAAGTTGTGGACTGCCATGTGACCCGCCTGCGCGCCGTCATCGCAAACATGGCGGACGGCAAGGCCGGCGGCTTTGTGGGCAAGTCCTCGATCGGCGGTCTGCTCGGCGTGGCCAGCGGAAATACCTCCCTGCTCAGCAACGGGCTCCTGAATGTCTCCGACTTGCTCCACGTCGGCTCCTATCTGGTTCCGAAATTCGACGGCTGCCATGTCGGCTACGTCAACAACGGCTATGTGCAGGCCTGGTGCGCCGGCGGCTTCGCGGGCGACTTTGAGAGCGGCCTGGTCAACACGAATATGAGTGCCGCAGGGACTGCTCACATCTATGAGACCGTTTCCGTCTGCGACTGCGACGCCAGCTGCGTCTGCCTCTGCTGCTGCGACAGCAAAACCAGAGGCGTCTATACCTACGGCACGCCCGAAAATCCCTGGTCGGTGGAGAACATCGGTTACGTCCACGGCGGCAAATACGCCGGCGGCTGGGGCGGCTGGGTCCACTCCGGCGCGCTGGCCGACGCCGGGTCGGGCGGTGTGTCTCTGCTTGGCAATGTAGGCGTCAACCTGAGCGGCCTGCTGAGCCTGTTCAGCAGCTATGTGCCGATGATCATGTACGCGGGCGTCAGGAGCTCGGATGACACCCATCTGCCCAGCGACGACGCCGACGGACTGGTGAACGGCTTCGCGGTCTACGCGGCCGACGACGCGGCCGCTCCCACCGCTCCTGCCACCGACGGCTATGCCGGCGGCTACATCGGCTACGCCTGCGGCGTGCAGATCTCCTACAGTGACGTGAACCAGCTCAAGACCGGCACGATCCATCACCCCGACTATCTGGAAGAGATTCAGGGCGAGGAATACATGGACCCTGTGAACTTCCATACCACCAACGGGGCCAATCCGCTGGCGATGGAGTACGCGGTGGCGGGCGCGCATTATGCCGGCGGCTACGTCGGCCATCTGGACGTGGGTTCCTCCGCCGCAGTCGGCAACGGTCTGAACGCACTGGGGAACGCCATTCAGCTTACCAATGTTCTGGACGCGCTGAACGTGGTGGTGTCCACGATCGAGCACTCCGACGTCTACGGCGCGCCCGGCGGCTTCAACATCATCGCCTCTCCGCGCATCAACAACCCCGCGAATACCTACGGTGACAGCGCCGGCAACGGCTTCGCCTACGCAGGCGGCTTTGCGGGGCGGATGTCCGGCGGCCACACCCAGGACAGCAATGTGGACAACTTTGAATACATCGTCGGCGAGATCGCTGCGGGCGGCTATGTGGGCGAGATGGAGCCGGGTTCCGTTGCAAATGCGCTGGGCGACGATCAATCCATTCTCGGAAATATCTTGAACGTCAACTCCCTGGTCTCCGTGATGCAGGACTTCATCCCCACCATTCGCAACAGCCAGACCACCTGCGTCCCCTGCGGCGGCGCGGTGCGTGCCCAGTGTCCCTCCTATAAAACGGACACGAACACTGTCTTCTCCGGCATGGCGGGCGGCTATGTGGGTCACATGATCGGCGGTCAGATCTGGGGCTTCAGCGACGACAAGTGGCGCAGCCAGGGTGACATGGACTCTTATGTGGAGCAGGAAGGCGCCACCGTTGGCAGCGGCAACAACCGGGAGGATGTGCTGGTCTATGTGTTTGATGGACCGGAGGGTAAGACGGTCTACCGGCTGGTGAAGAACTATAATCATTCTCTGCTGGTCGATGAAAATAACGCCAGCCTGACAAGCGCAGACCTGTTCTACGCCGAGAAAAACATAGACGGGACGACCAAGTATGTGAAATATACCGGCGATGGGAGCGATCTTACGGCGCACACCAGAGCTGCAAAGGACAAGAGATCGGCGCTGCTTCTGGCCCGTGAGATCCAGGCTGACGTGTATTTGAGTTCGGATGGTACGACCGTCTACAAATACAAGGAGGACAACTACCGGGGCGGAGATTTCCCCCTCGTGTCGAACAACGGCGCAATCACCGCAAACGACTATTTCACCATTACGACAACAAACGGCGTCTGGAATTATACGAAATATACGCTCCCAGCGGATAACCCGGAAACCCAGAACGTGGATGAATCGGTGCCCACGTTCCAGAATGCGGACCCCATCACGCTCCGGGTCAGCGATACGCAGCAGCTCATGGTCGATGCGCATGACAGAAACGGCAATCCCGTGATGCGCGAGGGGAACAATTACGACGACTACGGCTACAGAACCATTTACCTGCGCGGCAGAGAGACCCAGGAGCCCCAGCGCCAGTGCGCGGCCATCCGCATCCGTTCCGTCTACGGCTATGAGCACGCCGGCGGCTATGTGGGCAAGATGGAGTGCGGCAGTACGGTGGACACCGGCGGCCTGAGCCTGCTGGGCGGACTTGTGGACGCCAGCAACGTGCTGAGCGCGCTGGACGTGACCTATTCCACCATTCGCTTTGGTTACGTCAACGGCCCGATGCGCGGCGGCGATGAGCTCTATGCCTGGGGCGTTTCCTACGACGACCCGTGGCAAATCTACACCAGCTTCCAGCCTGTCTTCCTGCGGGCGCAGGAGACGATCAGCCCGAAAAAATTCCTGACCTGGTACTACCATGTGGGTCAGTACGGCGGCCTGAACAAATTCGAGATGGATGCGCTGGAGGCGCGGGCCGGGGATCCCGACGAGTTCAAGGATCTGATTGCAAGCTTTGTCTACTGCTACAACGTGCGCGCAGGACGCGGGTCCAACTCCGTGGAATACGGCGACGCGGACACCGGTGGCTATGAAGGCGGGGAGTTCAGCCTGTCCGGTACGGCGGGCGGCTTCATCGGCAGCATGTGGAGCGGCATGATCTGCGACAGCGAGGGGCTGGACGCCCGGAACATCCTCTCCATGCGGGCCTCCGGCGGCTTCGCGGGCGAAATGCTGGCCAAGGGTCTGGCCAACTTCGGCTCGGTCAATCTGATCGGCGGCGCGATCCCCCTGAATCTGGGCAGTCTGCTGTCCGTCGCCGATGTGCTGGTGCCGTCCATCGCCCGCAGCGGTATCACCGGCTACCAGAGCGGCCTGACGGTCATCGCCAACGGCGACCGCTCGAACCGTGGTGCGGAAGAAACGGAAGGCCTGGGCAACGCCGGCGGCTTTGTCGGCGCCAGCTACGGCGGCCAGATCGGTCTGGTGGACGAGGATTCCGATCCCGTCTACCGCGAACTGCATCCCAACTACAGCCAGTCGCCCAAGGACGACAGCGACAATGTGCTGGGGTCTCAAGACGCCACCATCTGGGTGGATAAGCTGTTGCATGTCAAGGGTACCGTGGCTGCGGGCGGCTTCGTGGGCAAATGCTCCGCCGCCTCGGTCCTCACGGCGGACACCACCGGAGCCAGCGGCGGCATGATCCAGTCCCTGCTCGACTCCCTGATCTCCAGCCCCGGCGGTCTGGTCCAGGCGCTCCAGGCGACGGTGGCCACCATCAAAAACACGGTGGTCAACGCCCTGAACGCGCCGAAGAGGCTGGAGGAATACGCGGTCCTGAGACAGCGCTACATCGACCAGCGCTGGGCCAGCGAAGGGGCGCAACTGCTGGCGGCCTACAAGGCGGAGCATCCCGATGAATTCCAAAACAGCCAGCCCGACAACGCCACCATCGAAGCGCGGATCAAAAAGCAGCTGGGCGAGGACTTCGACGAAAAATACTTTGAAGAAGAATATCTCAATGATGAGTACGGCATCGTGATCGACGGCTATGAGGGCCGCCTCCCGAAATACGCGGGCGGCTTCGCCGGAACGCTGGAGGCCACGGTGGTGGGCGAGCATGACCATTCCTTTGACAAGAACGTGGTGAACAAGCTCCGCGGCGTCTACGCCAGAGAGTACGCCGGCGGCTTCTTCGGCCTGGCCGATGTGGGCAGCGTGGCGCAGGTCGGATCGTCCGGGGGCACGTCGATTCTGGGCCTGATCGGAGCGGGCAATGTCGGCGTTCTCGACGCGTTCCGCACCTACATCTACTACTCCGAGGTCAACGGCGTACTGGACGGCATCCGCGTGGTCGCCTCCGAAGCGGTGCTCGAAGGGACCAGTATGAGTTATTACGAGATCACCGGCGCGGCGGGCGGCTTCGGCGGCCGGATGAACAACGGCACCATCGAGTATTCCAGCGTCAGCAACCTCAACTATGTGGAGGCGAAGAACTATGCCGGCGGCTTTGTGGGCTATCTCGGCAAGAACAAGCTGGTTGACGCCCAGGGTGTGACAATTGGCGAAAACGGTCAGCCAGTATCGCCGCTTACGACACTCGTTCAAACCCTGGGCTTGGGCACTGGACTCAACCTGGGTGCGCTGAACGTGGTGGGCGCCACCGTGACGGCGTGTACGGTCACCGGCTACGGGGCCGGGGACACGAACATCGGCTTTGATGTCAAGGCGACCGAGGCCCAGACGGCGACGCAATACACAGGAGATCTCCAGCTTCCGGCCGCCTGCGCGGCGGGCTTTGTCGGCTACGCAGACATCTCCCAGATCGACGACAGCACGGTGGATCGGCTGAAAAAGGTCACCAGCAAGCAGATTGCGGCGGGCTATGTGGGCCGCGGCACCAAAGCGTCCATCGCCGATGCGGAAATTGACAACGATCTTGTGGACTTCCTGCTGCGGATCGTCGGCTTCCTGGTGTTCCGTGTGCTAAATCTGGACGACTTGTCAAATGTGAACCTGATCGATCTGGATGGCTTCGACTATCTGGGCCTGCAGCTCCTCTCGGACGGCAATCTGCTGATGCTCAACCTGGGCGGACTGCGCATTCGCATCGGCCTGGGCGAAAAGGACGTAGACGGCAACCAGAATCTGATCATCCAGATCGGCTCCTCCACCGTAAACGTGAAGATGAACCCCAGTGGTTCCATTGTGGCGGACGATGAAGCCAAATCTGCAATTTCCCTCTCTCTGTTCGAGGCCAACCGCACGGCGGTCAAGAACGGAAAGGTCACCGGCGTCATCGACGGTTATGACGTGCTGGGCGGCGGTTATGTGGAAAACGACTCCGACGGCGACGGCTACGACGACAAGGACGACGAGAACCACGATAAAACGGACGCGGGACTTTGGGGCTACGCGGGCGGCTTTGTCGGCTTCCATGAGAGCAGTTACTTCTCCAACAATGAGATGCTCTACTGCGACGTGATCGCCGGTTCCATGAGCAGCAGGTATTTCCAAAAGACCGGCACGGTCACCACGCCCGGCAAGGTCGGCCCCTTCACCGGCGGCTACAACGTCAACGCCAACACCGGAAACGACTCCAGCGCCCGCGGCATCACCTACTTCGAGGGCACGAACAACCGCTATCACATCTACCGCAACGTCCCGAAGAATACCACGGCGGAGCTGATGCTCAGCAACAGTCCCGCTGTTCGCTCCAACGTGAAGCTGAACGGCGCGCTGGACAGCAAACTGACCACCTACGTCCGCTACAACGTCCAGCACCGCGTGAACGGCGCCAGCACCCTGGTGGACACGCCGCCGACTGCGGCTTACACCGGCGTATACCACTTCTCCGAGACGCAGAAAAACGATGCCAATACCGGCAACGACATGACCACCTTCCTGGAGGGCGCGGTGTACAACACCAGCACCGGCGGCCTGTCCGACGTGACGCTGGACGCCTGGATCAGCGACGGCAAGGCCAAGCTAATGCTGGGTACCATCCTGGATGAGAACACGCCCCATGTGGTGGTCCCGCCCCTGGACATCAACGACCCCTGCGACGACATCGAGCTGACCATCGTGAAGGTCTGGGAGAACGGCGAGAACAATCTCGGCAATCTTGCGAACGACCAGGAGCAGAAGTTCAAAGTCTATCAGATCATCAGTCCCACGGCGGACAGAGATATCCTGATCGACGCCAGAACCCTCGGCGACCTCAGCCGCTACCGCTTGATGGGCACCTACACCCTGGGCCGCCTGAACGACCTGACGGCCGAGGGCCTGAACCGGGAGCGCGAACGGTGGGAGCATACCTTCTATGAGCTTCCGAATGACCGGGACGATCCCAATGGTGAGGTGTTCTACCAGTTCGGAACGGACGCGAATCTCCCGTACCCGTATGGGATGAGCTCCGGCCCCAAGGTGTTCCAGTCCACCTCCGCCAATCTGGCCCAGGCAAAGCTGAAGACCGACGAGCACGGCGTGCCCGTGCCGGTGGAAGGCACAGTCGGGCAGATCCCGCTCTACTTCCAGATCGCCAACCCGGACAAATTCGTCGTCGGCGAGCAGGTGCAGCTCTACTACAAGGATGGGAACGACTATTATCCCGCCTTCTCCTACCGCGTGGACAAGGACAACAAACTGAGCTACTCCGCCAACTCCTACATCGGGGCCCCGGACGACACGGCTACGGTGAACGGCAAGACCTGCAATGTCTACTATCCCAACGGGGACGCGGACGGCGACGCGCTCTATGTCTATGAAGACCAGGCGACCCAGAAGCGGACGCTGGTGCGCTATCGCTTCCGCTATGACGACCCGGATACCACCACGGTCAATCCGGACGCGGAGATCTGGTTCGACTTCGGCGTGGACAACAGCCAAAACCCGACCCTGACCATCACGCAGCAGGTGCCGACCGGAGCTGTAACCCCCGTTGCGGGCAAGCCTGGCTACTATACCACCAGCGACAATAAGCTCTTCCGTTTCGAGTACAGCCCCTCTGTCGGCATCGTCCAGATGGACTATGACCTGGAGAGCAGCAACAACGACAACGTGGTGCGGGAGACGACCAAGGGCAACGAGACCTTCGGCTATGACGGCGAGGATAAGCTTGTCCGCTATGTGTATGTGGACACGAGCGTACCGGGTACGACCAACCCACGGCCTTTGCCATCCGCCTGCTGGGCGAAGGCGAGGCGAACGCCACCGAGACCCGCCATGACGACATCCTGGGCGACGGTTACACCGTCACCTACAGCGACGACGGCACGAGCTATACGGTGGAATACGACAGAGCGAAAAACCACGGCTACACCGTTTCCTACTCTGCCGACGGCGTGGTCGTGGAGGGTACAGCCACCGACGACGCCGGAGGCAAACGCTACGTCGTCACCTATGACGACGAGGGCAACTTCCTCCGCCTCTACTACGGCGCGGACGCCCCGGCGGTGACCACCTTTGCATCCGACCGGAGCAACGCGGACGGTTCGTTCATCACCTTCGAGGCGAGCCATGCGAACAGCGCCCAGGCCGAGTATTACGGCATGGACGCCCACGGCGAGCTCATCCGCTTCAAGTTCACCTGCCCGGAGACCTCCGGCCCCTATCAGGGCAAGGGCTTTGAGATCGAACTGGACCCCGACACCGGCAAAGTGGTGAACGCGGACAACTACAACAGCATTGTGGTGGACGGCATCCGCTACACGGTGGACTACAACCCCGACACCCGCGAGGCGAAGGTGTACTATGTCCAGAAGGAGACGGTGACCGTTCTTGACAGGGAAAACGGTACGTCCGTTGACAGAGAAGTCTACTATTATGATACCCGCGTCGTAAACAACGACGACGTAGACGAAGTCTGGATGGACGCCGAGGGCCAGGTCATCCGCGTCCGGCGCACGGTGGATGGTCAGACCCTGACGGTGCTCTTCAATGAGGACGGCACGCCCTACTCCGCCAAAGAAGACAGCACGAGTTTGTTCATCCTCAAAATGTCCGACGTCGAGCGTGAGAAGATCCAGCAGACGGGGACGAAAAACGACGTTGTCACGGGTGCCGCGATTGACGGCGGCGGAACCAAGACCCTGACCGGCTATGTCCGCAAGACAGATGGTCGTGCGGTGTATGTCTCCGATGAGGCTGGTGGTACGCACAAGTATTATAAGCGCAAGAACAATGTGTACTACGAGTTGAACGTCACGGATGATGCCGCGATCATAAGCGAACTGGATGCCTACTTTGCCGGTTCGGGCGATGCCGACGCGTTTAGCATCCGCCAGGTCACGGATGCGAATAACGTGCAGACCTACAACTGCATCGTCTATCAGCACAAGACCGACGGCAGCCTGCTCTATGTGGATAACGCCACGTCTCCCACCAAGTACTTCGACAGCGCCAAACGGCCGATGACCGCTGCGCCCGACATGACCAAGTACGAGCAGGTCCAAACCGTCCGCTACGCCCTCAAGGTGACGAACGCCAACGGTCAGACCAAGGCTCTGCTGCGCAACGACGGCGGAACCATCTTCCTGGACTACCGCACGACCGGCCTGCTGGCCACGGGCAACATCGCCTACGCGGAGCAGTACACGGACGATAAGAACGGCGTACACACCTTCTACTTCGACGCGGAGGGAAATCTGCAGCGCTATGTGCTGGTGGACGCGGACAATCAGACGCTGACGATCGACAACATCCAGTCCAGCCTGGCGACGGTGGAAACGATGACCAACGGCGATACCAAGATCGTGACAAAGGAACTGCTGCGTTACGATGAGGATAAGAACAACGTGCAGTACCAGTACGGTTCGCCGAGCAAGCGCTACTACATGGAGTATAACGCGGTTCAGGAGGTGTACAATAGCACGGTGACGACGCTTTCCTCCGACTTCGTCATCAGCTACGGCCTCCCGGATCAGCCCCCCACCGTGTTCATGAACACGAACGGCGAAACCGGCACCACAGCCTACTTCCGCCCGGATGGCAGCCTGAAGCAATACATTTATCCGATTCCCAACTCGCGGACGTATGAACGCTGGGCCGGGTATTACACAGCGGATCTTGATATTCAGGTGAACCAGAACGGGAACATTACGTCGGTTACAGCAATCAAACACCCGGAAACGCTTCAGGGCGACGCCCTTGCTGTGGAAATCACCGACGGAAACAACACTCCGACTGTTGCTGTGACGTACAAGTATTCTTATACGACCGCAAACAACAACTACAGAGAGCGATATTTTGCCATCAGCTACGACAAAGATGAGAACAAAATACTGGTTTCCGAAAGCGATAGCTACTTTAAGTCTGCGCACCCGAGTGATACCAGGACGCTCTTCTGGTATGTGGATCCTGTCAGCGACAACTATACCTATGTGTACGGATTTGAAAAGAATCCAGATACCGGAGAGGATGAACTTTCGTATTTCCGAGTGGATTATTTCAAGGACAATGGAGACTTGATAGGGCGTGCGGAGATCCTCAACATTGACAAAACGACGTCGAGGGAGTATGGTCCTATCACTGTTTCCAACACAAGCCAGCAGATCACGGTGAGCTATAACCCGAAAACAAAGGAGATGATTCTGGAACGGGATAACCATAACTATACAACGGTTACAAATAATGGCAATTTCGCTTACTATAAAATCACCCAAGACAACTTGGAAGTACACTTGGATGAGAACCATAATGTAATCTATTGCGTTTACGATGGTACAGGAAGTAGTGATATAGGCTACTATATAGATGCAACGGGAACACATTATGTCAAAGGGGGCATATATAGCAGCTACAATCTAATTCCTTATGATAGCCAAATGAGCAACAACACCTGGGCGTACAAGGTGGACACGCATAAAGCCTATATTAAGCGAAAACTAAGCAGCATCGGTGATGAGCATGAGAACACTGCCGAACTTCCCTTCAGCTCCGAGTACTTCGACCTGAACAACGTCCTGGAACCCGAGGTCTTCCCCGAATTCAAGCACGACCTGGAAGTGACGCTGCCCAAGCCGGACATCAGCCATGAGATTCCCGTGGAGTACGAACCCAACTACACCTACGACCTGCCCAAACCCAAAGCCACGAGCGAGCAGGGCCTGGTGCCGCCCGACGCGGACATCACCTACAACCTGGCCCAGCTTCTCGGTCTGCCGGAGTACGCGAAGCGCACAACGCCCGTCTATTACAGCTACGCCATCGCGGAAGCCACCGATGAACTCCCGGCAAACTACAGCCTGGTGGACGTCAGCGTGGACAACGACAACGCGACCGTCACCTTCACGAACCGCTACGAGGCGCCGCCGTACCAGCTCACCCTGGAAAAATTCGACCCGGATACGCAGGAGAAGCTGGAGGCCGAGTTCCTGCTTTATCGCTACCAGAAGGGCGGCGATCTGCTGACCAACACGCAGGAAGCGGACGGGATCCAACCCGACGGCGACCGGGAGCGCACGATGCTGCTCACCGGCGACGAGACGGTGTTCACCGTGGAATCCGCCGGAACGGGTTACCGCTTCCGCTTCGGGAAGAAGTACCTGGGCGTCAACACCATCGGCCTGCTCAGTATGCTGACCGACAACGGAAATTCCGACAGACAGGCGAGGTTCACCTGGACGGTGACGGATCTGCACAACGGCGTCTGGAAACTGGAAAACGTCGGTAGTGCGGGCGTGTTTCTCAACGTGACCGGGGACGGCTTCACCGTTGACGCCACACCCAGCGAGATCAAGTTCTGGATCGTCAACGACACGGAGACCGAAGCCACCCGCGGCCTCGCCATGGAGAACATCGTCGGAAAGAAAGTGGTCATCTACAACACCCAGTCCGACTGGGCGCTGCGCATCTCCACCGGCGGCCTGGACGGCCTCTCCGTGGTCGAACGGACCCGGCCTCCCTTCCGCTACGGCGTATATATGCCGACGGTGATGGCTCTTCCGGATGGGGAGAATGCGGCCACGATGATGACGCTGGTGGGCAGCGGGAACAGTCGCGCCATCAAAAACTCCGAGGGCAAATATCTCGCCATCAACGGCGACGGCAAGCTGGTCTATCAGGATACTGCGTATCAGTGGACGTTCACGTTCAAGGAACCCGACGGCACCTGGCGCATTGTGAGCGCGTCGGATGCGTCGAAGGCGCTCAGCTTTGACGCGGAAAAGAATCTCTTCGTCGTCGGCGACGCCGCTGCAACGGATCAGAGTACCCTCCGCTTCCTGCTGTTCAGCCCGTCCACCCGTGTCACCGATCCCCTGACGCCCATGACCGACGTCCCGGACAGCGCCGCGATCTACTTCTGCGCCGATAAAGTGCGGATGTATTACAGAAACGGCCAGTTCGACGCGACCAAAGCGAATGCCGAACAGCTGAAGACCACAAACGGCGATCCCATCGTCATCGACGGCCTGGAAGAGGGCGAATACTACCTGGAAGAGGTCAAAGCGCCCGATGGTTACACCCTGCGCAAAGAACACATCCAGGTCCTGGTCAGTGACAAGAAACCCGGAAAGGCGGCGGACAGCAACCCCGGCGACGACGTGCCCATCAGCATGGATATCTCCTCCCACAAGGTGTCCGTGGGCGTCCCCAACTACATGGATCGCCTCAAGATCGTAGTGGATAAGTTCCAGAGCGGCGACCGCAGCCAGAAGCTGGCCGGAGCGAAGTTCGTGCTCTACCGTTACCCGACGGAAGAAGAACGGAATCTGTCGGACCAGGAGAAACAGGATACGTTCGGCTCAACCGTGCTGACGGAAACGACCCCGCTGTATTATGTGCGCGCAAACGAGAACGTTGACGTAACGTATACCACCGACCTGGCCCAGGCCACCGAGCGCGTAACCAATGAAAACGGTTACGCCGAGTTTACCGGCATCGATGAGGGCGAGTATTACCTGATGGAGACCGAGGCCCCCGTGGACTACCGCAGGATGCAGGGCGTGGTCAAGTTGAACGTAGTAGCGGGCGGCGGCGGCGGCAACACCGGCACCGACTTCGTCCTGGTCACCGAACCCGACGACAACACCGTCGTAGCCCACGTTCCCAACATCCCCGAAAGCACCATGCCCGCCACCGGCGGCCAGGGAGTACGCCTGATGCTAGGCGTATCCCTGACCCTCCTGACCCTGGGCGGCGCGTACCTGCTCTACAACGCCCTGCGGAAACGCCGGGAGCAAGACCCGGATCACCCCGCCGCATAAGCGCAAGGAAAACGCACACCCCTGAAAAATCCCTCCCCCGGTGGGGGAGGGAAAGGGTGAGGGCGCGCAAAGATAGGGTGTAGCGATCCGCAGCGTCCCCCCGTCCCCGCGCAAGTCCAACGCACACACCCAAATTATTCCCTCCCCCTCCGGGGGAGGGTGCCGCCGAAGGCGGCAGGAGAGGGCCGTAGCGCCGCATCCCCCCACACAGAACCAACCCACCCCCCCAAAACAAAGGAGGCCGCAGCATGGCGACGAGACGCCCATCCCTGACCCCCTATGCCCAAAAGCTGCGCCGCAACATGACGCCGGAGGAGATCAAGCTTTGGACGCAGTTCCTGCGTGGCCTTCCGGTCAGGGCGCGCCGCCAGCACCCCATCGGCCCCTACATCGTGGATTTCTACATTGCCGCGACAAAGACCGCGATCGAGGTCGATGGCTCGCAGCACTATGAGGACGTAGGCCGCGCAAAGGACGCGGCGCGGGACGCCTATTTGAACAAAATGGGCATCCGGGTTCTGCGCTATACGAACCTGGAGGTTGACCGCTATTTTCATGTGGTATGTGAAGATATTTGGAATAAGATGGGGCTGAATGCCTGGACTGAAAGGTGACAGCCAGCGGGACGCCCTCTCCTGTCGCCCTAGTGGGCGACACCCTCCCCCAGAGGGGGAGGGAAAGGGTAAGAGTCAGCAAAGAATCTACGCAGCGATTCGCGGCGATCTAGCGAGGATTTCGCGTCGATTTACAGCGATCCGCAGCGATTCGCAACGATTCGCGTCGATTCGCAGCGCTATAGTCCCCCCGCCAGTCCATCGCAACTCCCAAATAATTCCCTCCCCCAGAGGGGGAGGGAAAGGGTAAGAGTCAGCAAAGAGTCTACGCAGCGATTCGCAGCGATCTAGCGAGGATTTAGCGTCGATTCACAGCGATTCGCAACGATTCGCGTCGATTCGTAACGATTCGCAGCGCGATAGTTCCCCGCCAGTCCCAACGCAACCCCCCGGACATTCCCTCCCCCTCCGGGGGAGGGTGGCGCGAAGCGCCGGGAGAGGTCCGTAGCGCCGCCCCCCCCCCGCCAAACCAACGCAAACACCCAAATAATTCCCTCCCCCTCCGGGGGAGGGTGGCGCAAAGCGCCGGGAGAGGTCCGTAGCGCCGCGCCCACCCCTCGCCAAACCAACGCAACCCCCCAAATAATTCCCTCCCCCTCTGGGGGAGGGTGGCGCGAAGCGCCGGGAGAGGTCCTCCCCCTCCGGGGGAGGGTGGCGCGAAGCGCCAGGAGAGGGCGTCCAACACATACCCTACAAAAACCCTACCCCCACAGCCCATTCCAAATAAACCCAAGCCCCTTAATGCAATTGCAACAATTTTGACGGAAACTCTTGACAAATGCCTACCAGATTCGGTACAATAGCATGGAGGAAGAATGGAGCTGCATCCACCCGCAGAAAACCGAAAACGGACGGCTTTTGCGGCTTGCTCCATGACCTGGCTCAACACAACGGCGGGCTTCCTGCTCCTACGCGGCGGGGCTTTGCATCACGCGGCTTCACTTGCAAGCGCAGAAACGGGGTCCGAGAGGACGCCCACAGGCAGCTCACACGTTGTTGAGATACGCACCACCCCCCATTGATGGCAGGGCGATCCCCACAAGACCCCCCTGCAAGCCCCGACGCAAGGCACAAGCTTAGGCAAACCAGGAACCAGGAAACCAACCCGACACGCCGTTCAGTTTGAACGAGAAACACCCCCCAGGCAAACCACGAGGACAAAAGCGAAAGGAAAGCCACCAACCCGAAAAACGCTGCGGCCCCCCGCCGCGAGACCCGGCCAGGACGGAAGCCCGCCCCCGCGCCCGGAACGGGGACAGCGCAGGATACGGAACGTGAGGGAGCGTTCCGGCCCGCGCCGCCCACCCGCCCCGGCGCACGGCGGCCCCGCCCCAGCCCCCCGGCGCAGTCCGCAACGAAGCGCGATCAACCCATCCACAAAACTTTGCCTATGCGTCAATCCCCCGGCAGAGCAAGACCCCCATCCCCGGCAAAGGCCTCCCTTCCAAAAAAGGGAGCCAAAAGCAGAAGCGGCGCAGACCCCCGCGCTCCCCGCCTCGGAACGCGCCGACCACCCCATGACGCCCCCTCCCACAGAGGGGAGAACAATCCAAACGAAACATCTTTAGGAAAGGATGAAAGAACAATGAAAAAACTGTTTGCTGTTCTGCTGGCAGTTGCCATGCTGCTCAGCCTGGGCGTGACCGCGTTTGCGGCTGACGACACCCACGGCGACATCACTGTCTTGGACACCCCTGAGAACTCCGCCTATTATGCCATCAAGGTTTTTGACGCGACACAAGATCAAGGCCACATAACATACACCATTGATGGCGCTGATACCAACAAGCTGTTCTCTTTGATTTTTGATAAAACCACCGGTGAGACCAAGGCTCCCTTTAGCGGCCTGAAGGCTGTGAAAGCCGATAGCGGTAATATTTGGACTGTTGAGAAGCTGACCGGCTTCGATGCTGCGGAGTTTGCCAAGAATCTGCGTGCTGCGATTGTTGATTCTACCGATAAGTACATTAAAGCAGAATACCGCACTGGTACCCCGATGACAACCTACGCTGTTGGTGATAATGCCACGATTGAGAACCTCGTTCCTGGATACTATCTTGTTGTGAGCGCAATTGATGACGATTTCACCTCTGCGGATAAAACTTCTTTTCCTAGCATTGCTAACTTTATGCCTGCTGAGGATAGACTCGTTCTGACCACCGTTCTGGCGGGCCAGGAAGTCAATGTTCAGAATAAGAACGACATGCCGCTGGATAAGCAGGTTGACAATGGCGGTGCGGACGGTAAGAGCGGTGATGGTAACCATGATGACAACAACTCTGGCGTTGCTGTTGGCGATATCCTGAACTATCAGATCACCACCAAGGTTCCTCACACCACCGCTGGCGTCTACGAGTCCACCTTTGTCCTGACCGATACCATGACCGAAGGTCTGACTTTCCTCGACAAGATTCACATCAAGATTGATGGTATTGATGGAGATGATGATCATCTTGCCAAAGAGATTTATGTCAAGTACACGCCCAGACAGTACACTACTGCGGATCCTGATGGCGTGACTGCTGGGAACCAAGCGAAGCTGACCTATTACACCGATGGCACATATGCGACCACAACTAATACTCCCGCTTTCACCCTGCAGCTCGTTACTGATTCCGGCGCGATCCTGAAGGGCGACCAGATTCGCTTTGATACTGACGGTCATACTTTCGAGCTGTCTCTGGATGTTGCCTCTGCGGACAGAAAGGCTTATGAGGGCCAGACGGTTACTGTAGACTACAGCGCTCAGGTCAACGAGGCTGCCGTCGCTGTGATCCTCCAGAACACAGCGACCCTCAGCTATGGCGAGGGCAACAACATCACCGTCAAGGACGCCGAGACTGACAACTACACTTCCCGCATCGTGATCGACAAGTTTGAGACCGGCAACCGTAGCCAGAAGCTGCCCGGCGCCGAGTTCATCCTGTACTCTGCTACCTCCGGTAAGGGCGATCCTGAGGTCGAAGCTGCCAGTTCTGTCAAGTACTATCAGCTCAAAGCGAAGGCTCCTGTTCTTGCGGGCAGCACTCCTGAGAAAGTAACCAAGGACACTGACGGCAATGTTAAGTACGCAGACACAGCGGCAAAGATTGCTTATGCTGTTTTTGTCACTGATTCTGAGGGCAACACGCATCTGGCTTATACTGATGCCAGTCTGCAGCCCTACTACTATGACAAGACTTCCTTGGAGCTTACCACGACTCCTGGCGACGGCAAGATTCTGCTGACCTACGGTGAGCCCTCTGTGATCTGGCTTACTAAGAATGACGTTGGCGATGGCTACGCAAATGCGACCAAGGTCCGCACCGCTGCGGACGGCAGCGCCCAGTTCGCTTATCTGAAGGACAATGACAATGGCCAGTCCTACTATCTGAAGGAAACCAAGGCTCCTGTGGATTACACCCAGCTGCTGAACCCCGTGGAAGTCAGCGTCAATGGCAAGGACTCCCTGGATAAGTCCCTGAGCGCCCAGCAGCGTGCCGATGCTCTGACCAACATCGCCAACGTGGCCAACACCCCTGGCAGCACCCTGCCCAGCACCGGTGGTGTCGGCGCGACCCTGATGACCATCGGCGGCGTCGCCCTGATCCTGGCCGCCGGCGCGTTCCTGGTCCTGCGTCGCCGCAAGGAGCAGGAGTGATTTGCCGGGAGGCAAATCCAAACGTCAGGTAAACTGACTCACACATAAGAAGAAGCAAACATAGGGAGGTCGGGGGCTTCTATGCCCCCGACCTGAGAAAATCTCTAAACGCTGACGCCCTCTCCCGGCGCTGCGCGCCACCCTCCCCCAGAGGGGGAGGGAAGGGGGCGAGGGAAAGCGTATGATCTGAACGAAGCGTTTATTTTTCCCAAGCAAATCCAACGCACACCCCCGGAAATTCCCTCCCCGGAACGGGGAGGGTGCCGCGAAGCGGCGGGAGAGGTCCGAAGCGCCACGCCCACCGCCCACGCAAGTCCAACGCACCCCCCGGAAATTCCCTCCCCGGAACGGGGAGGGTGCCGCGAAGCGGCGGGAGAGGTCCGAATCGCCGCGCCCACCACCCACGCAGACCCAACGCACCCCCCCCAACCTATCCCACAGACGCAACAGCAAGGAGAACCCGGTATGGCAAAGACAACAAAGAAGAAGAAAAAATCAAGCAAGCTCCCCGTGATCTTCTTTATCCTGATTTTCATCGCCGGGCTGTCCCTGCTGCTGTATCCTACTGTGAGTACCCTGTGGAACAACGTCTACCAGTCTCACGCCATGACGGAATATGCTGACATCGTGACCGGAATGACAGAAGAGGAGATTCAGGTACACCGCGAGGCAGTACAGGAACTCAATGAAATGATTTTTGCCAAGGCAGCCGGAGAAGATATTCCCGATGAAGTGATTCAGGAAATCTACGCCCGCGTCCTGGACATCGACGGCAGCGGTATGATGGGCGTTCTCTCGATTCCGAAGATCAATGTTCGCCTCCCGATACGCCACGGTACCGGCGAAGCTGTTTTGCAGGACTCTGTGGGTCACCTGGAGGGCACTTCGCTTCCCATCGGCGGAGAAAACACGCATTGCGCACTCTCTGGCCATACGGGTCTGCCCAGCGCCAGGCTGCTGACCGATCTGGATCAAATGACCGTTGGCGACTACTTTGTACTGGAGGTTCTGGGCGAGGAGTTGTATTATCAGGTGGACCAGGTGAACGTGGTTCTGCCCCATCAGGCCAGTTATCTGCAAATCGTTCCCGGCATGGATCTCTGCACCCTCGTCACATGCACCCCCTACGGCGTCAACTCCCACCGTCTGCTGGTGCGCGGCGTGCGCGTCATCACCGACGAGCCGATCCCGGACAAGGTGCTGGCTGCCGGTAACCCGGATTACGTCCCCGTGCTGGAACCCATAGAGAACGACATCCCGCCGGAGCTGATTCCCGACGATCCCGACTATCAGAGCGGCGACCTGAACGGCATCACCTTTAACCGGAATATGCCCTGGTGGCTCCGCAACGTCTATACCCCGATCTACATTGCTTGCGGCGCGGTGCTGCTCCTGCTGGCGGGTCTGATTTTGCCCGGCATTTTCCGCAGACGGAAAAAGAAAAAGCAGGAAGCATCGAAGCAGGCAGAACCTGAGCAGCAAGAGGAAGCGCCGAAGGACACGGACTGACAAACCGGCCTCCCTTTTCAAAAAGGGAACCACACCCACCCATTGCTCCACAGCAAATCTCAAAGAGGGGACTTGAGGAATATGAGACATCATTTGCACAAGTTCATTGTATCGGCGCTGTTGCTGGCGCTGCTGCTGGCCCTTGTCCCCTTTGGGACGGCGCTGGCCGCAGGGGGAACGGCCTCCGGCGGGTCCATCATCGTGGACCTTTCGGAACTGGACTTCGACCACAGCGGGCTTGCGCTCTCGGTGGACGTCTATCAGATCGGCGTATTCAACGGCGGCGCCTTTGACCCCGTGGCCCCCTTTGGGACCGAGACCATCCCCTGGTGGTCCACCAACGAGGAGGCCGAAGGGCTGATAGACGCCTTTGCCCGGATCGGCCTGGCCCCGGGGACTCCGCCCGCGGATACCGTGGCCGAGCCGCTGGTGTCCGACATGCCCGTGGGCGTACCCATCAGCTCCGACAAATACGGCAACCCCTTTGTGGACGGCCTCTATCTGGTGGTCGTGCGCGGGACGGCGCTCACGTCTCAGGCGGATTATGTGGATTATCTGCCGGAGAAGGACGCCTTCGGCAATGAGACGGGAGAGGACCGCCTTGTCACCAAGGCAAAGCGCGGGGAGCATGTCACCTGTTACTTCTACCCCTCGCTGGTGCCCCTGCTGACCCAGCTTTCCTCCCAGATCAAAACCTGGACGATCCATCCCAAGGCCCTGGTGGTGGACGATACGGTGCCGCCGTCTCCGACGCCGACCCCGACGTCGCCCCCGGTGGTGACCCCCACCCCGACGCCGCGTCCCACCCCGACCCTCACCCCGCGTCCGACGCCGACGCCCACCCCCACCCCGGAGGTGACGCCGACCCCGACGCCGACCCCCGAAGTGACGCCCACGCCGACCCCCACGCCGGAGATCACCCCCACGCCCTCCGCGCCCCCGGGTCCGACGCCCACCCCCACCCCCCCCTTCTCCCCCAACCCCAACTACCCGGATGAACCCCCTCCTGACGACTTCGAGGAAGAGATCCCCTCGGACCCCGTGCCGCTGGGCCCCGCCCCGACGCCGCCCCCCCAGGAACCGGATGACGAGGAGTGGGAGGAGGAGATCGACATCGACGATGAGGACGTCCCGCTGGCGCCCCTGCCCCAGACCGGTCAGCTCTGGTGGCCCGTGCCGGTCCTGGTCATCCTGGGCCTGGTGCTGATCATCACGGGCATGATCGTCTCCCATAAGAACCGGAAGAAGAATCGAGAGTCATGAAAAAACATCTTGGCGGTATTATGATCCTGGTCGGCGTGCTGCTGGTGCTGGCCTCCGTCGGCCTGGTGAGCTATAACACCTATGACTCCGCCCGGGCGGGCATGGAGTCCGACCGGGTGCTGGACGAACTGGAAGACCTGATCCAGCACAACCCCATCCCGGTGCCCACCCATATCCAGTACATAGACGTGGACGCGGACGGCAACGAGTCCGTGCGGGACGAGCTGGTCTACGTCTCCCCCGACGACGAGACCCAGACCGTGGGGCAGACCATTCCCACCGTCCAGGTGGACGAGTGGAAATACATCGGCGTGCTCCAGATCCCCAGCCTCCGCCTGACCCTTCCCGTCCTGCATAAGTGGGACTACAGCCGCCTGCGCATCGCCCCCTGCCGCTACTACGGCTCCGTGTACAAGCACAACCTGGTCATCGCCGGGCACAACTATTCCGTCCATTTCAGCCCCGTGCGCTCCATCCGCCTGGGCGCGGACGTGTACTTCACCGACGTGTACGGCACCCGCTACCACTATCGGGTCTCCAAAACCGAGACGGTGCAGCCCGACCAGGTGACATATATGGTCACGACCAACGGAGAATGGGAACTGACCCTCTTCACCTGCAACCTGGGCGGCGCAACCCGCTTCGCCTGCCGCTGCCAGCTCATAGAAACCCAGGCAGCCGGACAGGAGCCAGTCCCCTTCGTGCGCGGCGTAGATCAGGAGGATCTTACGGTGGTCCCCGGCCAGGCGGAAGAGGAACCTTTGCCCGAGCAGGACAGCGATCAGCCCGCGACGCCGGAGCAGGAGGACGAACAACCCGAGACGCCGGGACAGGAGGAGAACGTGCAGGAGGAGACGCCCGGCCAGGAACAGGCGCAGCCCGTATCGGAGCAGGAAAACGATGTACCCGTCGTTCCGGAACAGGACGCAGATGAACCCCTCGTCCCCGAACAGGAAAACGATGAACCGATTTCTCAGGAGCAGGAGACCAACGTCCCCGCCCCCGTCCAGCAGGTCGGCGTGTGAAAGCAGATTTGATACAAGCGGACCCTGTAGGGGGCGGCGTCCCGACGCCCCCCGCAGCAGCAGCGCGTTTTACGCTGAAACGTCCGGCGAATCCGTAGCCGCTCCCTTGTAGGGCGCGCCGACCCCGGCGCGCCGCAGCAAAGGCGGGGTTATCGCAAAACGTCCGGCGAATCCGCATCCGCCCGTTGTAGGGAAGGGGCTTGCCCCTTCCGGCAGCAAATGTTCCGACAACCGCCGCCCTCCGGCGAATCCGCAACACGTTTGCGAATTCGCCGGAGGGCGTGCCATGTCAAACCATGTGCTGCGCGGAAAGGGCAAGCCCTTTCCCTACAGGGGGGTGTGTGCGAATTCGCCCAAGGGCGTTTTGTTTCGTGGGTGCTGCTGCGCGGCGTGCCGGGGCGGCACGCCCGACAGCGGAGCGGATGGGGATTCGCCGGCGCGTGGTTAGTGTCGGGGGGGGTGATGCACGGAACGCCGGGGGCGGCG
>JAFXXH010000040.1 GCA_017542425.1 Oscillospiraceae bacterium | reverse complement strand
GGGGTAGGCGTAGTCGCCGTTCATCGCGCCCTTGAAGCCCGCAGGGTGCTCGGCATAGTTCGGGTTCGACCAGCGCGTGCAGTCCCCCAGGCAGGTGATGACGAATTCCTTGGGCGGTTCGGGCGTGGGCTCCGGCGTCGGCTCCGGGGTGGGTTCGGGCGTCGGCTCCGGGCTCGGCGTGGGTTCCGGACTCGGGCTGGGCGTCGGGTCAGGACTCGGCGTGGGGCTGGGCGTGGGCTCCGGGGTCGGGGTCGGCGTGAGGGCCGGGGCCGCGCTCTCCGGGACGGGGGGAAGGATCTGGGGCGGGGGCGTCTGGGCCGGGGGCGTCGTCCGGGGGCCGCCGAAAAAGAGCAGCAGACTGAGCGCCACCAGCGCGCCGACCAGCAGCAGCGCCAGAATGAAATACAGCATATTGCGGTTCATGGGTCTCCCTCCCCTTCGGGTCTGAGGATATAAAAGAAAATCGAGGCTCAGCTTTCGTTCAGCTGAGCCTCTTGTCTGGAGCGGCCTACGAGGCTCGAACTCGCTACCTCCACCTTGGCAAGGTGGCGCTCTACCAGATGAGCTAAGGCCGCATCCACAATGCGATTGTGAGTATAGCGCAGTTGCGGCGATTTGTCAAGAGAAATTTTTCCGCTTTCGCCGCGTCGGGCCGCCCGTTTGCAAAGGGCGGCCCCCACGGCGCTGTTTTTTTAATTGGAAAGGTCCGAAGCGGAGGACACGGTGGGCCAGATCTGCTCCTGCTGGGGCACCTCCCGGACGGGAGACGATTGCTCCATGTCGGGAGGCAGGGCTGCGCCGGGGACGGGCATTTCCAAAAGCTGGATGACATTGCCCGTGCGCAGCGCGGTTCCCGCCGCCGCCACGGCGTCAGGATAGCGCAGCGGCCCCACGCAGGCCGGGTAGCGCTCCGTATCCCAGAAATAGCTGCCCCGGAGCGCCGTGTCGGTCACCAGAAAGGCCTGGCGCGGTTCGGAGGCCAGGCGGGACACGTCCACGTGATACCACTGTCCCTCCAGGCAGACCAGGTTCCAGTAGTGCGTCTCCAGCTCCACGCCGTTGCGCTGGCCGGACACCACCTGACAGGGGATCTCCAGGGCCGTACAGAGCGCCTCATAGGCCAGGGCCGCGCCCTTGTCGTTGGCCTCGGACAGCACCAGCGCGCCATAGGCGGTGAAGGCCAGCGCGTCCTCCGACTCGGTGATGGTGGCGGAGACCAGCCGCGCCGCAGCCAGGGCCATGCCCAGGGGGGCCTCCGCGCCCAGCTCTCCGCAGAGCTGGGGCACCCGGCGGCGCAGCACGGAGGTCATCTGCCGCAGGCTGGACTGGGAATCGCCGTAGTCGATGTGCAGTTCATAGATGCGGTTCGCGCCTCCTTCGGCGGGATAGCCCTGCACCGTACTCACCGGCTCGGCGGCGATGGAGACCGGGTCTTCATAGTACAGTTCCTCCAGCATCGTCTGGATGCGCGCTTCGTCCACCTGGGCGGAATAGATCCGCAGCGCCGCCCCGGTGGCGTAGTTTTCCAGCCGCTCCCGGAGATGGCCGCGCAGCTCCTCCTCCGTGGAGAAGGTCTTCACCGCGGAGATCTCCTCCGCGTTTTTCAGGAAGGAGATGTTCAGGTCCGCCACATCGTAGGAGACCACGCGGTTGACGGCGAAGCGGATGTCCTCCACCGCCCAGGCCCCCAGGGGGTGCTCATACTGCATCTCCTGGCAGGCGCGGTCCAAATCCTCGCCCACGGAGCCGCTGTAGCTGCTGAAGCGGAACGCGGCGTGTTCCGTGTGGGTGTTGATGAGGTCCAGAATGGCGCTTCGCAGCATATTGTAGTTGCTGATCTCCCGTGTGTCGCCGCCGCTTTCGCCGCTGCCCGCGCCGGTGAAGGGCACGATGCTGGCGTAGTCCCGGTTGTAGAGTCCGCAAGCCGACAGCAGCAGACAGGCCAGCAGGAGCGTCAGGATACGGAGCTTCATGGCATAGCCTCCCGTCTTATGTAAACAAGGTTCAGTCGCTTCCGATGTAGGTAAAACCCTCGCCGAAGACCTCTCTGGAGTCGCTGACGATGACGAAGGCGTGTTCGTCGCAGTCTTTCACCAGGCGCTTGAGGGTGACGATCTGCGCCTGCTTGATGACGCAGAGGATGACCCGTTTTTCCTCCCCGCTGTAGCCCCCCTGGCCGTGGAGAAAGGTCACGCCCCGGTCCAGACGCTCCAGAATGGCGCACTTGATCGCATCCGGCGCGCTGGTGATGATGTAGCAGACTTTGCTGTTCACCGCGCCGTAGAGGATCAGGTCCACGGCCCGGGAACTGATGAACATGGCGATGATGGCGTACATGCTTCGCTCGTACAGGCCGAAGATCACGGCGAAGGAGAAGATGACGGCGATGTCGGAGAGCAGGATGAAGGTGGAGAAGTTGATGTGCTGATAGCGGTGGCGCAGGAATTTGGCCACGATGTCCGTGCCGCCGGTGGTGCCGTTGGCGTGGTAGACGATGCCCAGGCCGACGCCGTAGATTGCTCCGCCGTAGACCGCCCCCAGCAGAGGTTCGCCGGTGATCTCCACGTTCAGGGTGGAGAAAAAGTCCACGAACACGCTGCTCATCACCATGCCCGTCAGGGATCTGAGCAGGAAGCCCGTCCCGAACTTCTTCCAGGAGAACAGAAACAGCGGGATGTTCAGAACGATGGTCATCACGCCCACGGGCAGGCCGCTCAGATGGTTGATGATCATGGAGATACCGGTGATGCCGCCGGTGGAGATGTCGTTGGGGTACATGAAAAACCGGAAGCCTGCGGCGTAGAGGGCCGCGCCCACAACGATCAGCAGTTCGCTGAGCAGAAAACTTTTAAGATTGGTCTTGTGGATGCCTTCGCGCATGGTTGGTTCCTCTTTTTATAAGTCGTCCAGTTTGAGCTGTTCCACGCCCCGGTCCTCCTCCCGCAGCAGCGCGCCCAGGGCGGGCAGGGAGCGCATCCGGTAGCGCGGGAGATTGCCGACGTGCGCCGCCTCTGCCGGCATGGCGTCGGTGACGCGGTATTTCGGCTTCATCCGCGCCACGGCCACGCCCTGGGTGCTGCGGCTGGTCTTGGGCTGGAGCAGCGCGGAGTCAAACACCAGGCAGCGCCCCTCGCTGGTGAACAGGGCGATCTCCCCCTCCCCGTCCAGACGGAGGGCGCAGACCAGGGGGCTTTTGTCGCTGCAGGCCCCGGTCAGGCGGCGGCGCTTGGTCTTAGTGGCATAGCTTGCCAGCGCTACCCGGCCGATCTTGCCGTTTTCGTACACCAGCAGGAGTTGGGCGGAATAGTCGCCGGGCAGCACCAGGTCCACCACGCTCTCCCCCTCGTCAAAGCCCAGCTTGCCGGGGAGATAGTCCCCCAGGGCGCTGGCCTTGGAGTCGGCAAAATCGCTGACGCGGCACTTGTAGCACTGCTGCCGGTCCGTGAACACCAGCAGTTCCGCCCGGTTGCTGCTCTCGAAGCTGCGGCGCAGGCCGTCGTTCTCTTTGAACTTCTGCTGGTCGTTCATCCGCAGGGAGGCGGCGGTGATCTTCTTGAAATAGCCCTCCCGGGAGAGGAAGAGGGTCACGGGGTAGTCCTCCGCCTCGTCCTCGCCGGACCAGGGCTCCACCTCGTGGGAGTAGACCAGCCCCGTGCGGCGGAGTTCGGCGTATTTTTTGACCACGTCCCGCAACTCGGCGATCAGAATCGCCCGGACCTTCCGGCGGCTTTCCAGAGTCTCTTCCAGTTCGGCGATCTCCCGCTCCAGGGCCTCGGTCTCCTCCACCCGTTTGAGGATGTATTCCCGGTTGATGTTGCGCAGTTTGATCTCCGCCACATAGTTTGCCTGGACCTCGTCGATGCCGAAGCCTTCCATCAGGTTGGGCACCACCTCCGCCTCACGCTCCGTCTCCCGGATGATGCGAATGGCTTTGTCGATGTCCAGCAGAATGGCCCCCAGGCCCCGCAGCAGGTGCAGTTTCTCCCGCTTGCGGTCCAGGTCAAAGCAGATGCGCCGCCGGACGCAGTCGGTCCGCCAGGCGATCCATTCGTCCAGGATCTCCCCCACCCCCAGCACCCTGGGGCTGCCGCCGATGAGGATGTTGAAGTTGCAGGAGAAGGGGTCCGTCAGGGGGGTCAGTTTGTTGAGCTTGGCCATGAGCTTGTCCGGGTCCGTGCCGCGCTTCAGGTCGATGGTCAGCTTCAGGCCCCGCAGGTCCGTCTCGTCGCGCATGTCGCTGATCTCGCGCACCTTGCCCGCCTTCATCAGCTCCGCCACCTTGTCCATGATCTGCTCGGCGGTGGTGGAATAGGGGATCTCATAGACCTCGATCATGTTCTCTTTTTCCAGATAGCGCCAGCGGGCGCGGACCCGGAAGCTGCCCCGGCCCGTGCGGTAGATCTCCCGCATCTCCGCCGGGTCATACAGGATCTCGCCGCCCGTGGGGAAATCCGGCGCGGGCAGGGTGCTGAGCAGATCGTGCTCCGGGTTTTGCAGCCGGGCCACGGCGGTCTGGCAGACTTCCCCCAGGTTGAAGCCGCAAATTTGACTTGCCATGCCCACGGCGATGCCCAGATTCGCGCTGACCAGCACGTTGGGGAAACTGCATGGCAGCAGCGTGGGCTCCTTCATGCTGCCGTCGTAGTTGTCCGCCATGTCCACCGTGTTCTTGTCGATGTCCCGGAACAGCTCGGCGCAGATGGGGGCCAGCCGGGCCTCCGTATAGCGGGGCGCAGCCCAGGCCATGTCCCGGCTGTAGTGCTTGCCGAAGTTGCCCTTGGAGTCCACAAAGGGGGCCAGCAGCGCCTCGTGCCCCCGGCTCAGGCGCACCATCGTGTCATAGATGGCCGCGTCCCCATGGGGGTTCAGCTTCATCGTGGCCCCTACGATGTTGGCGCTCTTGGTCCGGGAACCGCTTTGCAGGCCCATCTTGTACATGGTGTACAGCAGCTTCCGGTGACTGGGCTTGAAGCCGTCGATCTCCGGAATGGCCCGGGACATGATGACGCTCATGGCGTAGGGCATGAAGTTGACTTCCAGCGTCTCCGTGATGGGCTGCTCCACCACTTCGGCGTGGAGCCCCATAACATTGGACTGGGATTCCTGGGAAAGGCCTTGTGATTCTTTTTTGCTTTTACGAGCCATAAAAACCTCGATCCACGAAAGCGAAAACAGGGCAGAAGTGAGAGATAAGCGTTATGTAAGGAAATTCCATAGATCCTCCACAAACAGGCAGTCCAGCGTCCGAATGCTCTGGCGCAGCAATGCGTCCGTGCGCATAATGGGGCGCAAGTCGCAGTAGTATACGCCGTCCAGCGGGCACAGCTTCACCGTGTAGCCTTTGAAATGTCCAGTCAGGAAAGTGGTCTGAACGCTGAATCTGGGGTGAATCCCTTTTCGTTGCACATCGTTTAGAAAGACGGCAAAATGGGGCGTGTCTTCACCGGTCAGTCTGTTGTACAGGTATTTGTCAATAAACACCTTGTCGATCCGGTCTTTGCTGGACGTTTTGACAGACCCGATGGCTTTCACGCAATTGCCATGTTTGACGATCAAATCATGCTGATACTTCATTCGAAAGAGCGGAACGTCATCGACAACGATTGGGACGTAGACATCACCGCTCGTCACCTCAACACCGAGTTGGACGAAGATTATCCGGATAAAGTCTTCAAACAAATCCCCAGCCAACTTTCTGGCCGTATTGGATTGAGAAGCAGGAAGCGCATCCAGCGCCGCTCCAATCGCCTGCTGGCAGGTATAGACAAAGCGGTTTATCGTATTCCTGGTCTCCGGCTCGTCCCTGATCTCGGCAATGTGCTGTAATGCGTAAAGAAAGCGTGCTTGTTCCGCATCAAAGTGATCGATTGAGACAAATAGTTCTGAATTGATTGGGCGGCTGACCTGAAATTGTCCCTCTTTGTTGTATTGGAAAAAACAGTAATTGTTCTCTTTTTGTGAAACGATTACAGCTTGCAACCCTGTTTGAATGTACTCCAGGTAGGCGCGGCAAAAGGTAGAAAAGCCCTCCAGTTCACCAAACCGTGTTTTGTCCTGCGCCCAGGAAACCAGCGTTGACAAATTCATCGGATCGCACTCCTTCGCATAACATTTTCCCGGTCGAATGTAATCCATTCATCCACAGAATGCCGCACGACACGGTTGAGGCGTTTGATCGCCATTTCGTTGTAGTCTGCGTTGATTTCGCATCCGAGCCACCTTCTGCCCAACTGCTCCGCTACGACGGCAGTTGTACCCGATCCGGAGAAGGGGTCCAACACGATATCGCCCCGATTGCTGGAAGAGAGAAGGAGCTTTCTCATCAATTCCTCCGGTTTCTGCGTGGGATGTTCTGTTTTCTCACCCATTCCGTTGCAGGTTGTTGGAATTTCGATTACATCCTTCGGCTTTGCGCCCAGAGGATTCGGTTTCCACAGCTTTTGATTCGGCTTCCCTTTTCCATACTGGCTCGTCGCCGCCTGGGGATGGTCCGGGTACTTGAGGGTATGCTGGCCATACGGAATGCGGATCGGGTCGATGTTCATCGTAAACCGATTGCTTTTCCTGAGCAAAAGGATACTCTCATGGGAACGCCCCCAGTCGTTTCCGAGATTTGCCTTGTTCCGGTAGTGCCAAATCAGCCATTTGCACGATTGGAAATAGCGCATGGACGGATGCTTGAGGTCAGCCAGGATTTCCGAAAAGCCGCAGATAAACAGGACGCCCGAAGGTTTTAACACTCTTGCCGCCTCCTGAATCCACGCCAGCGACCACTGGATATATTGTTCTTGGGACTCGAACCGATCCCAGTCCGTTTTCCCAATGTTATATGGAGGGTCGGCAAAAACGACATCAACGCTTTCCTCTTTCAGGCACTTCAACCAGTCGAGACAATTTGCCTGGAACAGCAGTCCGTTCTCACGGGAGCAAACGATATCCTTTACAAAGTCATCCGCCGCCAGCACCGGATAGCAACGGGAATCTTCCGCAGGAATATCCAGGTCTTTGTCACAAAACAGGGTCTCCTGAAAATCTATGGGAGCTTTTTTCTTTTTTGGCATTTCGATTCCTCCCGAAATGATAATACAACAGGAAAAAGGCCCAACGGCTCAGGACAGGTCCGCCAGCTCCGCGTAGCGGTAGCCGTTTTCCGCGATGTGGGCCTTGCGCCCGGCCAGGTCGTCGCCCAGCAGCAGGTCGAACATCCGGGCGGTGCGCTCCGCGTCCTCGGGCATGACCTTGATGAGGCGGCGGGTGGCGGGGTTCATCGTCGTCAGCCACATCATCTCCGGGTCGTTCTCGCCCAGGCCCTTGCTGCGCTGGATGCTCAGCTTCTGCCCCTCCAGTTTGGCCAGAATCTCCGCTTTCTCCCGGTCGGAGTAGGCAAACCAGGTCTTGCCTTTGGCGCTGATCTCATACAGGGGGGTCTCCGCGATGTAGACGTAGCCCTCCCGGATCAGGGTGGGGGTCAGGCGGTAGAGCATGGTGAGGATCAGGGTGCGGATCTGGTAGCCGTCCACGTCCGCGTCGGTGCAGATGATGACCTTGCTCCAGCGCAGGTTTTCCAGGTTGAAGCCGGACAGGTCCCGGCTCTTTTTGTTCTCCACCTCCACGCCGCAGCCCAGCACTTTCAGCAGATCTGTGATGATCTCGCTCTTGAAGATGCGGGCGTAGTCGGCCTTGAGGCAGTTGAGGATCTTGCCACGCACGGGCATCAGGCCCTGAAACTGGGCGTTGCGGCTCTGCTTGCAGGCGCCCAGGGCGCTGTCGCCCTCTACGATGAAAATCTCCCGCTCCCGCACGTCCCGGCTCCGGCAGTCCACGAACTTCTGCACCCGGTTGGAGATGTCCACCGAGCGGGTCAGGTTCGTCTTCATGTTCAGGCGGCTGCGCTCCGCGTGTTCCCGGGAGCGCTTGTTGATGAGCACCTGTTCGGCGATGCGCTCGGCCTCCGCCCGGTTCTCGATGAAATAGATCTCCAGCTGGCTCTTGAAAAAGTCCGTCATCGCCTCCTGCACAAAGCGGTTGGTGATGCTCTTTTTCGTCTGGTTCTCATAGCTGGTCTGGGTGGAAAAGCAGTTGGTGACCAGCACCAGGCAGTCCTGCACGTCCTGAAAGCTGATCTTCCCCTCGTTTTTCTGGTATTTCCCCTGCTTTTTCAGCCAGGCGTCGATGGCGTAGACAAAGGCGGTCTTCGTGGCCTTCTCCGGCGCGCCGCCGTGCTCCAGCCAACTGGAGTTGTGATAGTATTCCACCACGTTGACGGTGTTGGAAAAGCAAAAGGCGGCGGAGAGCTTGACCTTGTATTCCGGCTTGTCCGCCCGGTCCCGGCCCCGGCGCTCCGTCTCGATGTAATAGGGCTGCGTCAGGGGGTTCTCCCCCGCCAGCTCCGCCACATAGTCCCGGATGCCGTTCTCGTAGCGGAAATCCTGCGTCTCAAAGCCCCCGTCTTTCTGGTTGCGGAAGCGGAAGGTGACGCCCGCGTTCACCACGGCCTGCCGCCGCAGCACGTCGGTGAAGTAGTCCACCGGGATGTCGATGTCCGTGAAGACCTCCAGATCCGGCTTCCAGCGGAAGCGGGAACCGGTCTTTTTGCGGTCGGTGGGCTCTTTTTTCAGCTCCTGGCCCGCTTTGCCCAGAGGGACGCCCTTTTGGAAGTGCAGCTCGTAGCGATAGCCGTCCCGGTACACCTCCGCGTCGAAAAACTCGCTGGAATACTGGGTGGCGCAGGAGCCCAGGCCGTTCAGGCCCAGGGAGAACTCGTAGTTCTCGCCGCTGTCGTTGGCGTACTTGCCTCCGGCGTAGAGCTCACAGAAGACCAGCTCCCAGTTCCAGCGCTGCTCCTTCTCGTTCCAGTCCAGGGGGCAGCCCCGGCCGAAGTCCTCCACCTCGATGCTGTGGTCGGCGTAGCGGGTGACGACGATCAGCTTGCCGTAACCCTCCCGGGCCTCGTCGATGGCGTTGGACAGGATCTCGAAGACCGCGTGTTCGCAGCCGTCCAGCCCGTCCGAGCCGAAGATGACCCCCGGGCGCTTGCGGACCCGGTCCGGGCCTTTCAGCTGGGAGATGCTCTCGTTGCCGTATTCTTTCGTTTTTGCTTTTGCCATGGGCGCTCCTTCTCTGACGCTGCGTGTGATTCTGGACATAGTTTTACAACTATATTATATCGAATGTTTTGCAAAAAATCAAGCGGTGGCTGTGAGAAATCTCACAGCCACCGCCGCGCCGGAAACTTATCTCTCTCGTCTGTCTCTCCGCCGGCACTTGACCCAGAGGTTTCGTTCCCCTCGACGACCGCACCGCAGCGGCCTCGGCTCCGGGAACCGACCGGTCTTGGACCATCCGCCCGACTGCCCGCTGGGGGCACGGCACCGGTCTGGAGTCCGCTCCCGCGGACCCTGCCGGCCGCCTCTTGCCGGGTCCGCATCTAGTATGGCCGGGGCGCGGGGAACTATGCGTGTGAAAAAACTGGTTGGCAGGCTCTTCCAAAAAGCCCTGCCGCGCAGCCCTTTCCCATGTCTGAACGCGGAACAAACTGCGCATACTGTTGGCAGTACATGGGTGAGGAGGGACAGAACATGTCCAAACGCAAGGAACGCCGGGCCGCCCGGGAGCAGCGGGAGCAGGCCAGACTGGAGCTGCTGGCACTCCAGGACGACCTGCGCAGCGCCTACGCCGCCTTCCAGCACACCGCCGACCCGGCGCTGACCGAGGCGGCCATTTTGGAGATCGGCGCGCTGCAGTCCCGCTACGGGCGCAGCCTGCAAACGCTCAAAGCGCTCTATGGCTGATCACCGCTCGCTGGGAACGGTCTCCACGCTGCCATAGATCAGATCATCGACATCTTTTTCCATCCTTTTTCCTCCCTTGCATTGCGATATAATCTATTCTATGCAAGACGCGGGGAAAAATGAACGGAATGCTGTCGCGTTTTTTTCAAATCGCAGCTTCCGATTTGACAGAATCTGTCTGTTGTCCCGTCAGAATGGCAGTACGTCGGGGGTCTCTTCCCCGCTCCGCAGCTTTGCCATGATGCGGCACATCAGGGCGGTGCGGGTAAAGGGGGTGATGAGATACCAGCCGTCGCAGTTGGGGGCGGCGCGGCGGGCCAGGGCGACGGAAAGAGATTCCGCCAGGGCCTCCGCCGGGGCGCGGTCCAGGCCCTCGTAGGCGGCGATGATCCGCCCGTCCACCCGGATGCCGGGGACGGAAGCATTCATGTATTCGGCGTTGCGGCGGCTGACGATGGGCATGATCCCCGCCAGGATGTGGGCGCGCAGGGTCTCCCGGGCCGCCTGGAGGTTTTCAAAGGCCTCGGGGCTCAGCAGGGGCTGGGTGAAGAAGACCTCCGCGCCCGCCGCCTCTTTCTCCTGGGCCCGGCGCAGCTCGATGCGGAAGTTGCGCATGTTGAGGTTCAGGGCCGCGCCCAGGTGCAGGGGGCGGGGCAGGCTCTCATTCAGCTTGCGGGCGAAGTCCAGCAGGCGCAGAGAGTTGAAGTGGTAGACCCCCTTCGCGCCCTCGTCGCCGGGGATGCGGTCGCCGGTGACCAGCAGGACCCCGCCCACGTCCTCGGCGCTGAGGCCCAGCAGCAGGGATTGGGTGGCCAGGGCGTTGCGGTCCCGCCCGGCCAGGTGGGGCAGGGCCGGGATGCCCGCCCAGTGCAGCCGCGCCGCCGTCAGGCAGGAGTCCAGCCTGGGCCGCCCGCCGGGGCAGTCGGCCAGGGTCACCACGTCCGCGCCGCCGTTTCGCAGCGCCTCCGCCCGCTCCAGAAAGCCGGCCAGCTCCGCCGTCTCCGGCGGGTCCAGCTCCACCGCAAAGGGCATTTGCGCCGCGTCGGCCAGCGCCGCCCAGAATGTGTTTTCCCTCATGTGCCGAACACCTCCCTTGCATAGTCCGCCGCGCCCTTGGCGTCTTTCGCGTAAGCGTCCGCCCCGATCTGGCGGGCGTAGTCCTCGGTCAGCACCGCGCCGCCCACCAGAATGCGGCAATCGTGTCCGCTCTGGCGCAAAGCGGCGATGGTCTCCGCCATAGCGGGGACCGTGGTGGTCATCAGGGCGCTGAGGCCCACCAGGGGCACGGACTGCCTGACCGCGCAGTCCACGATCCGCTCCGGGGGCACGTCCCGGCCCAGGTCCAGGACGGTGTAGCCATAGTTTTCCAGCACGGCGCGGACGATGTTTTTGCCGATGTCGTGTACGTCGCCCTTCACCGTAGCCAGTAAAATCTTGCCCCTGCTGGGCGCGTCGGAATCCCCCTGGGCGGCGATCTTTGCCCGGACCAGGGCGAAGCCCTCCCCTGCCGCCGCCGCCGCTTTGATGAGCTGGGGCAGGTAGAGCGTCCCGGCCTCGTACTGCGCCCCCACCGCGTCCAGGGCGGGGATCAGCAGGGTCTCGATCAGCTCCAGTGGCTGCATGGTCTCCAGGGCGGCGGCGGTCAGGGCGGCGGTCTCCGCTTTCAGGCCCCGGAGGATCGCCTCCTGGACTGTCATTTCCGTGGGATGCTTTTGTTCCGGCGCGGGGGCGGGCGTCCGGGCGGCAAAGCGGCGCAGATAGGCCTCGCCCCCCGCGTCCTGGCCGCTCAGGACCCGGTGGGCCGCGATGGCGTCCATCACCAGGGCGGTGCCGGGGTTCACGATGGGAAAGCGCAGCCCGGCGTGCAGGGCCTCCGTCAGAAAGGCGGCGGTCAGGGTCTCCCGCCTGGGCATTCCGAAGGCCACGTTGCTGACCCCCAGAGTGCTGGCCAGGCCCAGTTCCTCCGTCACGAAGCGCAGGGCGCGGAGGGTCTCCCGGGCCTGCTCCTGCTGGGCCGACACGGTGAGGGTCAGGCAGTCGATCAGGAGGTCCTCCTGCGGGATGCCCGCGTCCATGGCGGCGTCCCGGATGCGGCGGGCGATTTCCACCCGCTGCTCCCAGGTCTCAGGCAGACCGCGCTCGTCCAGGCAGAGGCCCACCACCGCCGCGCCGTAGCGTTTGCACAGGGGCAGGATGTCCCGCAGACTCTCCGCAGTGCCGTTCACCGAGTTGACGATGGCCTTGCCCTGATAGGCCCGCAGCCCCGCCTCCAGGGCGGCGGGGTCGGAGGAATCCAGCTGCAAGGGCAGATCCACGTTCTCCTGCAAGGCCCGCACCACGGCGGCCAGCAGCTTCGGCTCGTCCGTGCCGGGCAGACCCACGTTCACATCCAATATCTCCGCGCCCGCGTCCTGCTGCTCCAGGGCCAGGCGCACGACATAATCCAGGTCCCCTTCCCGGAGGGCCTGTTGCAGCCGCTTTTTCCCGGTGGGGTTGATGCGCTCGCCCACCACCCGGACGGCGGAAGAATCCACCGCGTTTGTGGCGCAGCAGACGCCATAGCGGCGTTGGACGGGTTTCCGGGGCAGGGGGCGCAGGGTCTCCCCCAGGGCGGCGATGAAGTCCGGGCGGGTGCCGCAGCAGCCGCCGAAGCAGCGGACGCCCAGGGCGGCGGCGGGGGCCATGGCGGCGGCAAAGTCCGCCGGCGTCATGGCGTAGGCCCCGCTGCGGGGGTCGGGCAGCCCGGCGTTGGGCTTGAGGATCAAGGGCGTGTCCCCGCTCCAGGCCCGCAGCTCCTCCACCAGCGGCAGCAGCTCCGCCGGACCCAGGGAGCAGTTGAAGCCCAGGGCCTCCACCCCCAGGCCGCAGAGGCTCAGGGCCATGCTGGCGGGGGTGACGCCAAGGAAGCTGCGGCCCGTGGCCTCAAAGGTCATGGTGACCCAGACGGGCAGGCGGCTGTGCTCTTTCGCCGCCAGCACACCCGCCCGGGCCTCCGCCAGGTCGCTCAGGGTCTCGAAGACCACCAGGTCCGCCCCTGCCTGTTCCCCGGCCTCCACGGTCTCCCGAAAGATGTCGATGGCGTCTTCAAAGGGCAGGGTCCCCAGGGGTTCCAGCAGTTGCCCGATGGGGCCGATGTCCAGAGCCACCAGGGTGTCCGGCCCGGCGGCGGCTCTGGCGCAGCGGACGGCGGCGGTCACCACCTCCGCCACGCTGTGGCCGCTCCCGGCCAGCTTGACCCGGTTGGCTCCAAAGGTGTTGGTATAGAGGACGCGGCTGCCCGCCTCCGCATAGGCCCGGTGGACCGCCGTCACGGTCTCCGGGGCGCTGAGGCACCAAAGCTCCGGGGCCGCGCCCGCGGGGAGTCCGGCTGCCAGTAACATGGTACCCATTGCGCCGTCCAGCAGCGTCAGTTCAGGGAGTTCCACAGCTCCGTCCCTCCTTCCGAAACATACAGTGTGCCCGCGCCGGGCAGGTATCACAGCTTGTTGCCGTCCGCGCCCCCTCCGGCGCGCCCAGGCCGATCAGGGCCGTCACGGACTTTTGGGGCAGCATCAATCCGCCCTCCGTGAGGCTGACGCCGATGCGCCGGGTCACGTCCAGCAGGGCAAAAATATGCCGCTGCTCCGACAGGGGGAAATCCCCGTAGCCGGGGCTGTAGCGCGCCGTCAGCCGGGCCGGAGCGGACGCGGCAGCCAGGTCCGCACAGAAGTTGTCGCAGACGTGCTCCATGGCGGCGGCGGCGCAGGCGTCCAGCAGCAGCGCCTGGGCCATGTCCCGGCGCTGGGCGCGGCGGATCAGGGTCTCGGTCTCCGCGCCCAGGGTGGCGGCCAGGACGACCACATGGGGGCAGCCCCGGAGATGGGCGGCGATGTCCGCCCCGGCGGGCGTCCAGTCCGTCCCCTCCAAGCGCCCGTCCGGCAGCCGGGGAAAGCTGCGCCAGACCAGCCTGGGCCGGGCACAGTCCAGCAGACGCGCCCGGCAGCGGTCCAGATCCCGCCGCAGCGCCTCCGGCGGCGCGTCCGTACAGCCCAGATAGCGCAGGGCCTCCGCCGGGTCGATGTCCGTCAGACGGGGGTTCACAGGTTTCCGGTGGCGTACATCAGCGCCGTCAGGGCCGCCAGGGGAGCGGTCTCGCAACGCAGGATGCGAGGTCCCATGCTGCACAGCGGCAGCCCGGCCAGCCGGGCCAGCTCCGCCTCCCAGGGCTCGAAGCCGCCCTCCGGCCCGGTGAGGATGGCGGCAGAGCGCAGCGGCCCGGCGTGGCCCTCGAGAACCCGGCGCAGCTCCCGGCGCTCCCCGGTCTCGTAGAAGAACAGGGGCAGATCGGTCTTCACCGCCCGGTCCAGGGCCTCCGCCAGACTGCCCAGGGCCCGGACCTCCGGGATCAGGCCGCGCCCGGACTGCTTGGCGGCTTCCTCCGCAATGCGCTGCCAGCGCTGGAGCTTGCGCTCCATGGCCGCGTCCGTGGGGACGGAGACGCAGCGGTGGCTGAGGAAGAAGACGATCTCCGACGCGCCGCCCTCCGTGCATTTCTGCACGATGAAGTCGCTGCGCTCCCCCTGTTTGGGCAGCCCGGCCAGGATGACCGCGTGGAGGTTCGGCTCCGCCCGGCAGGGCACGGACTCCACCACTTCGGCCACCACTTCCTCCGGCGTGATGCGCTGCACGGTGCAGTGGTGGTCCGTCTGGGCCCCGTCGCAGATCACGATGCGGTCCCCCACCCGCAGGCGCAGCACCTTGGCGTGGTTGGCGTCCTCCCCCGCCAGGATCAGCGTCCCGCCGACGGCGTTGGCTCCGGCCATGAAAAATCTGGGCATGAAGCTCCCTCCCGCTTTGAAACATGTTGCCCCATTATCGCATACTTTTCTGATAATTGCAAGATGAACCATACATCCCTCCCCCGCATAGGCTGGAGAAAAGGAGGGTGCTTATGAACAACGACGCCATTCAAGAGACGCTGCGGCATATGGAGGAAGTCTGGCCGCGGGTCCATCCGCCGGGGCCGCCCGCGCTGCCGCCGGGGCCGAATCCCCCGCCCCGTCCCCCCATGGGGCCGCCCCCGCCGCCGGAACGGGAGGAACAGCGGCGACTTGCCGCGCTGATCCGGGGGGAATTTGCCGCGCAGAACCGCTACAACGCCATGGCAGCGCGCTTTCGGGGCCTCTCCGCCCGGACGCTGCGGCAACTGGCCGCCGCCTGTGGGCGGCTGCTCCGGCGCTTGCAGGGGGAGTATCTCCTGCTGACGGGAGACCAGCTCCGTCTGCCGCCCCTGCCCCGGCCCCACCCCCAACGCGCCGGGGAAGCCATCCGGGAGGCCACCCGGGAGGCGGAGGAACGGCGCATGGCCTATCTGCGGGCCGCCTCCGCCACAAATCTGCCCCGGCTGCGCCTGCTCTACGGAGACGGGGCGCAGCAGGCGCTGCATGAGACGGAGCTGCTGCGGCAATTGGCGGAGCAGCTCCACCGGTGAAAGCCGCTTGACGTGGACGCGGAACGGCGGAAGGGGCGAGCCCCTTCCCTGCATGATGTGGTGCTTCCAGTTATGGACTACCACATTTTGTGGGAAGGGGCTTGCCCCTTTGCGTTCAGATGCTTTATCTCTCCCGCTCCGCCAGGATGCTCTCTACAAAGCTGCGGCTGCGCTGGGTCTTGGGCCGGGTAAAGAAGTCCGCCGTGGGCCCGGACTCCACCACCGCGCCGTCTTCCAGAAACAGCACTTTGCTGCTGACGCTTCTGGCAAAGCCCATCTCGTGGGTGACCACCAGCATGGTCCGGCCTTCCTCCGCCAGGGTGCGCATGACGGACAGCACCTCCCCGATCAGCTCCGGGTCCAGGGCGCTGGTGGGTTCGTCGAAGTAGAAGATCTCCGGCTGGGCGGCCAGACCCCGGGCGATGGCCACCCGCTGCTGCTGGCCGCCGGAGAGCTGGGCGGGATAGCTGTCCAGCCGCTGGGCCATGCCCACCTTTTCCAGTGCGCGGACGGCCCGCTCCCGGGCCTCGTCCCGGCGCATCCCCCGGGCCGCCGTCAGGCCCAGAGTCACGTTTTGCAGCACGGTCTTATTCAAAAAGAGGTTGTAATTCTGGAAGACAAAGGCGGTCTTGCGCCGGAGCCGGGCCACGTCCTTTCCGGTGGCGCGGGCCAGTTCGATCCGCTCCCCGTCAAATTCCAAAGTCCCGCCGTCGGCCCGCTCCAGGAAGTTCAGGCAGCGCAGCAAGGTGGTCTTGCCGCTGCCGCTGGGGCCCAGGATGGCCACCACGTCCCCCTGCTCCACCGTCAGGTCGATGCCCCGGAGGACCTCCCGGCCGTCAAAGCGCTTGGTGACGCCCTCAGCCCGGAGCATCATCCGGCGGCTCGCATTCTCGCTCATTTCACACCCCCAAAGCGGCTCAGCCGTTTTTCACCCCGCCGCTGCAGGAAGGTCAGCAGCGTGCAGAACAGCAGATAGATCAGCGCCACCTCCGCATAGAGGCCCAGGGACTCGTGCAGACGCCCGTTGATGACCTGGGCCTGGCGGAACATCTCCATCACCGTGACGGAGGCGGCCAGGCTGGTGCCCTTCACCATGCTGATCAGGCTGTTGCTCAGGGCGGGAAAGGCGATGCGGAAAGCCTGGGGCAGCACGATATGGCGCATGATCTGGAGATAGCGCAGACCCACGCAGGCCCCCGCCTCCAGCTGGCCCCTGGGCACCGCCTCCAGGGCCCCGCGCATACTCTCCGCCATGTAGGCCCCCTCATTGAAGCCGAAGACCAGCACCGCGCAGGGAAAGGCGTCCAGCATCACGCCCAGGCTGGGCAGGCCGTAGAAGACCATATATAATTGCACCAGCAGCGGCGTCCCCCGGACCACCCAGATATAGAAGCGGCAAATTTGCCGCAGCACGGGCACCTGGGCGTACTGGATCATGGCCACGGCCACGGAGATGACCAGGGCCAGCAGAAAACTCAGCAGCGTCAGCGGAATGCTGACGCGCAGAAAATAGCCCAACAGCCGGGGGAAGGAATCCACCAGGATCCCCCAGACCCGGCTGCTGAACATCTGGGCGAAAAACGCCCCGATCGCTTCCAACATGAAAGTACTCCGTCTCTTTGGGCGCGACGCCGCTCAGGCCTCCCGCGTCAGGTCCGCACCGAAGTATTTCAGACTCAGCTCCCGCAGGGTGCCGTCCTCCCGCAGGCTTTGCAGCACGCCGTCGATGGCGGTCATCAGCGACTCCGTCTCCGCGTCGGCGCGGACGGGGATGCAGACCTTCGTGCCCTCGGACTCATAGACGATCTTGATGTTGGCGTCCGGGTGCTCCCGCAGATAGTCCTCGATGGAGACCTTGGCATTGATGGTGGCGTCGGCCCGGCCCTGCTCCAGCATCATGATGGTCTCGTTCAGGGTGTTGACGTAGAGCAGCTCCGCCCCCGCCGCCTCCGCGATTTCCGCATAGGTGCTGTTGGGGGAGTTGGAGGTGGTGCGCCCGGCCAGATCCTCGATGCTGTGAATGTCCTCGTTGTCGCCGCGGACCACCAGCACCTCGCGCATATAAAGATAAGGAGTCGAGAAGCGGAACTTCTCCGCCCGCGCTTCGGTCCAGTCCACGCCGTTGCAGGCGATGTCAAAGCGTCCGCCCTCCACCCCGGCCAGGATGGCGTCCCAGTCGGTCTCGGCAAACTCCACGGTCACGCCCAGACCCTCGGCGATGCGCTGCGCCAGCTCCACGTCGAAGCCGGTGAGTTGGTCGGCGTCGTCGTGGTAGGTCCAGGGGCTCCAGTCCCCCTCCGTGGCCACGACGATGCTGCCCCGGGCCTGGATGCGCGAGAGCAGATCGGCGGGGGCTTCCCCCTCCGGCTGCGCGGTCTGGCCGCAGCCCGCCAGCAACAGGCCCAGCGTCAGCAGCAGACAAAACAGTACGGTGATCCGATGCTTCATTGGTATGTTCCAGTCCTTTCCTTTTGAATGAATAAAACTATAACGTGTTTTCCCCGCCCTGTCAAGCACTAACAAAGCCGCCGCCTGTGCCGGCGGCGGCTTTGTATGGAATTGGGGTGATGGCTTACTTCAGCTCGACGGTGGCGCCGACGGCTTCCAGCTTGGCCTTCAGGCCCTCGGCATCCTCCTTGGAGATGCCTTCCTTGATCTTGGCGGGGACGCCCTCGACCATCGCCTTGGCCTCGGCCAGGCCCAGGCCGGTGATGGCGCGGACTTCCTTGATGACCTTGATCTTCTCGGAGCCGAAGCTGGTCATGACCACGTCGAACTCGGTCTTCTCCTCCACGGGAGCAGCGGCGGCGGCGGGGCCGGCGGCGACGGCAGCGGCGGCGGCGGAAACGCCGAAGGTCTCCTCCAGGGCGTGGACCAGCTCAGCCAGCTCCAGCACGGTCAGGGCCTTCACTTCTTCGATCATAGCGGTAATCTTCTCGCTAGCCATGGTAATAAATCCTCCTTAATGAGTTGTTTGGGTGCGGCGCGTCTGGCCGCAAGGGTTCGGGTGCAGCTTACTCCGCTGCGGCTTCGGTCTCCACGGGACCGCCGTTCTTCTGCTCCAGGATCTGGTTGAGCACCACCGCCAGGCTGGTGATGGGGGCCAGCAGGGTCCCGAAGACCTGGGCGTACAGGGCGTCCTTGCTGGGCAGGGCCGCGATGCGTGCGATCTCATCCTCGCTCAGCACCTGGCCGTCCATGAAGGCCGCCTTGATCTGGAAGGAGTTGGCGGGCATCTTCTTGGCGAAGTCGGTGATGACGCGGAAGGGAGCGATGGGGTCGCCGTTGCTGGTGGCGAGAGAGGTCGTGCCGTGCAGCACGCCGTCGAGAGCGTCCAGCCCCAGGCTGTCCAGCGCCAGGCGGGTCAGGGTGTTCTTGATGACGGAATACTGCACGTCGTTCTTCCGCAGCTCGCTGCGGAGCGTGGTATCCTGCGCCACGGTGATGCCCCTGTAGTCCACCAGGACGCCGCTGCCCGCGTTGCGGATGCGCTCAGCCAGCGCCGCGACGACGGCCTGCTTCTCGCTGAGAACTTTTGCGTTCGGCATTGTTTTGGTTTCACCTCCGGGTAATTTCTGCGCCCGAACAAGAAAAACTCCCTGCCGGAAAGACAGGGAGAGAGAAAGCATCATAGGAAATGGTGCTGTTCCTCGGCAGGACTTAACGCCGGAAGGCTGCCTGCTGTCTTTGGAGCGCTAGAGTATTGTAGCAGATGGGAGGGGGCTTGTCAAGGGGGGATTTCGGCTTTTTTGTGCTGTCAGATACAGATTCCCTTACAGCCCCAGCCTTTGAAAGAACCCTTCCAGCAACGGGTTCTCAGCCAAAACGTAGCCCTGGTCCCCCTGTCCGCCGTATGGTTCGGTCAGCCTGTAAAAGCACTGCGCGCCGCGTTCTGTGGAGTACAGGATATCTTCTTGCGTGTCAGAAAAGAAGATGTGGATGATGTAGACCGGGTCGGAGGTCTGCGCTTGCAGATGCGTGGGGTATAAAATCTCCCGGGATTCCGCCTCGGAAAACAGGTTCAGCAATTCCTGCGACTGGGCGTCGCTCAAGTCCACCGCATCCCCGATTTGATTGTACACAGCAATCGCGGCGATTTCGTATGGTCGTATGATGGGTTCTTGCGTACCGTTTGTTTCAAAGGAAAGCCTTTCATTGCCCGAATCCGGCGAAACAGTGTCTTCTGGCGCGTTCCCGCAGCCGGAAACGAGCAGGAAAACGCCGATCAAGAGTAATATGAAGCGCTTTTTCATTGCATTCTCCCCCATTCAATTCTGATTGTCTGCTTGTTTGTGATTGCAAATGATATTGCAAAGCCTTATTTATGACAATGATATCCTACGGCGTTCCGAATTGCAAGGATTGTTTTTTCAGTCAGTACCGCCGATGGATCGGTTCGGCCCGGCAAGGCTCGTTTGCGCCCATTCCCCTCTTTTTCACCGAACTTTCTCCCCGTCCCTCGAATTTTTTCGTGCAATTTTCCGCCAAGTGTGCTATAATGCTCTCGTTCCACGGCCAAAGGGGCCGAACCATGAATTTCTCTTGAAAGGGGTTACAGACTATGGGACTGATTTCTGCCGCGCTGGGCGCTGTGGGCGGCGTTCTGGCCGACCAGTGGAAGGAATATTTTTATTGTGAGGCGATCCCCGAGGACGTGCTGGTGGTCAAGGGCAAGCACCGGGTCTCCGGGCGCTCCACCAACTACAAGGGCAGCGACAACATCATCTCCAGCGGCAGCGTCATCGCCGTGGCCGACGGCCAGTGCATGATCATCGTGGATCAGGGCCAGGTGGCGGAGCTCTGCGCCGAGCCGGGCGAGTTCATTTATGACGCCTCCAGCGAGCCCAGCATCTTCAACGGCAACCTCAAGGAGAGCATCATCGAGACCTTCAAGCAGATCGGCAAGCGCTTCACCTTCGGCGGAGAGCCGCCGAAAGACCAGCGGGTCTACTACTTCAACACGAAAGAGCTGATCGGCAACAAATACGGCACGCCCTCCCCCGTCCCCTTCCGCGTGGTGGACCTCCGGGCGGGCATTGACATCGACATCGCCGTGCGCTGCTTCGGCGAGTACAGCTATCACATCTGCGATCCCATCCTGTTCTATACCAACGTCTGCGGCAACGTCAGCGACGCTTTCACCCGGGACCGGCTGGACGGCCAGCTCAAGACCGAGCTGCTGACCGCCCTCCAGCCCGCCTTCGCCCGGATCAGTGAGATGGGCATCCGCTACAGCGCCCTGCCCGGACATACCGTGGAGCTGAGCGAGGCGCTGAACCAGGTCCTCAGCAGCAAGTGGCGCGACCTGCGCGGCATTGAGATCGTCTCCCTGGGCGTGTCCTCCATCAAGGCCAACGAGGAAGACGAGGCCATGATCAAGGAGCTGCAGAAGAACGCCGCCTTCCGCGACCCCACCCTGGCCGCCGCCAACCTGGTGGGCGCGCAGGCCGCCGCCATGCAGAACGCCGCCAAGAACGAGGGCGGCGCGGCCATGGCCTTCATGGGCATGAACATGGCCCAGCAGGCCGGGGGCTTCAACCCCCAGAGCCTCTACCAGATGGGCCAGCAGCAGCCCGTGCAGCCGGAGCAGCCCGCCCTGCCCGCCGGGGGCTGGACCTGTCCGGCCTGCGGCACCGCCGGAATCGGCGGCAAGTTCTGCCCGGAGTGCGGCGCGAAGAAGCCGGAACCGGCCAAGGGCTGGACCTGCCCCAGCTGCGGCGCGGTGAACAAGGGCAAATTCTGCGCCGAGTGCGGCACGAAGAAGCCCGCGGACCTGCCCAAATACAAGTGCGACAAGTGCGGCTGGGAGCCGGAAGATCCGGCCAACCCGCCCAAGTTCTGCCCGGAGTGCGGCGACCCCTTCAACGACGACGACAAGATCTGAGCCCGCGCCCTTTTATGAACCGGAAAGGAGGAATCCCCCTTGCCCTCCATCATCCATTATAAATGTCCCGCCTGCACCGGCCCGCTGCACTACGTCGGCGCCAGCGGGATGCTGGAGTGCGACTACTGCGGCAGCCGCTTCCCCGTGGCGGAGATCGAGGCCCAGCAGAAACCGGCGGAGCAGGCGGCCCAGGCTGCCTTTCAACAGCAGCAGGAGCAGCAGGCCCAGGAGGCGGCGCAGTTCGCCGCCGAGGGCTGGGACGCCTCCGGCCTGAACAGCGCCTGGGGCGCGGAAGCGGAGGGGATGCAGGTCTACAACTGCCCCTCCTGCGGGGCGGAACTGTTCTGCGAGGAGACCACCGCCGCCACCAGCTGCCCCTACTGCGGCAACAACGCCATCGTGCCCGGTCAGTTCGCCGGAACCTTAAAGCCGGACCTGATCCTCCCCTTCAAGCTGGACAAAGCCGCCGCCACGGACGCCCTCCGGCGGCACTACCGGGGCAAGCACTTCCTGCCCAAAGCCTTTGAGGCGGACAACCACATCGAGCAGATCCGGGGTATCTACGTCCCCTTCTGGCTGTTCAGCGGCACGGCGGAGGGCACGGCGGTCTTCGAGGGCACCCGCAGCTTCTCCCGGCGGCAGGGCAACTACCGGGTGACCACCACCGAGCACTACGACATCCATCGCTCCGGCAGCCTCCCCTTCGACAAGGTGCCCGTGGACGCCAGCAGCAAGATCCCCGACGCGCACATGGACTCCATCGAGCCCTTCGACTATTCCGAGCTGCGGCCCTTCTCCACCGCCTATATGCCGGGCTATCTGGCCGACAAGTACGACGTGCCCGCCGAGCAGTGCGCCCGCCACGCGGAGGAGCGCTGCGAGAAGACGATGGTGAGCGCCCTGTCCGCCACCGTCCAGGGCTACGAGACCGTCTCCCCCCTGGGGCACCAGATCTCCCTGCGCCGGGGCCGGGTGCAGTACGCCATGCTGCCCGTCTGGCTGCTGAACACCAAATGGAAGGGCAAGGACTATCTCTTTGCCATGAACGGCCAGACCGGCAAGCTGGTGGGCGACCTGCCCGTGGACCGGAAGCGCTTCTGGGCCACCTTCGCCGCCATTGCCCTGCCCATCGCCGCCGTGCTGTCGGCGCTGATGCTGCTTTGAGGAGGCGACGCGGATGAAACATCGTTTGTTGGCCCTGTTTCTGATGCTGGCGTTGCTGGCCTGCCTCTCCCCCGCCGCGCTGGCGTCCGTCGAAAGCGTCACCGTGACGCAGGAGACGGACACGGCGGAAGACGGCACCGACTGGGCGGAAGCGTATGACGACCGGGCAGCAGAGGAACCCGACACGGCGGAGGAGTCAAACGCCGTAGCGGAGGAGTCGGACGGCGTGGCCGAGCCGGTCTATTACTATGACAGTGTGGGTCTGCTGACGGCCCGGCAGCGTGCGGAGCTGGAAGATAGCGGCGCGGCCATTGCGCAAGCATATGATTTCGGCGTGTACGTCGTGGTGCTGGCCGACTACCGGGACTATGACCTCCGGAGCGTGGAGGACGCGGCGGAGACGGTCTACCGGGAGCTGGACCTGGGCGTCGGCGCGGCGAAAAGCGGCCTGATGCTGCTGCTCAGCATGGACGACCGGGACTATGACCTCTGCGCCTACGGCTACGGCCACACCGCCTTCACCGACTACGGCAAGGCGCAACTGGCCCGGGTCTTCCTGGACGATTTCCGCTACGACGACTGGTACGCGGGCTTCCGGGACTACCAGGCCGAGGCGGAGGAGATGCTGCGCCTGGCCGCCGAGGGCAGCCCCGTGGACGACCCTTACGCCGGATACGGCGGCTCCGGCCTGGAGCGCAGCCGCTCCGAGCCCGGCCCCGTCATCGCCTTTTCCCTGCTGATCGGCTGCGTCGTCGCCCTGATTGTCTGTATGGTGATGCGCAGCAAATCCCGCTCCGTCAAGAGCGCCCGCAGCGCCGGGACCTATGCCGTGCCGGAGGGACTGTACCTGGCCGAGTCCTTCGACAGGTTCAGCCACGTCACCGAGCAGCGGGTCCGCATCGAAAGCGACCGCAGCAGCGGCGGCGGACACAGCGGCGGGACCAGCATCAGCAGCGGCGGATTCTCGCATTCCAGCGGGAAGTTTTGAGAGGATTCTGAATGGAAAAGAGCTGCGGCAAGACGAAGCGTTGCGCCGCAGCTCTTTTTTGCGTGGGAAGGAGCTTCTTTGTCGTCCTCTGACAGATGATTCTTCCAATCGGGACCGTACTATGGTATCATGGTTCCATACCAGACGAAAAGGGGTTTTAGGATGACGGAACACAGGGAGACGATCTATCTTGCCGGCGGGTGCTTCTGGGGGATGCAGAAGTTCTTCGATCAGTTTGACGGCGTGCTGGAGACGGAAGTCGGCTACGCCAACGGGCCAGACAGCGCGCCCGGCTATGAGGACGTGTGCCGCAGCAGCGGGCACGCCGAGACGCTGCGGATCGACTATGACCCGAATGTGATCTCTCTGACGGAACTGCTGCAACGCTATTTTCTGGTGATCGACCCCCTCTCGGTCAACCGACAGGGCAACGACTGCGGGCTCCAGTACCGGACGGGGATCTATTACACCGAGGAACGCCAGCGCCCGGAGATCGAGGCGGTCTATCGGGCGGAGGAAGCCGGGGCCGGGGCCGCTCTTGCGGTGGAGCTGCTGCCGCTGCGCAACTTCTTCCCCGCCGAAGCGTATCATCAGAAGTATCTGGACAAAAATCCGGGGGGCTATTGCCACATCCCGGGCAGGTTTTTTGAATTGGAATCAAAGCGCAAGGCGACGAACCACACAAATCCATCGGGGGAGGAAAAACCATGAGCAAGCTGCATGAAATGGAAGCGGCAAGCGGGAAAGACCTGAGCCGGGAAAAAACCATCGTCCGAACCAGCGTCATCGGCATTCTCGCCAATGTGTTCCTGGCCGCCTTCAAGGCGGCGATCGGACTGATGAGCAACTCCATCGCCATCGTCCTGGACGCGGTCAACAACATCTCCGACGCCGGCAGTTCCCTGATCACCATCGTGGGCACGAAACTGGCGGGCAGGCAGCCGGACAAGAAACATCCCTTCGGGTATGGACGCATCGAATATCTGAGCGCCATGATTATCTCCGTGCTCGTGCTGTACGCCGGAATCACCTCCTTCGTGGAATCGGTCAAACAGATCCTGCATCCCGAAACACCGGACTATACGACCGTCTCTCTGGTCATCGTGGCCGTGGCGGTGGCAGTCAAGATCCTGCTGGGGCGCTATGTGAAGGGCGTGGGCGAAAAGGTCCGTTCGGATGCGCTGATCAACTCCGGCGCGGACGCCACGCTGGACTCCGTCATCTCCGCGTCCACGCTGGTGGCGGCGGGCATTTTTCTGCTCTTCCATGTGTCGCTGGAAGCCTGGCTGGGCGCTGTCATCTCCATCGTCATCATCAAGTCCGGGGTCGGAATGCTGAAGGACACGATCTCCCAGCTTCTGGGGGAGAAGAACGATCCCGACCTGGCGAAACACATCAAGCAGACCGTCACCGGCTTCCCGGATGTGCAGGGCGCTTACGACCTGGTCCTGAACAACTACGGCCCGGACGCCTGGAACGGCTCCATCCACATCGAAGTCCCGGATACCTATTCCGCGGACCGGCTGGACCTGCTGATCCGAAAGATCCAGACGGCGGTCTATCAGCAGCACCGGGTCATCCTGACGGCCATCGGCGTGTATGCGGTCAACACCCGTGACGCGGAGGTCATCGCGGCGCAGAAAACCGTGCGGGAGCTGGTCTTTGCCCATCCCCATGTGACGCAGATGCACGGCTTCTATCTGATTCGGGACGAAAAGGCCCTGCGCTTTGACATTGTGGTCAGCTTTGACGCAAAGGATCGCCGGGCAGTGTACGCCGACGTGGTGGCCGACGTGCAGAAGGCTTTCCCGGACTACACGCTCCAGGTCGCCATGGACACGGATTTCGCGGAAGAATAACATCCAAACAAAAAATTCAAAGTTCAGAGAGGAGCACAAACCATGGAATTTCAGAACGTGATTGAAAGCCGCTATTCCTGCAAGCAGTATTCCCCCCGCCAGGTGGAGGAGGAAAAGCTGAGCGCCATTCTGCGCGCCGGACGCCTGGCCCCCACCGCCAAAAACCTGCAGGAACAGCATGTCTATGTGGTCCGGTCCGCTGAGGGCCTGGCGAAAATCGACGCGCTCACCCCCTGCCGCTACGGCGCGCCCACCGTGCTGGTGGTGGCCTTTGACCGCAACGAGGTCTTCACCTATCCCGGCGGGAAGCGGGATTCCGGCGTGGAGGACGCCAGCATCGTGGCCACCCATATGCTCCTGGCCGCCGCCGACGCGGGCGTGGACAGCTGCTGGGTCAACTTCTTTGACCCGGAACAGCTGGCCTCCGCCCTGGAGCTTCCGGAACACGAGGATGTCCTGATGCTCCTGGATCTGGGCTATGCCGCCGAGGGCGCCGGTCCGCTCCCCAACCACGGAAGCCGGAAGGCGCTGGAGGAAACCGTGACCTATCTGTAACAGCGCGCTCGTTTTCAGCGGGGACGAGACATCCCGGAACGCAGCGGCGCATGGGAAAGGAGAGAGAGATGATCCATGTGGACGAGGCCCTGGGGCGGCTGATGAAAAAAGACCCGACCCTCATCCCCTGCGGCGGGGAGTTGCGGATGCACCTGGACCGCTACAACACGCGCCGCTGGCGGCTTTTGGGCGACAGGTCCCTGGCCGAATTTGCCAACGGCCACCGCTACTTCGGCTTTCACCGCAGCGAGCGCGGCTGGATTTTCCGGGAATGGCTGCCGGGGGCGGACGCCGTTTGGCTCACGGGGGACTTCAACGGCTGGGCAAAGTGGGAAAACCCGCTGACCCCCATCGGCGACGGCGTCTGGGAGCTCTACCTGGACGGGCGGGACGCGCTGCGGCATGGGCAGTATGTGAAGCTCCTGGTGGGGCGGCAGGGGATCACCTTGGAACGCATCCCGGCTTACATATCCCGCTGCGGCATGGACGAGCGGACAAAGACCCTCTGCGGGCAGCTCTGGATGCCGGAAGAAGCCTTTCCCTGGACGGATGGGGCCTTCTACGGCAGGCAGCGCCCGGATTCCCCCATGATCTACGAGGCCCATGTGGGCATGGCGCAGGAGTACGAGGGCGTCGGCTCCTATCGGGAGTTCGCCGACCATCTGCTGGGCTGGATCCAGTACTGCGGCTACAACACCGTGCAGCTGATGGCGATCCAGGAGCATCCGTACTACGCCTCCTTCGGCTATCAGGTGACGAACCTCTTCGCCCCCTCCTTCCGCTACGGCACGCCGGAGGACCTGAAATATCTCGTCAACAAGGCCCACGGCATGGGCCTGTCCGTGCTGCTGGACCTGGTACACAGCCACGCCTGCGCCAACGAGGGGGAGGGACTGCACCGCCAGGACGGCACCGACGAGCAGTATTTCCTGCCCGGCGGACGGGGCTGGCATCCGGCCTGGAAGACCCGGGTCTATGACTACGGCAAGACCGAGGTGCTGCACTTCCTGCTGAGCAATCTGAAATACTGGATGGAGGAATTTCACTTCGACGGCTTCCGCTTCGACGGCGTGACCAGTATGCTCTACGAGGACCACGGCTACCGGAGCTTCCGGCGCTATGCGGACTATTTCTCCATGAACACCAACGTGGACGGGCGCCTCTATCTGATGCTGGCCAACGAGCTGATCCACGGCGTGAACGAAAAAGCCATGACCGTGGCGGAGGACGTGAGCGGCTTCCCCGGTCTCTGTCTGCCGCTGGAGTACGGCGGCGTGGGCTTCGACTACCGATTGAGCATGGGGAACCCGGACCTTTGGGTGAAGCTGGTGCGCGGTCGGGCGGAGGACTGGAGCGTCCGGCAGATCTGGGACGAGCTGACCGGGGGCCGTCCCGGAGAGATGCGCATCGGCTATGTGGAGAGCCACGACCAGGCGCTGGTGGGCGATCAGACGCTGATGTTCCGCATGGCGGGAGCGGAGATGTACACGGGGATGCGGAAGAACTACCACAGCCCGCGCATGGACTGGGCCTTTGATCTGCACAAGCTCAGCCGCTTCCTGACCTGCGCCCTGGCGGGCAACGGCTATCTGAACTTCATGGGCAACGAATTCGGGCACCCGGAGTGGATCGACTTCCCCCGGCCGGAGAACAACTCCAGCTTCCGGTACGCCCGCCGCCAGTGGTCGCTGGTGCGCAGCGCGGACATGAAATACGAGTGGCTGGCGACCTTTGACCGGGCCATGACCCTCTTTGTCAACACGCACGCGCTCCACTGTTCCGGCGAGCCCGTGCCAGTGTGCCTGGACGAGGAACGCAAGCTGATCGCGTTTGCGCGCGGCGGGCTGCTGTTCGCCTTCAACCTGCACCCCACACAGTCCCAGGAGAACGTGTTCCTGGATACTCGTCTGACCGGGCCGGGGGCGTACCGGGTGGCGCTCTCCACCGACCACTGGCACTGGGGCGGCCAGGACCGGATTCAGGAGGACTACATCTATTCCAGCGGCGAGACCCCCTTCGGGCACGGCTTCCGGATCTATCTGCCCTGCCGCTGCGGCGTGGCGCTGGAGCGGGCGGCGCAGCCGTACCGCGACGGTGCATATACATGATGCGCGAGCAAAAGGGAAACGCCCGTCGGCCTGTTTTGCCAGGCCGACGGGCGAGACGCTGTCAACTGTTTACGCTGTGGCCGGCGCGGATTCCTGCGCGGCGTCGGAAGTCGCGTCCTCCTTTCTCCCGCCGTGTCTGCCGTGTCTGCGCACTTCCTCCTCCTGGCCCTCCGGGATCTCCTCGGCGCGCTGCTCGAGCACCGCACCGGTGGTCGCGTCGATCCGGACGAAATACCGCTGGCCGTCGCAGTGGAAGCGCAGCTGATAGACCACGGTGCCGTCGTCGAGCTGGGAGACATGGACTCTGAGCTTGCCCGCCTGTTCCGCCGTCACGCCGACGGCGGCCAGGGCGGCTTCTTTGGCCGCGTCCTTCCCGACTGCGTTTTCCGGCTCGGCGATCTCCTGCTTGCCGCCGTGCTTGCCGCGTCCGCCCGCTTCCTCGCCCGTGGCAGCCTTCGTGCCGTTTTCGGGCCGGGCAGCGTGTTTGCGGCGCGGGCGCGCCGTCTGCGTTTCCTCCGCTGCCACCGCCGTATCGCTCCCGACCTCGGGCGCTTCCGCGAACGCGGAGAGCGACAGCGCGGAGACAGACAGGACCGCTGCCAGTCCCAACGCAAGGATTCCTCTGTGTTTCATGTTCCTATCCTCCTAATTTGAGTTTTGCGGCGCTTTCACATCCGCACCGTCAGGATAGCAGAACGCCGCGCCCGAAATCTCCGAGAAGATGCGGCGCTTTCCACGAAAAGCATACGAAAGGCGCGGAGGGAAAGCCCGCAGGCCAAAAGGCTCCGACAGACAGCGGGTCTGCCGGAGCCTTTTTCTGGTTTTTGCCGTTTTCCTCAGAGCGCAGCCTTTTCCACCGGCTTGCCGCAGCTGATGCTCAGGTTGCCGTTGCGTTCACGCAGCTCGTCCAGGAAGCTCTTGATGGAAACGCCCTCCCGGAGGACCAGCTGATAGCGCAGCTCATAGAGGGTGCCCATGCTGGCGGTCTTGACGCGCTTCAGCTCCGCGCTGCGGGTGTATTTCTGGAACAGGTCGTCGAACAGGCCCTCGTAGTCCAGATTCTCGGGGATCGTGATCCGCAGCTCCCGCTCCTCCGCCGCGCCCGCGCCGAAGCCCAGGGCGGTCAGCAGCAGAGAGAAGGCCGCGATGATGGCAAAGAACACCGCCGCGATGGCCACATAGCCCATGCCGGTGGCCAGACCGATGGCGGTCGCCAGGAAGACCATGCCGATCTCCTTGGCGCTGCCCGGCGCGCTGCGGAAGCGGATCAGGCCGAAGGCGCCCGCCACCGCCACGCCCGCGCCGATGTTGCCGTTGACCATCATGATGACGATCTGCACCAGCGCAGGCAGCATGGCCAGCGTCAGGATATAGCTTTGGGAATAGCGGGACTTTGCCTTGAACATGCTCAGCGCGGCAGCAGCCAGGCCCAGCGCCAGGGAAACCGCCGTGCAGATGAAAAACGCAGATGTGGTGATCTCCGTTCCGGTGATGATCGAGTTAAGCACTGAGAACAGCCTCCTTTTTCACTTCGGCGCTTTTTCCGCCGAGCACGAATTGTTTGTAATAGGCTCCGTATTTGGAGAAGGACGTGGGGAAAATTTCGTTGTCCGAGAGCAGCCGCGCCAGCCAGAGCGGGGCCGCGCCGGGGATTTTGATCTCCATCAGGTAGCAATCCGCCGGGAGCAGCGGGACCCCATGATCGCCGAGCCGCAGATCCAGGTCGTTGGACCGGGCACGGAGGGCAGTGTCGAAGGTGATGCGCAGCTGCCCGCCGTCGGCTGCTGCATAGGCCTCCCGGTCATAGGCGATGAACACCTTGGGCTCCGGCTGATAAAAGCGCAGAAACCAGTCGATTTCCCGGCTGATCTGGCTGCCGTCGCCGCTTTGTGCCCCGCGCAGAAAGCGCTGTGCGTTTTGCATCTGCATCGTGACGCGCCGCTTGTAGACCACATGCTGATACTTTTTCTTGATTTCCACGAAGACGGGGTCGCGGCTGCCGGGCACGCCGTAGCTGCGCAGGCGCAGCTTTTCTTTGTAGACCGGCTTTTCCAGCGAGGTGCGGATCAGGTCGTAGTGTTCCGTGTCATAGTAGATGTTGCTGATGGAATAGCGCGGATGTTCGTCCGGCTTCATATACGCCGCCATGCCGAAGCGCATGGCCCGGTACTGCTCGCCTGTCAGCAGATATTTCTTCTCGCGGCGCTCAAAGCAGTTTTGGATTGCACCCATGTTGTTTGCCTCCTTCCGGCGGGGTCGTTTCGTCGCTTGCTGTCCGTATGATACCAGTCCTTCGCGCCGGAAATCTCCGAGAAAACGCGGCGAAATTTACGAAAACCACACGCAGAGCTTCGTATGGATCGCGGCAATTTGGGGCCGCAAACGCCGTTGCTTTTCTGCAAAGGCCCTGATACAATGGGTGCAGATTTGGAAAGCGAGTGAGGAAAAGATGGAAAATGAAGCCAAACGGATCTATATTGCGGACGACGACGACAACATCCGTCAGGTGGTCAAGACCTTCCTGCTCAGCGACGGATACCGGGTCGAGGACTTTCCCACCGGCGATCTGCTGCTGGAGCGGTTCCGGGAAAGCCCCTGTGACCTGGCGATTCTGGACGTGATGATGCCCGGCTCGGACGGATTTGCGGTTTGTACGGAGCTGCGCAAAGCCAGCACGGTGCCCATCATCATGCTGACCGCACGCGACAGCGAGAACGACTATGCCATGGGGCTGGGCCTGGGCAGCGACGACTACATCACCAAGCCCTTTTCCGCCATGGCGCTGCTGATGCGCGTGCGCGCCATGTTCCGCCGCATCGACTTTGAGCGCCAAAAGCACACCGCGCCCGCCCCCCAGACGGTCACAGTGGGAAATCTGCGTCTGGACGAGGACAAACGCCGTATCTTAAATGGTGACGCGGTCCTGGCGCTGACGCCGACGGAGTACGAGGTGCTGAAATATCTGATGCTCCGCGCAGACCAGGCCGTCTCCCGGGAAGAACTGCTCAACGCGGTCTGGGGCTTTGAGACCGCCGTGGAGACCCGCGCCACGGACGACACGGTGCGGCGGCTGCGGCAGAAGCTGGACGGCTGCGGCGTGCGCATCGCGGCGGTCTGGGGCTTCGGCTTTCGATTGGAGGCGGGGACATGAAGCGCAAGTGGCATATTCGCAGGCGCGTCCTGGTCACGCTGATTGGCCTGACCTGCGCCGTGCTCCTGGTGGTGGCGCTGGCGTTCAACCTGACGATGCGCGCTTACACCCGCTCCCGTGTCTCCGCCCAGCTCACGACGATCTCCGCCAGCGCCGCGCTGGAGCGGCGCGGCGACCCCTGGGAACACGAGGGCGGGAAACCCTTTGACGAGAGGCCCGACCGCATGATCGGCACGAGAGGCAATGCAATTGTACTGGACGCAAACGGGATGCTATGCCTGGATTTGCACGGGGACGACACGGCCGGGGCGGAGCTGGCGGCATATTTCCAGGCACACGGCCTGACCGGCGGCGTGAAAGATGAAGTCATTTCCCTGGACAGCGGCAGCTACGCCGTTTCCGTCGAAGCGGACCCCGTGGAAGAGGGGCGGTTTTTGGTGGTCTATGTGGACGTCACCTCGCTCACGGCGCTGACCGATCAAATCAACCTCATGCTGCTGATTGTGATCCTCGCCGCGATCTTGCTTTCGGTGTTCCTGAGCCGCCTGTTCGCCCGCTCCTTCGCGCAGCCGGTGCAGCGCCTCTCCGCGTTCGCGGAGGAGATCGGCGGAGGAGATCTCACGCCCCGGACCTTTCAGTTCCTGGATCTGGAGTTTGAGGCGCTGGCCGATTCCATGAACCGCATGGCCGCCGAGCTGCGGGCGGCGAAACAGAAGCAGGAGACCTTTTTCCAGAACGTCTCCCATGAGCTGCGCACGCCGCTGACGAGCATTCGGGGCAACGCGGAGGGCATCGTCTACGGCGTCATGGAACCGCAGCGTGCGGCAAAGGTCATCCTCTCGGAGTCCGATCAGCTGGGCGGCATGGTGGAAGACATCCTCTATCTTTCCCGCATGGGCCGCGCCGCGCCGGAGGGCAAAGCCGATCCGCTGGATCTGCGGGAACTCCTGTCTCTGTGCGTATCGGAGCAGCGGGCGGAGGCGGACAGGCGCGGCGTCCGGTTTGACTTCGACTTCGACGAAGCGCCCGTGCTGCTGCCCATCCGCGAGCCCGACGCCCAGCGGCTGTTCGGCAATCTGATCTCCAACGCCATCCGTTACGCGGAAAGCCGGGTGCATCTTGTCTGCCGCAGTACAGACGGCGCGGTCTGCGTGCAGGTCTCCGACGACGGGCCGGGCATCTCCCCGGACGATTTGCCCCACGTCTTTGAGCGGTTTTACAAAGGGAAGGGCGGAAAACACGGGATCGGCCTGGCCATCGCACAGTCCGTTGCGGAGACCTATCACGGGCGTCTCACGGCGCGCAACGACGGCGGCGCCGTGTTCGAGGCAAGATTCCCGTCTCCATCGCAGGAATAGCAGCAACGGGCTTGGGGCGATACGCTCCCTGGCCAGTTTCGTATGCTTTTCGTAAACTTCGCCGCAGCTTTTCGGGGACATTTTCCCGCTGGCACGCTACACTGTCCCCAGGATTTCAAACAAGGAGGCAATGGGCATGAGCTTCAAATTCAAACCGCTTCTTCCCCTGGCGCTGGCCGGCGCGCTGCTTCTCAGCGGCTGCGGCGCGCAGCAGACCGGCACGGCAACGCGCAGCGATACGGAAACGACGGTCACCAGTTCCGACGCCTACGCCGAAAGCTTCTCCCAGCGCGACCTCTCCGGCGTCTACGACGCCGGGGAAGCGGTCACCGTCACCCTCAGCGGCACGACGGCGCTGGCGGATTCCGACGCGGTGCGCGTCAACGGCTCCACCGTGACGATCACGGCGGCGGGCACTTATATCCTCTCCGGCGCGCTGGACGGCAGCGTCATCGTGGACGCCGCCAAAGAAGACGAGGTGCAGCTTGTCCTCGACGGCGTGACCGTCCACGCCGACAGCTTTGCGGCGCTCTACGTCGTCCAGGCGGACAAGGTGTTCGTCACCTTGGCCGATGGCACGGTGAACGTCCTCTCCAACGGCGGGCGCTTCACCCAGATCGACGACAACGACGTGGACGCGGTCATCTTTTCCAAGGACGACCTCAGCTTCAACGGGACGGGCACGCTGCGCATCAGCTCCCCCGCCGGACGCGGGATCGTCGGCAAGGACGATGTGACGTTCACGCAGGGCGTCTACGAGATCGAGGCGGCCGACCACGCCATCCGCGTCAAGGACAATCTTTCCATCGCGGACGGCAGCTTCACCCTGCAAGCGGGGGAAGACGGGCTCCACGCCGAAAACAGCGACGACGACACGCTGGGCAACATCTATCTGGCCGGAGGCGACTTCCGGATCACCGTCTCCGACGACGCCATCCACGCCGAGGCCCTGCTGCAGATCGACGGCGGCACATTTGAGATCACCGCAGCCGAAGGGCTGGAGGCCACCTATATCCAGATCAACGGCGGCCAGATCCGCATCTCCGCCTCCGACGACGGAATCAATGCGGCGCGCAAGTCCTCCGCCTATACGCCCACCCTGGAGGTCAACGGCGGAGAGCTGACCATCGTGATGAGCGCGGGCGACACGGACGGCGTGGACTCCAACGGCAATCTCATCATCAACGGGGGCATCATCGACGTCACCGCGCAGTCCGCCTTCGACTATGACGGCAGCGCCCAGTACAACGGCGGCACCATCATCATCAACGGCCAGACCGTGAACGCCATCCCCAATCAGATGATGGGCGGAGGCGGCATGATGGGCGGGGGCGGCGGCATGATGGGCGGCCGGAACGGCTGGCGCAGGTAAGGCGGCACGGTTCCCGCGCACCGTGGCAGTCATACAGGAAAAAAGGGCGGATGCGCCCCGGACAAAGGAGGATACGAACATGAAACGAAGCAAATGGAAGCGATGGATCGCGGTGCTGCTGGCGCTGACGCTGCTGTACGGCCTGTGCGTGATGTCCACGCTGGCGGATTATGACACCGCGGGGGCCACCGTCTTCGTCTTCTCCGACGACGGCATCGCCGTCACGGAGGGGAATTCCGACGCATACAAGATCGAGGGCACCGCCCTCACGATCTCCGGCGCCGGTACCTATGTGGTCTCCGGCTCCTGCGCCGACGGTTCCATCAAAATCAAGAAAGGCAGCACCGGCGTCACCCTCGTGCTGGACGGTCTGACCCTGAGCAGCAGCACCACGGCCCCGATCTCCTGCAACAAGAGCACCGAGGTCACCATCGTGGCGGCGGCGGGCAGCGTCAACGACCTGCGCGACAGCGCGTACAACAACGACGAGAGCTATCCTGACAACGCGGACGCGGAGAACGCGGTCATCAAGACCAAGGACGGCTCCAGGGTCACCATCTGCGGCACCGGCACCATCAACGTCTGGGCCTATGGCAAAAACGGCGTCAAGGGCGGCGCGACCACCGAGGCGGAGGGAGAAGCCTGGCTCGGCATCCAGGATGTCACGCTGAACATCCGCTGCTACGTCAACGACGGACTCAAAAGCGACCAGACGCTGAACATCCTGAGCGGCACCGTCACCGTCTCCGCCGTGGACGACGGCATCAAGAGCGACTACAGTTTGAACATCGGCGCAGCCGGTACCGCCGGTCCCACCGTCACCGTCGCAGAGAGTGAGGAGGGCATCGAGGCCGCCACGCTGAACATCTATTCCGGTACGGTCACCGTCCACGCCAGCGACGACGGCCTCAACGCCGCCAACAGCGACCTAACGGGCTACGCCTTCTCCTGCAACATCTCCGGCGGCAGCGTCTATGTGGACGCCCAAAGCGGCGACGGCATTGACTCCAACGGCAGCCTGAACATCTCCGGCGGCACGGTCCAGGTCTACAGCGCCTCCAGCGGCGACAACAGCCCGCTGGATGCGGAGACCGGCGTCCTTGTCACCGGCGGCACGGTCCTGGCAGTGGGTGCGCCCGGCATGGGGGTCCGCTTCTCTCAGGGCAGCCAGAACTATGTCATCTTCGGCGGCAGCGACATGGGCGGTCCCGGCATGGGCTTCCAGGCCGCCGCTGCCGGAACCGGCGACGGCTTTTCGCGCAACGGTCCCGGCATGGGCGGCGGGATGCCCGGCGGGCAGGGCGGCGTGTCCGTCAGCGCGGGCAGCACCATCACGGTTTTGGACAGCAGCGGCAGCACGCTCTACTCCGGTACTGCGGTCCGTGCGGCAAGCTGCGTAATCTTCTCCTCCCCCGCCCTCACCAATGGGGAGACGTACACCCTCAGCGTGAACGGCAGCGCCGCCGCCACCGCGACCGCCGGAAGCGGGACGGGCAGCGGATTCCAGCCCACGCCGCCGGGCGACGGCACGCAGCCCACTCCCCCGGGCGACGGCACGCAGCCCACGCCTCCGGGTGACGGCACACAGCCCACTCCCCCGGGTGACGGCACACAGCCCACTCCCCCGGGTGACGGCACGCAGCCCACGCCTCCGGGTGACGGCACGCAGCCCACGCCTCCGGGTGACGGCACGCAGCCCACGCCCCCGGAGCAGGGCGGGCCGGGCGCAGGGTTCTACAGTGATCTGAATCCGGGCGCGTGGTACTTTGAAGCAGCGCGTTGGGCGGAGCAGACCGATGTGATGCAGCCGGAAAGCGACACTGTGTTCGGCGTGAACAGCGCCTGCACCCGCGCCGAGACGGTTCTGGCGCTGTGGAAGGCCGCCGGTTCCCCCGCGCCCTCCGGCGCTGAAAACCCCTTCGTGGATGTCAGCGAAAGCGACGCCTGGTATCAGGCAGTGCTTTGGGCGGTGGAAAGCGGCGTGACATACGGCATGGACGCCACGCACTTCGGCCCCGACCGCACCGTCACCCGCGCCCAGGCCGTGGCCTTCCTCTATCGGGCATGGAAGGGCGGCACGCCGTCGGAAACCAATCCCTTCGCGGACGTCCCCTCCGGCGCCTGGTACGCCGACGCGGTGCTTTGGGCGGTGGCCGAGGGAATCACCAAGGGCGTCAGCGCCACGGCCTTTGACCCGAACGGCACCCTGACCCGCGGACACATCGTCACCTTCCTCTACCGCGCATACGCGGCTTGACGGTCCGCCCTCAGGCTTTCATATCAGAGTTTTGGAAACAGAATGACCCAGGCGTCACCTGCATACAGGGCGCCTGGGTCCTCTTCTGTTCCTTCCCGCTCCGCCCTGCTCCGTCAGTGCCAAACGCGGACAGCCCTCCGGCTTCCCTGTATGAAAAACAGTCGGTGCCGATCTACGGCAGAGTATTTGATTTTCAGGGTATCTGTTCGTCTGTTATTGTTCAGGATGAAGGTGGCGGCAACGGAGAGATTGTGGTAAGCTGACAGACGAGGCGGCATGATTTGCAATGCCGGGCAAAGAACGGACAACCCGGCTTTCCATGCCGTACAGACAAAGCGCAGATTTTGACAGAAGGTGAGACGATGAACCAAAGAGAAAAACGGCTGTATCTCATCCGTACCCTCCTGGAGGAGCGGCGGAGCGATCAGACTATGGCGATTCCGTCCGAGGAAGCCGCGCAGCGGCGGCTGCTGCGGAGTCTCTTCAACATCCGTATGCCCGCAAGCATCAGCCCGGATTTCCTCCAGGTGCAGGACGAATATCTGCAAGAGGAAACCCGTCGAAAAGGGATCACAGACCTGTCCGACCTGAGTCCGCTGGAGCCGGGCCTCTATCTCTGGCAGGGGGACATTACAACGCTTCGCTGCGACGCCATCGTGAACGCGGCCAACTCCGGCATGACGGGCTGCTATCAGCCCTGCCACAACTGCATCGACAACTGCATCCATACCTTTGCCGGAATCCAACTTCGGAACGCTTGTGCTGAGATGATGGAGAAGCAGGGGTATGCCGAGCCATGCGGACAGGCCAGGATCACGCCCGCCTACAACCTTCCATGCAAATATGTCATCCACACCGTCGGCCCAATCGTACAGGGACGGCTGACAAAGCGCCATGAGGAACTGCTCGCCTCCTGCTATCGTTCCTGTCTGGAACTGGCGGAGCAAAACGGCTGCAAAAGCATCGCCTTCTGCTGCATTTCCACCGGCGTCTTCGGCTTCCCCAAGCGGGAGGCGGCGGAGATCGCGGTGCAGACGGTGAAGGATTGGAAAACCGGAAAAAACAGCGCCATCCAGGTCATCTTCAACGTGTTCGGAGAGGAGGATTTGGCCGTTTACCGGCGCATTTTGCAATAGAATCCAGGTTACAAAACAGGATTGTCCGGTCGCAAACTGCGTCGGCTGCACGGGCCGGGGCGTAGATTGCTCTCAGGCGGGGTCGGATGGATTCATCTTGCTGTAAAATGTATTCTGGAATCGTCATGCGTGTACCTCCTTTCCTTCCATCCTTTGGTCGTCTTCGGCCATGCGCCTCCAGATACGCCCGCAGTCCCGCACGCTGACGGGGAATGCAGCGCTCCTTCAGAAACGCTTCAAAAAACCTCCCGGGAAGGAAGCCGCTTTTTCCCGAAAGCAGCAAGACCGGGGCATTTCTGGCGGTTTGTTTGTTGTATGATTGCAGTGCGTCAAAAGACGTGGTGGGGATATCAACTGACTTTTCCATTCGTAAAATACTGAATCAGGATATCCTTGATGTAATGATATCGTCTGGCATAGGTATTCTCCACCCGGATCAGTTCAAAGTTGTGTTCCCGACAAATCTGGTTCTTTTTCCGGTCTCGCTCCTTCACCACTTCATCATCGAAGTGCTCTTTCCCATCCAGCTCAATCGCCAGCACCGGCAGCTGCATTCTGGCCGGTCCTCGCTCATATACAACGAAATCAAATCGGCCAGTATAAAACAGGTCGGCATAGGACGGATTCTCCACAAACACCTGGGAGACCGGGACTTCCTTATGAACGGTGTAACGGGAGCCGGAGGGCTGAATGTTGTCGATGGCGTGATTCAGGTTTTCCATAAACGCGGCTTCCGTCTCCGTGCTGTAGGGCTTGATCCCCAAGGCCCGAGACATGGCAGCGCGCTGTGTTACCTGGCTGGCGCCGTTGGATTTGATATAGTTTACCAGTTCATAAAGATCGTCCTGTTCGCTCTTCCTGTGCAGCCGCTTCAAGTTCTTCTCGCTTCCGAGGACAATCAGTTCATTCCGCGCCCTGGATGTGGCTACATTCAAAAGCTCCCGGTTGTTTTTCAGCCAGTCATAGGTTTTCACCTTTGTCGCATCTGAGAGGCCGAGCGAGAACAGAATGACGTCCTTTTCGTCGCCCTGAAATGCGTGGACCGTTCCGCACGCCACATCTCCTCTCCCGTTCTTTTGCAGCGCATCATTGATCAGTGCACGCTGATTGGCAAAAGGTGTGATGATCCCGATGCTTTTGTCCGGATTCCTGCGCACATAGCGAAGGATCTGCTCTGCTTCTCCGGGAGAGGTGTTCTTGATCGCAGACTCGGAATCCTGCACGTTCACGAACATGAGCGGTGTTTGCGCATTTTCCGGGCTGTCGATTACAAGTTTCCCGTTATAGTATTTTTTGTTGTTGAATCCGATGATTTTGGGATGGCAGCGATAATGGTGGCGCAGCAGCACTTCGTCGCTCACGGGATCGCACGCCAGGAAGGTTTTGTAGATTGAGTTCTCAATGTAGTCATATTCCGGCGCGACTTCGTATTTTTTCCGCAGGATCTGATTATCCTTGCTGTCCAACAGAATGACCGGCTGCAGCTGCTGCGGATCTCCCACCAGCATCAGATTCTCTCCACGCAAAATGGGCACAAGAGACACAGCGGTATTGCACTGGCTGGCCTCGTCCATGATGACCATGTCGAAGTAGACGCCGGGCTCACCGATCCGATGCGCAGAAATGCAGGTCGTTGCGATAATCGGGAAGACTCTTTGGAACAGACGGACATGATCGGGATCGCTGAGATACTGGTTGAACTGATTGACCCGCTCCGGGTCCTCCGGCGCCATGTAGATGATTTTGAGAAGGTCCTTATACTTGGGCTCTCCCAGGCGCTTGATGTGCTTGATCGACGAAAAGTTTAGAAAGAGCAGGAACTCTCGCTCATTATCATCGATCAGCCGCAAAGCATCCTCGTCCCTGATTTCTCCGATTTCACGCAGCCGGCGATCAATTTCCGCCAGCTGTTTGCCGCGCAGTTCAAACTGGAAATTGAGCTGGCCGTTTTCCTCCAAAAGATGCTGCGTCACCTCCCGCCGCTCGCGGAGGTCCAGGATCTCATCATATCGTTCCAGCAGCTTCGTCAGTTCGGATGTGCGCTGAACCGTTTGACTTCGCTTTTTGTCCAGCGTGGAATCGTAGATCGGAATATCCTTCGCCTGCTCATACAGGGTGCGAATCTCATCGAGCGCCTTGCTGACCACCGTCTGATTGCCAAGGCGGATCATCGGGAACGGAATCGGCCTTCCCTGATACCGCAGCCGGCGCATCTTTTTGTATACTTCATCAATCGGATGATTGTTGTTGGACGCGAACAAAACCGTGCGCCCATGGAAGAAAGCCGTCATGATGGTGTTCATGATGGTATTGGTTTTCCCGGTTCCCGGCGGCCCCTGGACGTAGGTCAACGGATACCGCATGGCATAGTTGATGGCAAGGAGCTGGTCCAGGTTTACCTTTCGGTTCAGCAAGGCCAGCGGATACTGCTTTCTCCGAACCGACCGCTTCAGGTATTCCCCAAAGAAGGCCCGAATTGGCGCGGTGACCTCTCCATTGTGATACATATCCAGGATGGAGGCGTATTCATGCTCCAAATCCAGGGGGCTGTCGAACCCGATGGCGATCACATAGGGCATGTCATCGACGCCGCGGAGATTGGAGTTGTTCCATGTGATATAGTCCTTGATCGTCTCCAGGTTGGCTGAGGGCTTGTCCAGCAAATCCAGATCGCCGGGGTCCAGAAACTGGCGTATGCTCAGTTTATCCCCGTTGATGGTGAATTCATGGCAGAAGGTGAGATCGTTGTCCGCTCGCATGGTGCGGCTTTTCACATCCAACTGCAGTTTATAATATGCCAGCACATACAGTCCCTGCCTTACAGGGACGCTGATCGCGTTTAATCCCAACTGCTTCACACGGATTTTGCCGTCGTCCCTGTTGGCCTGATACTGGAACGCTTTCACGATTTCCGCGAACTGCTCATCTGTCAACACGCAGGACCCGTTCTCAAATCTGTCGCCGTCGAAGCAATGCACCAGCTTGTAATCGCAACTGTAAGGCGTGGCGTCCAGTCGGTTGCAGTCGCTCAGATAGTTCAGGATTTTCAAATTCGGAATCTGATCGAACAGGCCGGTGTAATTCGATGGATTCAGCTTGATGTCGTCTACCAGCTTGCGGTTGATTTCGCAATAGCTTCCCTCGATGATTCTGGCACTCAAGATGGAGTCGATGAAGAGCTTCAGTTCCTGAACTTGCAACTGGCCCAGGTGCAAACCGTCTACAACCATGCTGCGGCGATGGGAATCCAAGGACTTGATCCCTACCCAAAACTTCGTGATCTGTCCTTCTCGATTCTTGTATTCAATACTCAGCCACTTCCCTTCGTGGATCGCTTTGAATATCTCCCTGCAAATACTGGTCATATGGCGGCTCCTACCGATTCTGATCTTTCGTAGTATCAACTAGAGGGTGTACCTTTCCCGAATGGGGCGAACACTTCTGAGGGCTTCAAACCTCTTGCTGGATTCCTGGCAGAGGGCAATCCGCATCTGAGGAAAGGAATACTGCGGTTTCAGTTCAAGATGATTCACCTCGATAAAACCGTGCGGCTTGATGGAACCACACATTTGACAGAAGCAAAGCGTGGGCGCTTCCTCTCACCACTTTTCGATTTTCCCTTGTATATCGTTCTTTGAACCAATTACGGAACAATTGAAATTGTGAAAAGATTTATTCCCCACTATCAATTCTTACTTCGGATGCAGTGGCGAAGAGGGAAAACCGCGATTTGATTATCCCACCACGAGCTTGTTCGTCTTCTTCAAATATTTCGCCGGGATCGGGGCATCCAGCCGCCAGGTGATGTTCATGGGCTTCTCCCCCTCATGCTTCACATAGTTGGCTGTGCAGAGATAGGTATAAGCCTCAGCACCGCCGGTGATCCGGTCGGCCTTGAACGCACGGACGAACAACAGCACGCGGCTGCCCTGCTCTTTGTGATGGATGTATCGCCGGCCGGTGGAGGAACGCTCCGCCGTGGTGCTCTGGCTCTGCCAGTGGAACAGCCATTCGTTGATGGAATAGTCGTTGTACATGGTCGTGGGTGAATAGTCCTTGTCCGCCTTGTTCAGCGTCACGAAGAATACGTCCAGCTTCTGATCCGGCAGCCATTTCACACCCTCACGCACAGTCGCGGGCTTCAGGAAATCCAGTGCCACAAGCAACTGGTCACGGGTATAGGTGCAGTACAGATCCAGCGGGCAGTCAAAGCCCACATCCACCGGCGCATCGAGAAAGTCAATCCGATCATACTGATACTCCAGCAGTTCCATGAGCTCACCCAACAGCACAGGGCTATCGGCCAGGGCGTATAGATTGTCCAGAACTTCGTCGCTGTTCCAATCCTCGGCAGCTTTGCCCCAGACTGTGATATAAAACATCTGTAGCATCCGCTTTTGGAAATCGGGCAGGGAGGCAAAATCCGTATCATCCAGTTTCGGGAGCAACCCCAGCAGGAACGTAATCCAACGCCGGGAGTCGATCACCGCCAGTCTTGCCATGGCTTTGGTCATCGTCTCTTCCAGCGGTTCGTTGAAATCGTCGATCACATCTGCACGCGCGCACAGACGGGAGAAGGTAGCAAACTTATAGATGCTCCGAGGATCAAGATGATAATAGTCCAGAAACTTGGCAAGGCTTAGCTTCATGCCGGTGTCCTCCTCGAAAGAGGCCACGCTGATCACCAATCCGGCGGTATTGCCATAGGAGGCGCGAATATTGTCGAGTATGTATTTGGCCGCTTTCTTTTCCAGCTGGATATAGCAACCCTTGGGGGCGGACACAAAGCCGTCCTTGATCTCGCGGGTCACGCTGCGGGTGGTGTTGGAGAGCAGCGCGGCGAATTTGTCTTCAAAGTTATACTTTCTATTTGCCTGGCCGATGAAGTCGAGAACGGTCAGGCACTCTTTGTCTTCCGCCAGGCGAAGGCCGCGGCCAAGCTGCTGCAGGAAGATGGTCAGCGATTCCGTGGGACGGAGGAACAGAACCGTATTGACCTCCGGGATATCCACACCTTCGTTATAGATATCCACGACGAAGAGAAAGCGAACCTTGCCGGAAACGAGGCAATCCTTCGCGCTGCGGCGTTCTTCATCGGGCGAATGGCCGGTCAGGAACATGGACGGGATGCCATGTCCATTGAAATAACGGCACATGAACTCCGCGTGCTGTACCGTGACGCAGAAGCCCAGGCCCTTGACCTCGTCAATATCGGTCACATATTTCAGCAACGAGGTCACGACCAGATCTGCGCGGCGCTCTGCGACCAAGCCGCTCATCGTATAAATGGTGGACAATTCATTTCTGTCGTAGCCACCTGCCGACCATTTCAGCTTGTCCAGATCCACCGTATCGGTCACGCCGAAATACTGGAAGGGGCACAGGAGCTTGCGGTCGATCGCTTCTGGCAAACGAATCTCTGCCGCAATGCGGTTGTTGAAGGAACCGAGGATGCTCTTGCCGTCCATTCGTTCCGGCGTGGCGGTCAACCCCAGTAGAATCTTGGGCTGGTAGTATTCCAGCAGTTTCTGATAGGTCGGCGCAGCCGCATGGTGGAACTCGTCCACGATGATGTAGTCGTAGAAATCCGGTGAGGTCTTCGCCGTAAAGTCCTGGCTGTTAAATGTCTGAATGGACAGGAAGAGATGGTCAATGCTGTCGGGTCGATCGCCGCCAACGAACAGATCGCCGAAATTTGCATTTCTCAGCACCGCCCGGAAGGTGTACAAGCTCTGCTTGAGGATTTCCTCCCGGTGAGCCACAAACAACAGGCGGCAGGGACTTCCGGCATTCTGCTTGCGGAAACGCTTATAGTCCAGCGCAGAAATCACTGTCTTGCCTGTACCGGTAGCGGCAACCACAAGATTGCGGGTATAGCCGCGGACGGTGCGCTCCGACTCCAGCTTATCCAGAATCTCCTGTTGATAGGAGTAAGGCTGGATGTCCATGGTGTAGATCTCGGCGTTGTTGCTGTCGAAAAACTTCTCGGCCTGTAGTGCGCGGGCCAGCCTCTCCCGCTGCCCTTCGTCGTAATATTCAAACTCTTTGTCGTTCCAGTAAAACTCAAAGGTGGCCGCCACCTTGTCGATGGTCTCCGGCAGGTCCTTTTTCGTGATCTTTGTGTTCCACTCCAGACCGCTGGTCAAGGCAGCGTTGGAAAGATTGGACGAACCCACATAGGCCGTCGTAAATCCGGTGTCCCGGTGGAAGATATATGCCTTTGCATGGAGACGGGTGATCTTGGTGTTATAGCTGACCTTGATTTGTGTATTTGGGAGCTTGCGCAGTTCTTCGATCGCCTTCACATCGGTCGCGCCCATGTAAGAGGTTGTGATGATCCGCAGCGCGCCGCCGTTTTGGGTGAAGCTTGTCAGCTCGTCCATGATGAGACGCAGCCCGCTCCACTTGATGAAGGAAACCAGCATGTCGATCCGGTTGCAGGACACGATCTCCTTTTTGAGCTCCGTGTACATCTGCGGCTCGTGGACAGCACCGGTAAACAGGCTGGATCGGGCGATAGATGTCTCCGGGCGGACGACCTGGGCCTTCTCATCTACAGCCCAAATGCTGTTCTGCCGGTCAAAAAGCGCAAGAAGCTGCTCCGCTCGCTCCGCAACAGAGAGCGCCTCGAAGTCAGCTTCTTGCGTTTCTGCCTGGATTGTGGTGATGATCTGATTCGCCAGGGCAACCTGTGCATTCAGATCGCCGCCATGATCCCGAAGATTGTCCAACCCGCGCTCCACCACCTCAGCCACATACTTTGCCAGCACTTTGGATGCTTCAGCAGGATCTACAGGCGCGGTTTGACAGAGCTTGTCTGTTGAGGCAAGCTCTGTGTCGATCCCCTGATTGATGATCTGCTCATAGAGACCGGGGTGGAGCATATAGCAAACTCCTTACATACAGATTTTGTTCTCACATGGTTGTACAAGGTAAAATACCTCAAAATGTAGGATACCACATTTTTCTGCAATTCTCAACGGTTTTCGCAGTTCTTTGAACATGTAGGTGAAGAAATCACATTGTGCTTGATATGCGACCGCTCGTTCGCTATACTATAACACGAACGAGCGGTCGCGTTTTTGATTGGAGGTGCTGCATGGCAAAGGACACAAAGGAAAAAATCCTGGCGGCGGCGTTGGATATGTTTTCCAAATACGGGTTTGCGGGGACCAACATCCGGGAGTTGGCCGGGTCTCTCGGGATGGGCAAGTTGTCCATGTACCGCCATTTTGAGAGCAAAGAGGATATCTGGAACGCCCTGCTGGACGAGCTGATCGCCTACTATGAAGCGCGGTTCGACTCCCCGGAGCATCTGCCTCCCGTGCCCGCTTCCCTGGAGGAACTGGCAGCCATGACCATGCGGATGGTGGATTTTACGGTCCACGACGAAAGGGTGGTGAAGTCCCGCAAGCTGCTGGCCATCGAACAGTTTCGGGACGAACGGGCACGAGACCTGGCGACCAAGCACTTTTTGACCGGCCTTACCCAGATGTTTACACAGATCTTTTCCGGCATGATGGACGAGGGGCTTCTCCGCCGGGACGACCCGCCTTTCTGGACAAAACTGCGCAAAGAGTAACAGGACACGAACCCGTCCTCGGACTATACTGATTCTATCAAGGAGAGGAGGCGGCAGGAATGGAGTGGCTTTCCGCAATTCGGGCGGCAATCGATTATATAGAAAAGCATCTCACGGATGACATCAGTGCGCAGGATGTAGCCGGACAGGTGTATCTTTCCCCGTTCTTTTTGCAAAGAGGTTTTTCATGGATGACGGGCTACGGGATGGGAGAATACCTCCGATCCCGCAGGCTGTATCAGGCGGCATTGGACCTGCAGGGAACGGATGAAAAAGTGATCGACATTGCCTTACGCTACGGCTATGAGACGTCGGAGAGCTTTACAAAGGCGTTTTCCCGTTTCCACGGCGTGACGCCCTCACAGGTGCGCGGAGGTGCTTCCGTGAGGGCATTCCTTCCCTTGACCATCAAAATCTCGATTCAGGGAGGTCATCAAATGGATTATAAGATTACACCCATGTTTCCCTTCAAGGTCATCGGCTTTCAGAAGGTGTTTGACAACGAAACCGCTTACGCTGAGACTCCAAAGTTCTGGGATGAGATTTGTGAAAAATATGCGTACAACGTATATGCGGGGAACGCGCCGGCAAATCCTTATGAACAGGCGCTGGTTGACAACTGCATCGGGGAGTATGGTGTCTGCATCGACGATATCGGCAATGGAAAGTTTCGGTATCTCATCGCAGGAAAGTACACGGGCGGAGACGTGCCGGAGGACATGGTAGTCTATGAATTTCCTCGGTGCGACTGGGCCGTTTTTAACTGTCTCGGCCCAATCCCGGAGGCGCTTCAGTCCGTCAATACCCGAATCTTCCGCGAATGGCTGCCCGGCAATCCGGACTATGAGCTCTGCGGAAACGCCAGCGTGGAATGGTATGATTGCGTGAACGGCAAAAAGTCTGATCCGGATTACCACAGCGCAATCTGGGTGCCGGTAAAGAAAAGAACATAATTCAAACGGCAGGAAAAAGCTCCCGGTTACCGGCGGCAAGACCTTGTCCGGAAGTCTTTTTGGAACGTGTACCATCCGGGCTGCAGCGAGCACTTTGTGATCCATGTGAAGTGTATCCCGAGTATCAGGCCGCTTGACAAACGTCAGGCGGCCTGATATGATGAGCTCAAGAAACGGAAAGGCGCGCATGAGGCGCGAAACGGTGGGACCATGATCCTTGCCTGACCTGGAAGCGAAGCAATGACAGCGGATGTCTGTTCTGTCCCCGGCAAAACGCCGGGGGTTCTTGCGTGCGCTTCGGTCGGGTGGTGTTCGGGTTCCGTCCCTGCTTCGGTGCGCGTTTCGGCTGACATTCGGAATCCCTCCCGACCCCGCTGCACGCGGGAGCGGGATTTTTGTTTTTTAAAGGAGGGATTCGGATGCTGCTGCAAATCGAGGGCCTGACCATCACCCACCGGGAAGACCTGCGGGTGCTGCTGGAGGGGTTTTCCCTGGTCCTCAACGAAGGGGACCGGGCGGTGATCGTCGGGGAGGAAGGAAACGGAAAAAGCACCCTGCTCCGATGGATCTATGATCCCCGTTCGGTGGAGGACTACGCCGACTGCGTAGGGCGGCGCAGCGGGGGCGCGACGCTGGGCTATCTGCCCCAGGAACTCCCGGCGCAACTGCGGGAGCGGAGCGCGGCGGAGTATCTGGCGGCGCTGCCCGCCGGCGACTGGTATCGGCTGGCCGCGGAACTGGAGCTGGACCCCCGGCTGTGTCAGGAGCGGCGGCCCCTCCGGTCCCTCAGCGGCGGGGAGCGGGTGAAGCTGCAAATGGCCCTGCTGCTGGCTGGGGAGCCGGACGTACTGCTGCTGGACGAACCCGGCAACGACATCGACCTGGAGACCCTGCGCTGGCTGGAGCGGCGCATCCGCTCCCACCGGGGAGCCGTGCTGTACATCAGCCACGACGAGACCCTGATCGAGCGGACCGCCAACCGGGTGATCTTGCTGGAACAGCTCCGCCACAAGCAGCGCAGCCGCTGGACCGTGGCCAATCTGTCCTTTGCGGACTTCATGGCCCGGCGGCGCAGCGGCTTTGCGAAACAGGCGCAGCAGGCCCGCAGCGAACGCCGGGCGGACCGGGAGGCCATGGAGCGCTTTCGGCGTATCCAGCAGCGGGTGGAGCATGAGCAGAACGTGATCTCCCGGGCCGACCCCTCCGGCGGGCGGCTGCTGAAAAAGAAGATGGCCGCCGTGAAGGCCATGGAACGGCGCTATGAACGGGAGCGGGGCGAGATGACCCAGCCGCCGGAATATGAGGAAGCCATTGCCCTGCGCTTCGACGGCGCGGCGGCGTTTCCGGCGGGGCGCACGGTCCTGGACTGGACGCTGCCGGAACTTGTCGCCCCGGACGGGCGCGTGCTGGCGCGGGGCCTGGCGCTGCGAGTGCGCGGGCCGGAGCGCGTCGGCATCGTCGGGCGGAACGGGGCCGGGAAGACCACCCTGCTGCGCCGGCTCCTGACCGCGCTGGAGGCGCGGGAGGGCTATCCAGTCGGCTATCTGCCCCAGGACTACGCGGAGGCCCTCGACCCGGCAAGGACCCCGGTGGAGTTTCTGGCCCCCGGCGGCGGGAAGGAGGCCGTCACCGCCGCCCGGACGCGCCTGGGCAGTCTGAACTTCACGCCCCAGGAGATGCTGCACCCCATGGACGCCCTCTCCGGCGGACAAAAGGCCAAACTGCTGCTTCTGCGCCTTTGCATGTTCGGCGCGGGCGTGCTGGTCCTGGACGAGCCGACCCGCAACCTCTCCCCCCTCTCCGGCCCGGAGATTCGCGCCCTCCTGGCCTCCTTCCCCGGCGCGATCCTCAGCGTGTCGCATGACCGGAAGTATCTGAGAGAGGTGTGTACGCGGGTGGTGGAACTGACGGAGGATGGGCTGCGGGAGCTCCGGGAGTTTTGAGGCAAAAGAGCCGGCTTGCTGATTGATACGCAAGTCGGCTCTCCTCCGTTTGTGACAAAATGCGGTCCGGCGAGATGCGGAACGCAGCGATGAGACCTTCGCCCGGAAGCCGTTTCCAACGGCTTCCGGGCGTCTTTTTTGTTATGCATTTAACAAATATGTTGTTCTGTTCAATCTTACAATTCTACTAAGTGTTATTTTGAATATCGCTTGTGTTTTGTACTGAAACGACAAAAAATTTGCGAGTTTTTTGTTAAAAACTAAAACTTCCCACATGAGATTCTGACAAAAAAGTCTAATAAAGCTCCGATTTAAGCGCGATATCAAGGCGAAAAAGGACGAAAAGAATAGCATATAGACTCGAACTGTGATATAATGTAGTCACCACAACAACAAAAACACAGGAGGTATATGCTATGGCAACTATGTTATCACAGAAGTTGGTGGAAGCGCAAGAGGCAAATGATACGGTGAAGTGGTTTTTGCGCAAGTTTGAGGTCGGCAAGCTCCT
>JAFXXH010000039.1 GCA_017542425.1 Oscillospiraceae bacterium | reverse complement strand
GGGAAGGAAGGGGCGGCTGCGAATTCGCCGGACGTGGCGCGTGGGGTTTGGCGGCTGCTGGGGGCCGTCGGGGACGCTGGCCCCTACGATGAAATGCTGCGGATTTGCCAAACGTGGAAGTTTGTTTTCGGTATTGCTGCGCGGAACGCCGAGGACGGCGTTCCCTACCGGGCGTGTGCGAATTCGCCCGATGTTGTGGAAAACAGGGGGGTTGCTGCGCGGCGCGCCGGGGTCGGCGCGCCCTGCAAGGGCGGGCGCTTTTTTCCTGGCAAGGGAAAACCCCGCACTGCTTCCGGGCGCTGTTGCGTCCGGGGGCTGTGCGGGGGTTCGCTGCGCTTTGGGCCGCTCAGGGCTTTGGCGCTTGTTCGGGTTTTTCTTCTTTTTCCTTCTCTTTGGGGAGCCTGGCGAAGATACGGGTCAGTTCCCGGATGCGTTTGGCCAGTTCCGGGGTGGCCTCGCCGGGGAGCATCCGCCAGGTCCAGTTGCCGCCCAGGGTGCCGGGGAGGTTCATGCGGCAGCCTTCGGCCAGTTCCAGCCAGTCCTGCATCTGGGCCACGAAGAGCATGGCGGCGCTGCGCATCCCCAGGCGGATCACGCCGTCGTTGAAATCCTTGCCGGACCCGAAGCCGCCGTATTCTTTGGCAAACTTCAATTCCGCTTTCGTGGCCTCGGTCTTCTTCCAGAGGGCCAGGGGGGCGTTGTCGTGGGTGGCGGTGTAGCAGGTGGTGTTGAAGCTGTGGGTGTGGGGCAGGTGGTCGCTCTTGCCGTCAGGGCTGAAGGCGAACTCCAGCACTTTCATGCCGGGCAGGCCGGAATCCCGCAGGAGCTTGGCCACTTCCGGCGTGGCGTAGCCCAGGTCCTCGGCGATGAACTCCAGATTGTGGAACCAACTGGTCAGCACGCCCACCAGCTTCATCCCCGGCCCTTTGACCCAGCGGCCCCGGCGGGCCGTCGTGTCGCCGTAGGGCACGGCCCAGTAGCTCTCAAAGCCACGGAAGTGGTCGATGCGGATCACGTCAAAGAGCCGCGCCACGCCGCCCACGCGGCGGATCCACCACTGGAAGCCGTCCCGCTCCATGGCCGCGTAGTTGTAGAGCGGGTTGCCCCAGAGCTGGCCGTCGGCGTTGAAGTAGTCGGGCGGAACGCCGGAGACCTCCGTGGGGTAGCCCCGTTCGTCCAACTGGAACATATCGGGAGCGGCCCACACGTCCGCAGAATCCAGGGCCACATAGATGGGCAGGTCCCCGATGATGCGGATGCCCAGGCCGTTGACGTAGCTTTTCAGCTTCTCCCACTGGCGGAAGAAGAGAAACTGGATGTAAGTAAAGAAGTCCACATCCTCCCGCAGCCGCGCCCGCCAGGTCTCCAGGGCCTCCGGGCGGTGGAGCCGGGCGGCCTCGTCCGGCCAGTCCATCCAGCTTTTCATATCGAAATGCCGCTTGAGGGCCATGTACAGGGCGTAGTCCGCCAGCCAATCCCGGTTCTGCGCCGCGAAGGTCTCCACCGCCGCCCGGTCCCGGTCCCAGCCGCGCTCCTTGGCTTTGGCCAACACGGCGTAGCGGGCCTCATAGAGCGGGCCGTAGTCCACATGGCGGGGGTCATCGCCCCAGCTCAGGCCGTCCAGATCCTCCCGCGTCAGCAGGCCGTCCTCGGCCAGCAGGTCCAGGTCGATGAAATAGGGGTTGCCCGCGAAGCTGGAGGGGCTGGAATAGGGGGAGTCGCCGTAGCTGGTGGGGCCCAGGGGGAGCAGCTGCCAGCAGCTCTGGCCCGCCGCGTGAAGGAAGTCGGCAAAGGCATAGGCCGCCTTGCCGAAGCTGCCGATGCCGTAGGGGGAAGGCAGCGAGGAGACGGGCATTAAAATGGCACTGCATCGTTCCATAGAAGATTCACCTCATTTTGAAAGTCAGGGTCGAACCGTGTCTCATTGTAGCATCGGGGACAAGCCGCTGTCAATCCAAAAGCTTTTGGAAAAACGGAGATCCAATGTGCGCGCACGAAGGAAGCGCGCCCTACACGATGCAGAGAGTTCCACGCAGCGAAACCCTGATTTCCTTGTTTTGGAAAAACAAGGACGAAAACAGTTGAGATTGAAAAAAAACCATGCTATACTGTTTCGTATCAATCAAGGTACTGAGAAGGAGGAGCCGCACATGGCCGCCGATACCGATCTCAAGCTGCAAACGCAGGTGATCTACTCCATCTATGTCCGCGCCCACACGCCGGAGGGGACCTTCCGGGCCGTCATCCCAGACCTGGACCGCATCGCCGCCCTGGGCGTCGATATGATCTGGTTCCTGCCCATCCACCCCATCGGCGTGGAGAAGAAAAAGGGCTCCCTGGGCTGTCCCTACGCCAACCGGGACTACCGGAGCGTGAACCCCGAATACGGCAGCATGGAGGACTTTCAGGCCCTGGTGGACGCCATTCACGCCCACGGGATGAAGGTGATGATCGACGTGGTGTACAACCACACCTCCCCCGACTCCGTGCTGTTTGAGACGCACCCGGAGTTCTTCTGGCAGGACGCGGAAGGCAAGCCCGGCAACCGGGTGGGCGACTGGAGCGACGTGATCGACCTGGACTACCGGGTGGCGGAGCTCTGGGACTACCAGCTGGAGACGCTGCGGATGTGGGCCGGGATCGTGGACGGCTTTCGCTGCGACGTGGCCAGCCTCCTGCCCCTGGCGTTCTGGAAGCGCGCCCGGGCCGCCGTGCAAGAGGTCCACCCCGGCTTCGTCTGGCTGGCGGAGACCACCCACCGCACTTTTTACGCCGACTGCCGCGCCCGGGGCATCCAGGTGGCCCACGACGCGGAGCTGTTCGAGGCCTTCGACATCGAGTACGAATACGACATCCGGGACAGCTTCGACCGCTTCCTCCAGGGCAACGCGCCCCTGAGTCACTATCTGGACGACCTGGCCCTGCAAGACGCCGTCTATCCCGAGACATACAACAAACTGCGCTTCCTGGAAAACCACGACCAGCCCCGCATCGCCAGCCGCATCCCGGAGGAGAGCGATCTGGAAAACTATACCGCCATGCTCTACTTCCTCAAGGGCACGACCCTGCTCTACGCGGGGCAGGAGTTCATGGACAACCGGCAGCCCAGCCTCTTCGAGCGGGAACCCATTCACCGGGGCACCGGCCACGACCTGAGTCCGCTGATGCGTAAGCTGGCGCAGATCAAGCGGGAGGTCCTCCGCCCGGACGACGTGTTCTTTGGCCGGGCCGACGACGACTACGACATCGCCAGCCTCAAGCGCGTCAACGCTGAGGCCACCACCTTCGGCGTCTTCTCCCTCTGCTCCCTGAAAAATCCCGTGCCGGTGGACGCCCCGGACGGGACCTATGAAAACCTCATCGACGGCAGCCCGGTGAAGGTCAAGGACGGGACGCTGCTGTGCCAGCGCAAGCCCATCATCTTCACCGTTTCGGCCAAGGCCATGCAGGCAAAAGAACAGAAGCAGGAGGCCGCGCCGGAGAATCCCATGCTGCAATTCCTCCGCCCCTTCCAGGGCGAGAGCTTCAAGCCGGAGCGTTTGATCCCGGAGGGCTTCAAGCCGGAAAACTTCATCCCGGAGGGGTTCAAGCCGGAAAATTTCCTCCCGGAGGGCTTTAAGCCGGAAAACTTCGCCGCCGGGTGGCAGAGCTTTTTGCCGAAGAAGAAGTGAGCGTTTGCGTCAGGGTTTGACGGATTCGAGACGATCAACGCACACGCCAATCCGCAGCCGTCCATTGTAGGGAAAGGGCTTGCCCTTTCCGTGCAGCACACGGTCAGACATGGTACGCGCTTGGGCGAATCCGATACACGCTTGCGGATTCGCCCAAGGACGGAGGTCATTGTACCGTTTTGCTGCCGGAAGGGGCAAGCTGTTTAGTGTAGTAACATAGTTTACAGATTGTGCAAGGACATGGTTTACACGTAGATGGTACAATTATGGCAAAAACGGGAGTGAACCGCGATGCCATGGGAAGACAGGAGTGTAAACCAAAT
>JAFXXH010000038.1 GCA_017542425.1 Oscillospiraceae bacterium | reverse complement strand
CTTGCTTTAAGCTTTCTTACAATGTTTAATTTTCAAGGTACACCGTGCTGTCGCCGTTCGGCGTAGCTTGGTTAGATTATCACATCATCAAGCGTTTGTCAAGAACTTTTTTCAAATTCTTTTTTGTGACCCGCCGGAGCCTTACGGCTCTCGCTGACAGCTTGCCTAATTTAGCACCTTTTCGCCCGTTTGTCAACACTTTTTTGCAGATTTTTTTGAGAATTTTTTGCCATCCCACATATTGTATCTGTTTCTGGAAAAGCTGTCTATATGTCTACTTTATCCTCTTTCTTTCACGGGATCGGGGCGCGGGATCTCCCGCCCGTCCATCCCCCCGTGCCGCCGGATACGCGGCAAGTGAGCATTCTGGTCCTAAAAGAAATGTTCCGGGACAGCGCCGACTTCCAGCTGCGGCCCGTCTGGCCTGGGGGCGAACACGTTCCCGGCGTCTGGCTCTGCTGGATCGACGGGCTGGTGGACGCCGAAGCCGTCAGCGAACAGGTGCTGCGCCCGCTGACGGAGGCGGCGCGCTTCCGGGGGGCGGAGTCCGACGGGGCGCGCTTCCGGCTGCTGGAACACGGGGCGGTCTTCTCCTGCACGGCCCAGACGCGCCAGCAGGCGGGGGAGACGGCGGAGGACCTGCTGCGGGGCAATTGCGCCGTGGTCTTTGACAAACTCGGCTCGGCCCTCTGCTTCGAGGTGAAAAACCCCTCGGTGCGCCCGGTGGGGCAGCCCACGGTGGAGAAGTCGGTGAAAGGGTCCAAGGACGCTTTCGTCGAGACCCTGCGGATCAACACCGCCCTGCTGCGCCGCCGTCTGCGGACGCCGGAGCTGGAGCTGCGCCAGAAGCGGGTGGGGCGGCGCAGCGGCACGGCGGTGACCGTGGTCTCCCTCCGGGGGATTACGAAGGCGGAGACCCTGGAGACGCTGCTGCGTCGGCTGGAGGGCCTGGACATCGACGGGCTCCTGGCCGCCGGGCAGTTGGAACAGTACCTGACCGACTGCCCCGCCTCGCCCTTCCCCCAGCTGCTGCACACCGAGCGCCCGGACAAGTTCGCCGAGGAACTCCTGAACGGCCGGGTGGGGCTGCTGGCGGACGGGCTGCCCATGGGCTTTCTGCTGCCGGCCACGCTGCCGGCGGCCCTGGCGGTGGCGGAGGACCGGGGGCAGCACTTCCTGCTGGCCAGCGCCCTGCGGCTGCTGCGCTGGCTGGCCCTGGGCCTGGGTCTGCTGTTCCCGGCCCTGTTCGTGGCCGTGGCCATGTATCACCAGGAGATGATCCCCACCCGGCTGCTGCTGAGCATGATCGCCGCCAAACAGGACGTGCCCTTCTCCGTGGCCACGGAGGTGCTGGGGATGCTGCTGGCCTTTGAGCTGCTGATGGAGGCGGGGCTGCGGCTCCCGGACCCGGTGGGGGACACGGTGAGCATCATCGGCGCGCTGATCGTGGGGCAGAGCGCGGTGGAGGCGCGGATCGTCTCGCCCATCGCGGTGATCGTGGTGGCGGCGGCGGCCATCTGCGGCTTTCTGATGCCCTCCCGGGACCTGGCGGGGGCGCTGCGGCTGGCGCGCCTGGCGCTGGTGCTGCTGGCCATTTTCCTGGGGCTGCTGGGCATTGTCCTGGGGCTGTGTCTGCTGCTGCTGCACCTGGGGTCTTTGGAGAGCTTCGGTCTGGCCTATCTCGCCCCGCTGTCGGAGGGCGGCTTCGGCGCGGTGCTGAAAGCCCTGCTGCGGCCCCCGCTGCCCGGCGACAAGCTGCGGCAGGAGGGCCTGCACGGGGGAAATCGGAGGAACCAGAAATGAGACGCTGCGGCTTGCTATATACAATTATAATAAGTATGCTCCTGAGCGGCTGCGGGGCGCAGCGGGGCATTTACGCCAACTTCCGCCCCATCGAGCAGCTGCGGCCCGTGGAGACCCTGGGCTATGACGCGGGGCCGGAGCTGACGGCGGCGGTGGGCAAGACCGAGGACACGCCCGCCCTGACCCTGACGGCCCGGGGCCGCAGCATCCCGGACGCGGTGGACGCCCTGCAGGCCCGGACGGACCGGGGTGCGCTCTTTTTCGCCCACGCCCGCTTTGTGTTGCTGGGCCAGCGGGCGGCCACCCAGGGCCTGGGCGCGCTGCTGGACTATCTGGAACGGGACATCCACATGCGCCTGGACACGGAGCTCTTCCTGCTGGACTGCGAGGCCCAGCGGGCGATGACGGCGGGGGAGGCGGACTTCGACCTGACGGCGGCGGTGGAGGCGGCCAAGCGGGAGTCGGAAGCCCAGGCCTGCGGGCTGGTGCTGGACTTCCGGGAGACGGCCCTGGCCCTCAGCGAATGCGGGGCCGCGCCGGTGATGCTGCTGCGCTGCCGCTTCCCGGAAGACGGGCCGCCGGAGCTGCTGCCCGACGGCTGCGGCGTGCTGCGGCGCGGCGTGCTGGCCGGCACGCTGGAGCGGCCCCTGGCGGAGATCCTGGGGATGTGCCTGGGCCGGGCCGGGACCCTGACCCGGACGCTGGGCAGCGCCGCGCTGCTGTGCCGGGGGTCCGGGACGGTGGAGCTGGAACGAGCCGAGGCCCGGGCACCGGCGTTCCGGCTGCGGCTGGAGGTCTCCGCCGCCGTGGACGAGGCAAGGGACCCCATCGTGCCGGAGGAACTGGAAGCGGCGCTGAAAGCCCGGCTGGAGGCGGACGCCGCCCTTCTGGTGGCGCGGCTGGGGGAGATGGACGCGGATCTGCTGGGGCTGCGGCAAACGCTGCGGCTGGGGGGCGTGGCGGAGCCGGAGCCGGGCTGGCTGGGCCGGGCGGACTTCGCCATTGAGGCGGAGGTGACGCTGGACCGCTCCTTCGACCTGGCCCAGCCCCTGGAACTGGACGGAGGCGGACGGGATGCGTGACAGGATCAGCGGACGCCAGCTCACGGCCCTGGGCTTCGTCGCCCTGCTCAGCCCCCTGGTCCGGCGCTTTCCCCAGCAATTGGCCGACCGTGTGGGGCGCACGGGCTGGCTGGCCGTGCCCCTGGCGGCGGCGCCGCTGCTGTTGTGGCTGGCGGGCTATCGCTGTCTGCTGCGGCGGGGCGGGGGAGACTGGTACGCGCTGTTGCAGCGCTGTCTGGGGCCCTTTTTCGGAAGGCTGGCGGCGGCCCTGAGCGCCCTCTGGATGGTCTTTTACGCGGGCTTCCTGCTGCGGGCGCTGGCGGTGCGGCAGATGTCCACCGTCTACCCGGACGCGGGTCCGGGGGTCTTCGTGCTGGGCATGGCCCTGGCGGCCGCCGTGGCCGCCTGCGGCTCGCTCAAGGCCATAGCCAGAAGCGCCATGGTGCTGCGGCCGCTGCTGGTCACGGTGATGCTGCTGGTGCTGGCGCTGACGCTGGGGAACGTGGACCTGGGGCTGCTGCTGCCTGTGACGGGGCGGGATCTGCTGCCCAACGGCCTGGCGGCGCTGCGCCTGTCCAACAGCTTCGCGGCGGTCTTTCTCCTGGCCTTCCTCCTGGGCCGGACGGACGGGCCCCCCGCCCGGCGGCAGCTCCTGGGCTGGGGCGGCGCGCTGCTGGGCATGGGCGCGGCGGCCACGGTCTGCTGTCTGGGGATGTTCGGCCCGGAGCTGACGGCCCAGACCGGCTATCCCTTCTTCCTGCTGGCCCGGGACGTGACGGTGCTGGGCTCGGTGGAGCGGGTGGAGCCGCTGGTGGTGGCGGCCTCGCTGTTTTCCGACTTCATCCTGGTCTCGGCCCTGCTCTGGATGGCAAGCAGGCTGGCGCTGCGGCTCCTGGGCAGAGCAGAGGCCCCGGCAAAGCGCCCGGCCCTGCTCTGCGCCGCCCTGGCGGCGGCCACGGCCTTTCTGTTCCCCGGCGCGCTGGAGGACTGGCGCTTCTGGTCGGAAGACCTGATCCCGGTCCTCAGCGCGGCCTTCACGGCGGGGGTGCCGGGGATCGCGCTGGCGGTGGGGAAGCTGCGGGGGAGGCTGTGAGCGCGCAAACCGTGTCGGCGGGGGAATGGGAAGAAAAGGACAAATGGCCTGATGGCATGGACATTTGTCCTTTTCTTCGTACATTGGACATGCGTCCTTTTCTTCGTGTATTTTGTGTGCGACTTTGTGGCGTGGATGTAAGTGCCGCTGAATGGATGTTCGTGACGCTGACAGGTAGGGAACGTCGTCCTCGACGTTCCGGCAGCAACAGTGAAGGAGAGCGACCACGTCCGGCGAATCCGCAGCATCTCATTGTAGGGGGCGGCGTCCCCGACGCCCCCCGCAGCAGCACCAAAGGTGAGCGGCCACGTTCGGCGAATTCGCAACCGTCCATTGTAGGGGGCGGCGTCCCCGACGCCCCCAGCAGCAGCACCAAAGCCAAGCTCCCACGTTCGGCGAATTCGCAGCATCTCATTGTAGGGAAAGGGCTTGCCCTTTCCGCGCAGCACACGCTCCGACACGGGAAATCCCGGGCGAATGCGCTACACGCTCGCGGATTCGCCCGGGGTCGGCGGGAATCGGGACATTTCCTGCCGGAAGGGGCAAGCCCCTTCCCTACGGGGAGGTGCTTGCGGATTCGCCCGACGGCGCGGGAAACGGGGACATTGCTGCGCGGAACGCCGGGGACGGCGTTCCCTACCTGGCGTGTGCGGATTTGCCGTATGTGGAATCAAGTCATTGCCGTGTGCTGCGGGGGTCGGCCACGGGCTGGACGCCGCCCCCTACAAGGCCGCTGCGTGCTTTCCCCCATTTCCTTCCCCCAGCGGGGGAAGGTGGCATCCGCCGATCCCCCGCGAGGCGGATGACGGAAGAGGGAGAACCTCACCGCTTGCAGACGGTAAAACCGTTGCTTTTCCCCGCGGCTGGCGGTCATTTCCACATTGCGCTCCCGCCGTGCTCTCCCTCTCCGGTCGCCCTTGTGGGCGACACCCTCCCCCGCTGGGGGAGGGACCGGGAGAGGGCGCCTTGGTCGTGTCACCGGGGACGGTTCTCATTGACAACTTTTTCCCACGGGAAGCGCAAAACCTGTCATCCCGCACCCTCCCCACCTCCGCCACCCGCGAACCCCCGCGTTTTTTGTCGGCGGCTTTTCCTTGCCAATTCCCCCAGGATTCGCTATAATATCCCCGCCAGCGGACGCGGGAGGGGGTGCCCCCTTTTCGTTTTCCGCTCTTCGGCGTCTCTGCGCGCACGGCGCGGCGGCGCCATATCGCTATCCCATCGGAGTGTGATATCCTATGTCTGACTATCTGACCGCCTCCCCCTTTTGGCTGGGGGAGGCTCTGCCCGCGCTGCGGGCTTTGGACGCGGGGGAGAGCCCCGTGCTCATCAGCGGCCTGGGAGCGGCGGCCCGGGCGCATATGGCCGCCGGGCTGCGGCGGGCTTTGGGGCAGCCGCTTTTCGTCCTCGGCCCGGACGACGCGGCGGCGGAGACCATGGCCCGGGACCTGGAATTTCTGCTGGACGAACCGGCCCTGCGGCTCAGCGGCCGGGAGCTGAACCTCTACGCAGCCGAGACCGCCAGCCGGGACGGGGAGCGGCGGCGGCTCGCCGCGCTGGACGCGATGGCCCGGGGCGCGGCCCCGGTGACGGTCTGCACCGTGGCCGGGGCGCTGCTGCGCACCCTGCCCCCGGCGGCGCTGACGGACTGCGCCTTCGCGCTGCGCGCCGGGCAGGAGATCGGCCCGGAGCAGGTCGAGCGCGCCCTGCTGCGCTGCGGCTATGTCCACCGGCTCCAGGTGGACGCCCCCGGCCAGTATTCCCGCCGGGGCGGCATCCTGGACATCTATTCCCCCGGCCAGAGCAGCCCCGTCCGCATCGACTTCTGGGGCGACGAGATCGACGGCATGGGCAGCTTTGACCCGGACAGCCAGCGCCGGGTGGAAAATGTGGAGCTCTGCCGCGTCCTCCCGGCGGCGGAGTGCCTCCCGGCCCTGGCCCCCGGAGGCGCGCCCGGCCTGGCCCAGCGGCTTGAGTCCGAGGCCGCCCGCCTGAGCCGCGCCCGGAACGCCGAGCGGCAAAAGCTGGCCCAGACCCTGCGCGCCGATGCCGAGCGGGCGCGGGAGACCGGCACGGCGCCCGCCGCCGACCGCTATTTGGACCTGGTCTACCCGGACTTCTCCTGCGCCCTGGACTACATCCCGCCCGACGCCCTGCTGTACATCGACCAGCCGGTGAAGTGCGCCCATCTGGCGGAGGAGCAGGAAAAGCTGCTGGCCGAGGACCTGAAACTCCTGCTCAGCGGCGGGCACCTGCCGGGGGAATACGCCCGGTTCCGGGCCGACTGGGAGGTGCTGCTGCGCCGCAGCGAAGCCTTCCCCTGCGTGCTGGCGGACAACTTCACCCAGGGCCGCTGCCGCCCGGAGCCCCGGGCCATCGTCAGCGTCCTGGCCAAGCAGCTCCCCGGCTACGGCGGCAACCTGGAGGCCGCCTGCGACGACGTGCGGCACTACATGGGCGCGGGCTACGCCGTGGTGGTGCTGGCCGGGGACGAGCGCCGGTCGCGGGCGCTGCGGGACTTCTTTTTCGAACGGAACATCACGGCCCGGCTGCTGGAGCGCATGGACGAACCCGTCCAGCCCGGCCAGGCGGCGGTGGCGGTGGGGGCGCTCTCCGGCGGCGTGGAGTACGTCCGCACGAAGCTGGCTCTGCTGACCGACGCCCAGATGATGCAGCCGGGCTTCCGCAAGACCCGGCGCAAAGCGAAGCTGCCCTCGGACCGGAAAAAACTCACCAGCTACGCCGACCTGCGCCCCGGGGACCTGGTGGTCCACGAGTACCACGGCATCGGGCGCTTTGTGGGCATCGTCCAGATGAAGATGGACGGCATTGAAAAAGACTATGTGAAAATCGCCTACGCCGGGAGCGACCTGCTCTACGTCCCCGCCACGCAGCTGGACCTGGTGAGCAAGTACATCGGCGCGGGGGAGGACCGGCCCGTGAAGCTCAGCCGCATGGGCGGCACGGACTGGACCCGCTCCAAGCGCCGCGCCAAAGCCGCCGCCAAGGAGATGGCGGGGAAGCTGATCCAGCTCTACGCCGCCCGGAAGCGCCTGCCCGGCCACGCCTTTGCCCCGGACAGCCCCTGGCAGACGGAGTTCGAGAACGCCTTCGGCTACGCGGAGACCGCCGACCAGCTCCGGGCGGTGGAGGAGATCAAGCGCGATATGGAGGCCCCGGCCCCCATGGACCGACTGCTCTGCGGCGACGTGGGCTACGGCAAGACCGAGGTGGCCCTGCGTGCGGTGATGAAGTGCGTGCTGGACGGGATGCAGGCGGCGATTCTGGTCCCTACCACCGTACTGGCACAGCAGCACTACCAGACCGCCATGCAGCGCTTTTTCGGCTATCCCATCCGCATTGAGGTGCTGTCCCGCTTCCGCACGCCCGCCCAGGTCCGGGCGGCCAAGGCGGGGCTGGCCGACGGGACCGTGGACATCGTCGTCGGCACCCATGCCCTGCTGCAAAAGGACCTGCGCTTCAAGCGCCTGGGCCTGCTGGTGGTGGACGAGGAACAGCGCTTCGGCGTGGGCCACAAGGAGCGGCTCAAGGAGATGAGTCAGGGGGTGGACGTGCTGACCCTCTCCGCCACCCCCATCCCCCGCACCCTGAACATGGCCATGAGCGGGCTGCGGGACCTCTCCACCCTGGAGGAACCGCCCCAGGACCGGCTGCCGGTGCAGACCTTCGTGCTGGAGCACGACTGGGACCTGCTGGCCGACGCCATGCGCCGGGAATTGCAGCGGGGCGGACAGGTGTACTACCTTCATAATGTGATAGAAAACATCGAGCGCACGGCCTCCCGGATCATGAAGCTGCTGCCGGAGGCCAGCGTGGGGGTGGCCCACGGGAAGATGGACCAGGAGCAGCTGGCCGCCGTCATGGAGGGCGTGGCCGCCGGGGAGATACAGGTGCTGGTCTGCACCACCATCATCGAGACGGGCATCGACATCCCCAACGTGAACACCCTGATCATCGAGGACGCGGACAGGCTGGGCCTGGCCCAGCTCCACCAGATCCGGGGCCGGGTGGGCCGCAGCGCCCGCCGGGCCAGCGCCTACCTGACCTACCGCCGGGACAAGGTGCTGAGCGAGGTGGCGGAAAAGCGCCTTTCGGCCATCCGGGAGTTCGCGGAGTTCAACTCCGGCTTCCGCATCGCCATGCGGGACCTGGAGATCCGGGGCGCGGGGAACCTGCTGGGGGCGGACCAGAGCGGGCATATGGTGGACGTGGGCTATGATATGTATCTGCGGCTGCTGGAGGAGGCGGTGCTGGAGGAGCGGGGCGAGAAGCCCGAGCGCCGGGCCGACTGCGCCGCAGACCTGGCCGTCAGCGCCAACATCCCGGAGCGCTACGTCCGCAGCGAGGAGCAGCGCATGGACCTGTACCGGCGCATCGCCCTGATCCGCACGGAGGCGGACGCGGACGACCTCACCGACGAACTGATCGACCGCTTCGGCGATCCCCCGTCCTCCGTCAACAGCCTGATCCACGTGGCCCTGCTCCGGGGCGAGGCCACAAGGGCGGGCATTCTGGACATCAGCCAGAAAAGCGGCTTCCTCCGCTTCACCCTGGACGAATTTTCCATGGAGCGCTTTGCCGCCCTCTGCGCCAGCCCCGCCTACGCCGGGCGCATCAAACTGGACGCGCAAGCCGCCCGCCCCTGCCTGGTGCTGAAACTGCAAAGCGGCAAGCGGATCCTGGACACCGCAAGGGCGCTGGTAAAAGCGTGGCAGGAAACGGAAAAATGAGTCATTGGGGACGGTTCTTTTTGACTCATTTGTTGATGGTTTTAACAAGATGAGTCAAAAAAGGTCGAGTAGACGGCTGGCATTGCTGCCGCCGCCCCTCACGGAACCGTACTTGCGCAATTAACGCATACGGCTCTTCAAGCATTCCTTGGGGTACCATTCCAGATGTTTTTCATGATTTTGGGCGGCTTTATGTAG
>JAFXXH010000037.1 GCA_017542425.1 Oscillospiraceae bacterium | reverse complement strand
CGGCGGCGCGCCGGGCGCAGCGGGCCGCGTCCAGGGCCAGGGCGGCCCGGTCCGGGGCCACGTCGTAGAGCCGGGAGAAGCGCCGCAGCGCCGCCCGCTCGTCCGGTTCCTCGGCCAGCACGGCGCGCATGAGCTTGGCCGGGCGCACCCCGCTCAGCGCCCCCCAGGGGGGACGGTGGCCCAAATGCCGGATGGCCGCCCGGTAGAAACTCTGTTTCAGGATACGCCGCCGCAGCCGATCCGTGCAAACCGGGTCGGCGCAAAGGTCCCGCCGCACCCTGGCCGCGCCGCGATAGTCGGCCCCGTCCATGTGCAGCAGCGTGGTGGCCGTGAGCCAGGTCTTCCCCGCAGAAACCCCCACCCGCGCCCAGCGCGCCCCCGTGGGCGCGGCAGGATACACGGGCCGTTCGCCGGGGAAGAGCATCAGCATGATCTGCTCGACGGCGTATTTGTCGTTATGGTTGTGAAAAATGAGTTCCATTTGTTCATTGTAGCACAGTCGGGAGGAAATATCCAGCAAATTAGAAAAATTTTTTCAAAGATTTTGTAACAATGATTGCGATTGTGCGGTGGCGAAAGGGGATTGCTTGTGGTATTTTAGAATACAAGGAATTGAATCAAATTGGCATATGAGAAAGAACGGACACGGTCTGTTCCATTGGCTTGAAAGTATTTCTGCGCGTTGCCGCTCATCTCCGGCCAGGACAAACACAGCGTTCAGGAGGCGGTCAACTCCGGCTGTTCGGTGCATGTGAAGCGGCGGGGAGAAAGGATGATACGGCATGGGCATCATAAAACACGACATCCCGCTTTTGGAATACGACAGCGACCCTCTGGCCGTCATCATGCCGGACCATGAGCATCTGGGGGTCCGGCTCCCGAACAAGGCGGTGTTCGCGTTCCTGGGGGACGCGGTGGACTGCTATGCCAGGGCGCGCCGTGCGCCGATTCTTGCCCGCTTTGTCTCCGCCACGAAGGTGTACCCGGTCTACGCTCTGGACGTGGACGGGCAGCCGGTCTGTCTGGTCCAGGCTCCGGTGGGCGCGCCCGCCGCCACGCAGATTCTGGACTGGCTCATCGCCTACGGCGTGCAGGAGATCATCAGCGCCGGGTCCTGCGGCGTGCTGGCGGAGCTGGAGGAAAACGTCTTTCTGGTGCCCCGGAAGGCCCTGCGGGACGAGGGCACGTCCTACCACTACCTGCCGCCGGAACGCTATGTGGAGGTCTCCCCAAAGGCCCGCGCCGCCATCGAACGGACCATGCGGCGGCACCGTTTGCCCTATATCGAGGTGGTGACATGGACCACCGACGGCTTTTATCGAGAGACAAAGGACAAAGTCGCCTACCGGAAAAGCGAGGGCTGCGCCGTGGTGGAGATGGAGTGCGCCGCCCTGGCCGCCTGCGCCCAGCTGCGGGGTGTCACCTGGGGTGAACTGCTGTTCACGGCGGACACCCTGGCGGACGCAGCCCACTACGACGAACGCAGCTGGGGCGGGGATTCCGTGGACTATGCGCTGGAGCTGTGTATTGAGGCGGTGGGAAACCTTTCCTCTACAGACTGAGGCGGGGAGCAGTCCGGAGCCCATTCGATTCCTCTGCGCGACAAAAAAACAGAGCCCTTTCGGGCTCTGTTTCAGAAAACCGCGGTGCCGTGGGGCCCCATGATAACCTGCATCCTTGCAGGTGGGTCGCCTCTCTGCCGTTTCTTTGCTTCCAACTTCCACCCTGCATCTTGCAGCAGGGCGGGAGGCCTGCAATCCGCGGCCGAAGCATGGCGTCCCTTATCCAAATTGTAGGTCCATGCGGGGCCGGAGTCCACGCACACCGCAGTTCATCAAAACAAAAGGGGGGGCGGGGGGGTTATTCGTCGTCCTCCTCGTCGAAGAGTTCCTCCATGTAGAGGGCGTAGACCTTTTCCAGCGTCTCCTCGTCGTCCACGCTGTCCAGCAGCTCCTCGTCGCCGTTCATGCTGCTTTTCAGGATAATGAAACCGTAGTCGGGGTCGTCCTCGTCCATGTCGGTGGGGAGGAAGACCCGGTACAGCTCGCCCTCGAACTCCACCTCGCCCACGACCTCCAGACGGAAGTTGTTGCCCTCCTCATCGGTCATATCCACAAAAATCCCCTCGTTGTCCATCGCTTTTTTTACCTTTCTGTGCTTTCTGGCTCCATTGTAACCGATGCGCGTCGGAAAATCAATCCCTTTTTGCGTCGGCGCGAAAAAACTTTGCCGGCAGCGGGGACGGCTGCGATTGACAGCATTCGTTCTTCGGGCGCCGGAAAAAGTTGTCACCGAGAACCGTCCCAAGTGACAGTCTTTCAGCTTCCCAGATCCTCCAGCAGTTCCATCAGCGCCTCCCGCCCGTCCACGGGCAGGCCCTGCTCGATGAGCTGGCGGTCGTGCTCCCGCAGGGAGTCCAGCGCGATGTCCGTCACCTCCAGGGCCCGCCGCCGGTCCAGCCGGTCATAGACCGCCACGTTGCCGGAGGAGGACGCCAGCAGATAGGCCCCGCTCTCCGTCACGGGGCGCTCGCGCAGCACCGCCAGGGTGTGCAGCGCCATCACCAGCGCCGTCGCCACCAGGATCAGGGACAGCGCCGCCCGTATCACCGTTTTCATCCGCATCAAAAACTCCCTCCAAACAGGTCTTTGGAGGGAGTTTTCCCGATTTGGATGAAATTATTCCCGCTGTTTCAATCCCTCGTTGCCTCGCAGAGTTTCGCGCCCGCAGGCGCGAAAAAAAGTCAAATCATTTTTTCCGGAAACCGCGTTTTCGGCAAAAATACCGCTCGCGGAGCGAGTGTGCCCTCCCCCGCGCCACCGCGCTCGCGCAGCGCATCCCCTTCTCAGTTCAGAACCCAGCGAAGCGGCTGGGAGCTGAATCAATCCGAAATGACCACCTTCCCGGCCGCCACCCGCAGCTTGCCCTGACAGTAAAGCCGCACGGCCTCGGGCAGCACCTGCCATTCCCCCTGGCGCATGATGCGCTCGGTCAGCTCGCCGACGGAGTCCGATTGCAGCACCCGGACGGCCTTCTGGACGATGATGGGGCCGTAGCCGTTGTCCTCCAGGGTCATAAAGTAGGCCGTGGCCCCGGCGATGCGCACCCCGGCGTCCAGGGTCTCCCGCAGGGCGCGCAGGGGGTCCAGGGTCCCGGTGCAAAAGGCCGGGAACAGCACCGGCTGCACGGCGATCACCCGGTTGCGGAAGAAGTGCAGCAGGGAAAAGCTCAGCTTTTCCGTGAACCCGGCGCAGACCACCAGCTCCGCGTCCAGGTCCTGCAATTTGTTTTTCAGCGCGTTGCAGAAGCTGCCGCTGTTGGGGAACATGGCCCGCTCCACCAGATAGGTGGGCGCCCCGGCCTTTTTCGCCCGGTCCAGGGCGAAGGCCTCCGCCGTGGAGGAGATGACCCCCACCAGGTCCAGCTCCGGCAGCTCCGGCCAGAGGTCCAGGATGGGCTGCAAGTTCGCGCCCCCGCCGGAGACCAGCACCGCCGTCTTCGTCATGCCCGTCCCTCCTCCAGCAGCCGCCGGGCGGCCGCGCCGTTGCGCCGCTCCAGGGCCAGCAGCCGGTCCGTGGCCGCCCGCAGCGCGGCCCGGTCCGCCCCCAGGGCGGCGTCGATGATGTCCAAAAGCTGCTCCGGCCGCTCCAGCGCGGCGTAGTCCAGATAGCTCCGGGCCTCCACATAGTCCAGGAAGGAGGCCACCTTGGGGTCGTAGCTCACCCCCGCCATGGGCGTGGCCTGGCTGGCGGCGAAGATCAGCACATGCAGCCGCATGGACAAAATGCCCTCCATCCGGGCGATGAAGCCGATCAGCTCCGGCACGCGCATTGCCTCCGTCACCAGATGACAGGGCGCTTCCGGCCCCAGCAGCTCCCGCAGGGCCTGGGCCGCGTCCCCGTCCTGCTTCTGGTTGACGGAGAGGATCACCGGCGTCAGGCCGTAGCGCTGCCAGACGTGGCGCGCCGCGGCGGCGAAGAGGGGCAGCTTGTCCCGTATGCCCGGCCAGCGGCGGACGCAGATGCAGAAGCAGCGCTCGTCCAAAGGAATGCCCAGCCCACGGAAAAGCCGGTCCAGTTCCGCGTCCGGGGCGGGGGGCAGACCCAGGGCCGGTTCGGCGGCCAGGGCCACGTCCGGCCCGCTGACGCCCAGGGCGCGCAGGGCCTCCAGGCTGCCGGACTCCCGCAGGGTGACCGCGTCCACGCAGCGGTTGATGACCCGCCCGGCCCGGCGGCGGTTGCCCTTCCGCAGCACCGGCCCCACGCCGCAGCCGTACATCAGCACCTTGCAGCCGCAGCGCCGGGCGGCCAGCAGGGTCCCCAGGTAATACCAGAGGCTCCGGGAGCTGGTCACGTCCTGGATCAGACTCCCGCCGCCGCTGAGGAACAGTTCGCTATGCCGCATACAGCGCAGCATACTGAGGACGCGGAAGGAGTGCAGCGCCCGGACGCCGTGGGTGGCGGCGGTCTCCGCCGGGTCGCGGCTCAGCACTGTCAGGGGCATGAAGGGGTCGATGGCGCGCATCTCGCCCAGCACCGCGTCCAGCACCGCCTCGTCCCCGGCGTTGTACATCCCGTAGGCCCCGCAGACCAGCACGCCGCTGCGCCCGCCGGTCCGGCGGCGCTTCCACTCGGTCAGAATGCCGCGATAGATCTCCACCTGGCGGCGGCAGGTGGCTTGGGCGGAAAAGTCCCGGGCCGCTTTCGCATAGAGCGCCCGCCCCAGCTTCTGACGCAAAAGCGCGTCGGCGGCCAGTTCCGCGAGACGCTGCCCCAGCAGTTCGTGGTCCCCCGGCTCGATGAGATAGCCGGTCTCCCCGTCGGAGATCAGCTTCGGCACGCCGCCCACCCGGGTGCTGACGGCGGGCAGGGCCTCCCGCGCCCCTTCCGTCAGAGCGTAGGGGAAGGTCTCGGACAGGCTGGTGAGGGTGTTGATGTCCAGGGCGCGGTAGAAGTCGGGCATGTCGTCCCGCCAGCCCGCGAAACAGGTGACGGAGGCGATGCCCAGTTCCCGGGCCAGGGCCTCCAGCGCCTCCCGCTCCTGCCCCTCCCCGGCGATCAGCAGCCGGAGTTTGGGCTGGGCGGCGTATGCCTTGGCAAAGCCCCGCAGCAGGGTGGACAGGTCCTTCACCGGGTCCATCCGGGCCGCGATCCCCACCACCACGCTGTCCGCGTCGGCGTCCAGGCCCAGGGCGCGGAGGTAGGCCAGCCGGTTGGCCGCGTCCCGCCGCACCGGGGGCCGGAACTCCACGCCGTTGTAGATGGCGAAGACCCGGCTGGGGTCGCAGCCCCGCTGGATGAGCAGTTCCCGCATGGCGTCGGAGACGCCGATCCAGTCGTCCATCCGCCGCAGGGCGAAGGCGTTCAGCGTGCCGTAGACCAGCCGGGCGGCGGGGCGGCCCAGATAGTCCAGCCGGGGGTCGCTGTGTACCGTGGTGATGACGGGCAGCCCCAGGCCGGGCTTCACCAGCGCCCCCATCAGATTCCCCCGGGAGCCGTGACAGTGGACCAGGTCGTAGCCCCCCTCCCGGATCATGCGCCGCAGCTGCGGCAGCAGGGCGGGCAGGCTCCCCCGCAGCACCACCGTGGGAATGCCCAGGGCGGCGGCGTCCTGGGCAAAGGGGCCGTCGGTGAAGCAGACCAGCGTGGCGCTCTGGTCCTGATTGAGCAGCTTCAGGAGCAGATGGACGTGGGTTCTGGCCCCGCCGGTGTCTCCGCCGCTGATGAGATGAATGACTTTCATGCCGTCCTCCGGGAAAATGTCTTGTGATATGCGGGAAAGAAGTGTAAAATGGAACGTGCCTGATAAGCTGATTATAATCGCTGCGGGAAAATCCGTCAAGGCGGCGTGTGCGCGCCGCTGACATGAGAAAACCCGCCACTCGGCCAAGTGACGGGTTTTCGGGCTAGACATTAGCCCATATTAAATCCAAGAACGAAGCCAGCCGCTTGTTGCGGTGTCTTCTATTTTTATTATATCTGTTTTCACGGAAAAGTCAAGCGTCGGTTGAAAACCCGTTGACAGATATGGTCGGATTCTGTAAAATCATAGACAGCCCGACGCAGTTCGGGTCACCCGAAAGGGGCAGAAGACGCCTACGCAACGGTAAAAAGTGGCTGGCTATCATCTCCGAAAGGAGGTGATGTCTTATGCGGCTTACGTTTCACGTCGGACCGTTTACGGTCACCGTCATGATTCGCTTTACCCATAAGAAAACCCGCCACTCGGCCAAGTGACGGGTTTTCGGGCTGAATCTCAGCCCAAATCATTCCCAACATGAAGCCAGCCGCTTGTTGCGGTGTCTTCTGTTTTTTATTATATCTACTTTCACGGAAAAGTCAAGCGCCGGTTGAAAACCCGTTGACAGGTTTGCTCGGATTCTGTAAAATCATAGACAGCCCGACGCAGTTCGGGTCACCCGAAAGGGGCAGAAGACACCTACGCAACGGGAAAAGTGGCTGGCTATCATCTCCGAAAGGAGGTGATGACTTATGCGGATCACCTTTCATGTCGGACCGTATACGGTTCAGATTGTGATCAGTCTCACGCATAAGAAAACCCGCCACTCTGGCAAGTGACGGGTTTTCGGGCTGATATGTCGGCCCACATAACTACGCAACTGGAAGCCAGCCGCTTGTTGCGGTGTCTTCTGTTCTCATTATACCTGTTCTCACGAAAAAGTCAAGCGCAAGCAAAAGCGGGAAATGGAGTATCCAGCATGACCAGAATCTATCTGATCCGCCACTGTGAGGCGGAGGGCAATCTCTATCGGCGCATCCACGGCTCCACCGACAGCCAGATCACGCCCAAGGGTCGCAGACAGATCGCGGCTCTGGCCGAGCGCTTCCGGGACGTAAGCGTGGACGCGCTCTACGCCAGCGACCTGCGCCGGACCCAGGAGACCGCCGGCGCGTTTTTACAGTATCACGCGCTGCCCCTGCACATCGAGCCCCGGCTGCGGGAGATGAGCACCGGCGTCTGGGAGGACCGCCCCTTCGGGGACGTGGGCTTCGAGGACCCGGAGCTGCTGCGCCGCTTCAACAACGACCCCGGCGCCTGGGGCGTGGAGGGCAGCGAGTCCTATGCCGCTTTGCAGCAGCGGATGCGCAGCGTGGTGGAGGAGATCGCCGCCCGGCACCGGGGGCGCACGGTGGTCTGCGTCAGCCACGGCATGGCCATCCGCAGTCTGCTGGCCCTGTACCTGGGCCTCCCCTCGGCGGAGATCAACAGCGTCCCCCACGGGGACAACACCGCCGTGAGCCTGCTGGAGTACGGCGACGACTGGAGTGTGCAGATGCCGCTGATGAACGACGCATCGCATCTGACGGAGGAGCTGAGCACCTTCGCCCGGCAGAGCTGGTGGCGGCAGCCGGACCGCCGGGACCCGGACAACATCCACTTCCGCCGCCTGAACCCCCTGCTGTCCCCCGGCACCTATACGGAATACTACGCCAAGACCTGGAAGGCCGTCCACGGCAGCACCGGCGGCTTCCAGCCCCAGCTCTACATCGCCGCCGCCATCTCCCACGCGGCCGTCTGCCCGGACGCCATCGTGACCATCCACCGGCCCAACGGGGAATGCGTGGGCATCACGGAGCTGGACACCGTGCGGGGCCGCAGCCAGGGCTACGGCTGGATCTGCCTGTGCTACGTGGAACCGGCCTACCGCCGCCGTCTGCTGGGCATCCAGCTCATCGGCCACGCCGTCAGCGTCTTCCGCAAGCTGGGCCGCAGCAGCCTGCGCCTGTGCGTCTACGAGGGCAACGACTGCGCCCGCCGCTTTTATGAGTCCGCCGAGTTCCGCGTGGTCGGCGAGACCGAGGGCGTGAAGGGCAAGCTGCTGATTATGGAAAAAGCGCTGTTGGAAACGGAAAACGGAAAACTGAAGAATGCAAAATGAATCATTTGGCAAAAACGGGGACATCGGCAGCTCGTCTGTGCTTCGCACCCGTTCCGACACGCTCCCATTCTTCATTTTTAAGTTTTCAGTTTTCAGTCTTAAATAAACAGGAGGTGACCCCCCATGCGTCTGCTTCCGCCCCGTGTGCGCCCCCCGAAGATCGCGCGCTTTGACCCGCCGGAAGGGAAGCGTCTGATCGCGGTCAGCGACATCCACGGCGCGCTGGACTACCTGCGCGGCCTGCTGCATACCGTGCAGTTTTCCCCGGAGGACACGCTGGTGATCGACGGGGACCTGCTGGAGCGGGGCCCCCGGAGTCTGGACACCCTGCGCTATGTGATGGACCTGAGCCGGACCCACCGCGTCCGCTTTCTCAGCGGCAACTGGGACTGGTGGGTGCCCATCCTGTTTGAATACAGGCATACGGACGCCGTCCTCTACTATCTGCTCCACGCCCCCCACGGGCTGCTGTGGCAGATGCTGGAGGAGATGGGCTGGCCCATCGGACCGGACATGGATATCCGGGCGGCCACCCTGGCGGCCCGGGACCGCTACGGCGCGGAGTTCGACTTCCTGGCCGCCGCGCCGGAGATTATCGAGACGGAGCATCTGACCTTCGTCCACGGCGGGCTGCCCCAGGGTGGGCCATCCGAATGGGACGCCTGGCAGTGCATGAAATGTGACGCCTTTCTCCGAAACCCGCCCCACTTCGACAAGTGGACCGTGGTGGGCCACACGCCGGTGGTGCTCTACCATGAGAATGTGGTGGACGCCAATCCCATCGTGGACCGGGACCACCGCGTCATCGCCATCGACGGCGGCTGCGTGCTGAAAGACGACGGCCAGCTCAACGCGCTGATTTTGCCCCATGAAGGCAGCGAGGACTTCTCCTTCGCCGCCTGGGACCCCTTCCCCACGGCCACGGTGCTGCGCGAGCAGGCCGGGTCGGAGCGGAGTTGGTACATCCGCTGGGGCGATTCGGCGGTGGAGGTGCTGGAGCAGGGGGAGGAGTTCTCCCGCATCCGCCACCGGCGCACGGGCTATGAGATGCTCGTGCTGAGCAAATATCTGCGGAAAAACGGCACGGTGAACGACTGCACGGACTACGTCTTGCCCCTCCGCCCCGGCGATGAGGTCCGGGTGGTGGAGACCACAAGCCGGGGCTATTTCGTGAAGCACAAGGGCGTCTCCGGCTGGTACTTCGGCCCGCTGCGGCTGCATGAGAATGAGGGACAGCCATGACGGCGGAGGACTTTCTGCCCATCTCCCAGGCGGAGATGCTCTCGCGGGACTGGTGGTGGTATGATTTCCTGCTGGTCAGCGGGGACGCCTATGTGGACCACCCCAGCTTCGGCACGGCCATCATCGGGCGGCTGCTGGAGCATGAGGGCTACCGCGTGGCGGTGCTGGCCCAGCCGGACTGGCACAGCGCCGAGGCCTTCCGGGCCATGGGCCGCCCCCGGCTGGGGGTGCTCATCGGCGCGGGGAACCTGGACAGCATGGTGGCCCACTACACCGCCGCGAAAAAGCGCCGCAGCGAGGACTTCTATTCCCCCGGCAAACGCGCCGGGCTGCGCCCGGACCGGGCCACCATCGTCTACGCCAACCGGGCGCGGGAGGCCTTTCCCGGCTGCCCCATCGTCATCGGGGGCCTGGAGGCCAGCCTGCGCCGCTTCGCCCACTACGACTACTGGGACGACGCCGTGCGCCGCTGCATCCTGGCCGACGCCGGCGCGGACCTGCTGATCTACGGCATGGGGGAGCACGCCACACGGGAGATCGCCGCCCGGCTGAAACGCAAGGAGCCGATTTCGTCCATCACCGACGTGCGCGGCACGGCCTACCTGACGGCGGAGCCGGCGCGCTGCGCCTTTCCCGCCCTGACCCTGCCCTCCTTCGAGGAGGTGCGGGACGACAAACGCAAATACGCCGCAGCCACGAAAGCCGAGTATGACGAGCACGACCCCATCCGGGGCCGGGCGCTGCTGCAAGGGCACGGGGCGCGGACCCTGGTGGTGAACCCCCCGGCCCTGCCCCTGAACACGGCGGAGCTGGACGCCGTGGCCGAGTACCCCTATACCCGGCGCTGGCATCCGGTCTACGCGCCCCTGGGCGGCGTCCCGGCGCTGGACGAGGTGCGCTTTTCCGTCACCCACAACCGGGGCTGCTTCGGCGGCTGCAACTTCTGCGCCCTGGCCTTCCACCAGGGGCGGATGGTCACGGCCCGGAGCATCGGGAGCGTGGTCCGGGAGGTGGAGGCGTTTACAAAGGAGCCGGACTTCAAGGGCTATGTCAGTGACGTGGGAGGCCCCACGGCCAACCTCCGCCATGCCTCCTGCGAGAAGCAGAGCCGCTGCGGCATGTGCGCCGACCGGAACTGCCTGGCCCCCAGCCCCTGCCCGAATCTGGACGCGGACCACAGCGACTATCTGAAGCTGCTGCGGGCGCTGCGGGAGATCCCCGGCGTGAAAAAGGTCTTCGTGCGCTCCGGCCTGCGCTATGACTATATGCTCTGCGACCCGGACAGCCCCTTCTTCGCGGAGCTGGTGCGCTGCCACGTCTCCGGCCAGCTTCGGGTTGCCCCGGAGCACTGTGTGGACAAGGTGCTGGAGGCGATGGGCAAGCCGCCCATCGGCGTTTACGAGCGCTTTCTGGACCGCTACCGGAAGCTCAATGCGCGCTATGAGAAGGAGCAGTTCGCGGTGCCCTATCTGATGAGCTCCCACCCCGGCAGCACCCTGGCCGACGCGGTGGAGCTGGCCGTCTACCTGAACCGCCGCCACAGCCAGCCGGAACAGGTGCAGGACTTCTATCCCACCCCCGGCACCATTTCCACCTGTATGTACCATACGGGCCTGGACCCGCGTACCATGCGCCCGATCTACGTCCCCCGGAGCTATGAGGAAAAGCGGATGCAGCGGGCCCTGCTCCAGTGGCGGCGGCCGGAACTGCGGGACACGGTGCGCGCAGCCCTGCGCCGGGCCGGGCGCACGGACCTGATCGGCTGGGGCCCCGACTGCCTGCTGCGCCCGGAGCGGGGCAAGCCGGAAGCGCAAAAAAAGCCCGCCGCAGCGGACAGGCGCGGCGGGCAGGACAAACAAAACCGGGCGGGCTGGGCCAAAGCGAAACCGAAAAAGAACGCTCGGCCCGGCAAAAAAGGAGGGCGGCGCCCGTGAACTGGATCTGGCTCTGGCCCCTGGGCATGAGCGTCGCGGCCTTCGCGACCATGGCGCGGGACAAGTACCAGGCCATCCGGGGCGGCTGGCGCATCCCGGAGACCACCCTCCTGAGCCTGGCCATCCTGGGCGGCGGCCCCGGCGCGTTGCTCGCCATGCTCCTGCTGCGCCACAAGACCCGCAAGCCCGCCTTCTTCCTGGGCCTCCCCGCCATCGTACTGGTACAGGGGGCCATCGTGGAGTTTTTGCGTGCCGCGTGAGTCAAAAGGGACGGCTCTTTTTGACTCAGAATCATAGGAGGAAGACGATGCGTACGCTCGTTTCTTTTATCATCAACAGTGTTCTGCTGGGTGTGGGTCTGGCGATGGACGCCTTTTCTGTGTCAATAGCCAATGGCCTGAGCGCACCGGACATGTCTCGTAGTATGAGAATGATCATCCCCCTGACGTTTGCGGTGTTTCAGTTTCTGATGCCCATGATTGGCTGGTTTTGCGTGAGGTGCGTTGCGGAAGCGTTTGTTTCTTTCCAGCGGGCAATCCCGTGGATCGCGCTCGCACTGCTCTTGTTCATCGGCGGAAAGATGCTGATCGAGGGGATTTCCGGTGGGGATACGGAGCATACAGACACTGTTCTGAAACCCGGCGCATTGCTGATGCAGGGCGTTGCGACCTCCATTGATGCGCTTTCTGTGGGCTTCACGACAGCAGAATACCATGCCTCGCAGGCTCTGGCAGCCAGTCTTATCATCGGCGGGGTAACGTTTGTCATTTGCTTCGTTGGCCTGCGTATTGGTCGGCGCGTTGGTACCCGGCTTGCAGGGAGAGCATCCATACTGGGCGGCGTGATCCTGATTGGCATCGGCATTGAGATTTTTATTACCGGTATCACATGAACGTGAGTCGGCTGGGACGGTTCTTTTTGACTCAGACTCATACATTTTTATCTATTTGTCAAGCTCTTTTTTTCGGGACATTTCCGGGCATTGGCTTATCTTAACGCCATTGGGACGGTTCTAACTGACAACTTTTCGGCGCATTTGCGGTGAAAAGTTGTCAACGAGACCGTCCCCAGCGACAACATGATTGATTCAAGACATTCCAGTCATCCCGCCGTGATGGCACAGCTGTTCACATAGACCGCGCCCGCCGACACGTTCACGAAAAACAGGCGATATGCCCCGTCCTCCGGGACGGTGAGGGTCAGGTCGGTTTTGCCGCTGTGGATGCGCGGATTGGCACAGACCTGATAGTCCCCGTCCTCCGTGCCGTAACCGAGATAAATGCTCCAGCCGTTTCCCTCGTTTCTGGTGGGAGCCACGTCGAAGGTGAGGGTCACGCTCTGGCCCGCTTTCAGGTCCCATGCGCCGCCGTTGTTGGTGTAGACCGCCATGCGGGCATTGGCCTCCGTGTGCGGGCCGGAGACGCCGCCCACGCAGGGGATTTCTTCGCTGGGAAAGCTGGCGTCGCCGACTTGTATCGGCGTGTAGCGTTCTCCGTCCGTCACCGGGCTTTTGTAAATCACGATTCCGTCGGCGTCCACCAGCTCGGCATAGTGGGCCGCTTTGTCCGCGTCCCGCACGGCCTGATCGGGCGTCCGGCCCACATCTTTGTTTCCCGCAGCGGCGAAGACCGTTGTCAGTCCCAGCACCAGGACCACGGCGGCGATCACAGCCCAAACAGATGCTTTTTTGTATTTCATAATCGAGACAATCCTTTCCTTTGCAGCATTGCGACTGAAATAGCTGCCCATGGGAGAGAGCTTCCCCCGCGTCTCCGCCATTCCAATCAAAGCATAGGCATACGCCTTTTTTTCGTCCGCACTTCCGCCGAAGTGCCGCAGGATCAGTTCGTCACAGCTCAGTTCCAGATCGCGGTTGCCCAGCGCCAGCATGACCCAGGCCAGAGGATTGAACCAGTGGATGCACACGGCGCACAACAGAAGAAGCTTCCACAGCATATCAAAGCGCCGAATGTGGAAGTATTCATGGGTCAGGACATAGTCAAGGGTCTGCGGGTCGTCCAACCGCATCCCTTTGGGCAGGAGGATGCGCGGGCGCAAAATCCCGACGGCCAGGGGCGTGCGAATCCGGTCCGACTGCAAAATCCGCAAGGGTCGGCGCAGCGGATGCGCGGACTGCCAGGCGTCGATGTGCGCATGTTCCCCAAGGGGGAGCGCAAAGCGCAGCTCCGCATAACTCTTGCCCAGCCACAGCGCGAATCCCACCGCCAGTGCAGCCGCAACGATAAGCCAGACCGTCCGGACCGCTGGCGGCAAGGCGGCAGCGCTCTGCCCGCCGAGCGCGCCCGGCTGCTGGGCGGCAAGCCCATCCAGCAGGAGCGTGACCCGATTTCCCGCACCCGCAGCGCCTTTGCCCGTGGCGCGTATGAGTCCCCGGAACATGCCGAACATGCTCCATCTCCATGGGAAGGAGAAGGGCAGCAGCATCCGCGCCGTGGCAAGGGCCCACAGGACGAGAAAGGTCGTTTTGGGCAGTTTCTGTAACGCGATCGTGCGGAGCATGATGATAGCGATGATGAGCAATCCGGCTTGGATACTCATTCTAAGCAGCGTCATGTCAGACACCTCATTTCAGCGTTTCGACAAGCTCTTTCAACTGCGCAATCTCGCCTTCTGACAGCGCCCTGCCGCGCAAATACGCGGACAGGAAGAACTCCGCCGAACCGTCAAACAGCCTGTCGATCAGCGCAGTCGTCTCCTGCTGCTGGACCTCCTGTCTGCTGATTCTCGCGCTGCACATGAAATTCGGCTCCCGGCGCGTGATCGCTTCCTTTTCAATCAGTTTTTTGATCACCGTGTACGTCGTGTTGCGGTTCCAGCCGATCTGCTCCCGCAGGATCTTCGCCAGCTGCCCCGCCGTCATATCACCCTCCTTCCACAAGACCTCCATGACTCTCAGTTCCGAATCAAACAATTTCACTGACATAAGCGTCTCCCCTTTTTGACTATTGCAATCGTCACAATGTAAGACTACCACAATAGTCATCTTTTGTCAATGACTATTTTAATCGTCAGCAGGTTTTTTCAATTCTTACGCAAAAAGCGTCAACGTACCATCGTAGACGATTCTCAGCGTCACGTTTTGACTCGATAGCAGCAAAAAAAGTTGTCAACGAGAACCGTCCCCACCGACAATACGGCAGGGAATGCCCAGATTTCCGCCAACCTTGGGCGAAATCGCAAGCGTGTAGCGCATTCGCCTGGAGTTTTGCTGTGTCGGGCCGTGTGCTGCGCGGAAAGGGCAAGCCCTTTCCCTACAATGGGATGCTGCGGATTCGCCAGACGTAGCAGATTACCTTTGGTGTTGCTGCGGAACGTCGAGGACGACGTTCCCTACAAAAAATGCTGCGAATTCGCCGGGGGCAGCACTTGTCTTCGGTGTTGCTGCGCGGCGCGCCGGGGTCGGCGCGCCCTACTATGCCGCACGGATGCACATGAAATGCTTGAAAAAAGGGAGGCATGTCCATTTTCTTAGAACACCCCTCTTTTTTCTTCGCATTCACCGTCCCCGGTGACAATTTTTTTCACATAATATCGCCGCCGGAAGCGTGTTCCGGCGGCGGTTCGTCTTTTATTATATTATATTGTGTCTCACTCTTCCATAATAAACAGCAGCTCGTTCCCCTTGACGGTCCTGCCAACCTCTACCAACACTTCCTTGACCTTTCCGGCCCGCGGGGAGGTGACGCTGGTCTCCATCTTCATGGCCTCGATGACGGCCAGGACCTGGTTTTCCTCTACCGTGTCGCCGACCTTGACGTTGACCTTGCTGACCATGCCGGGGATGGAGGCGCCGATCTGGGTGGGGTCGCCGGGGGTGGCCAGGCGGGCTTTGCGGGCGGTCTCGCTGGCGAAGGGATCGGGCACGGTGACCTCGCGGCGCATTCCGTTCAGCTCGAAGTGGACCACGCGGGTGCCGTCCTCGTTCTTGTCGCCCAGGCCCAGGTACTTGATGACCAGGGTCTTGCCGTCCTCGATGTTGATCTTGTTGGTCTCGCCCAAGGCCAGGCCGTTGAAGAAGACGTGGCTGCCCATGCGCATGATATAGCCGTACTCCTTGCCGTGCTCATGGAACTCCCGGTACACCTTGGGATACATGCAGTAGCTGATCACGTCGATGTCCTCGATGGGATCGTCGCCCATGAACTCCCGCATCTCCTCGCGCACCTGCTCGAAGTCGATGGGGTCCATCATCTCGCCGGGGCGGCAGGTGATGGGCTTTTCGCCCTTGAGCACGACCTCCTGCAGGCCCTCGGGCTGGAAGCCCCAGGCGGGCTGGCCCATCATGCCCTTGAAGTAGCTGACCACGCTGTCCGGGAAAGCCAGGGTGCGGCCCTTCTCCACGATGTTCTCCGGGGTCAGGTCGTTCTGCACCATGAAGATGGCCAGGTCGCCCACCACCTTGCTGCTGGGGGTTACCTTCACCAGATCGCCCAGCATGTCGTTGGCGGTCTTGTACATCTCCTTGACCTCGTTGAAGCGGGCGCCCAGGCCCAGGGAGGCCACCTGCGGCTGGAGGTTGGTGTACTGGCCGCCGGGGATCTCGAAGCGGTAGATGTCGGTGGTGGTGGTCTTCAAGCCCTTGTCAAAGTTCTCGTAGCGCAGACGCACGTCGGCGTAGTAGTCACTGAGCTCCTGGACGCGGCGCAGATCCATGCCGGTGTCCCGCTCCGTGCCCTGCAGGGCCGCCACGACGGCGTCCAGGCTGGGCTGGCTGGTGAGGCCGCTCATGCTGCTGACAGCCACGTCCGCGATGTCCACGCCCGCCTCGGCGGCCATGAGGATGGAGGCCACCTGGTTGCCGGTGGTGTCGTGGGTGTGGAACTGGATGGGGATGCCGACCTCCTGCTTGAGGGTGGAGATGAGCTTCTTGGCCGCGTAGGGCTTGACCAGGCCGGACATATCCTTGATGGCCAGGATGTGGGCCCCGCGCTTTTCCAGCTCTTTGGCCATGTTGACGTAGTACTCCAGGGTATAGCGGTCGCGCTTGGGGTCCAGGATGTCGCCGGTGTAGCAGATGGCGGCCTCCAGCAACTTGTCCTGATTCAGCACTTCGTCCATGGCGACTTCCATGCCGGGAATCCAGTTCAGGGAGTCGAAGACGCGGAACACGTCGATGCCGTGGGCGGCGGACTCCTTCACGAAGGCGCGGACCAGATTGTCGGGGTAGTTGGAATAACCCACCAGGTTGCTGCCGCGCAGGAGCATCTGGAACAGGATGTTGGGGATCTTCTCCCGCAGCATATCCAGGCGCTCCCAGGGGCTCTCATGCAGGAAGCGGTAGGCCACGTCGAAGGTGGCGCCGCCCCACATCTCCAGGGAGAAGCAGTCCCGCAGGATGTCCGCCGTGCCCTCCGCGCCCTTGATCATATCGCGGGAGCGCATCCGGGTGCTCAGGAGGCTCTGGTGCGCGTCGCGCATGGTGGTGTCGGTGAGCAGCAGCTTCTTCTGGTCCAGGACCCACTGGCTGACGGCCTTGGGACCCTGATCGTCCAGCATCCCCTTCAGGCCACGGCCCAGCGGGGCGCGCTGCTGGGGGAAGCGGGGGGTGTCGTACTGGTGGCGCTCGGCGTTGGGGTTGTTCACCTGGATGGCGGCGATGTATTTCAGCACGCGGGTGGCGCGGTCGCGGCTGTCGGAGATCTCGAACAGCTCCGGGGTCTCGTCGATGAACTTGGTGTGGCACTTGCCGGCGACGAAGGCCGGGTGCTGCAGGATGTTGGTGACGAAGGAGATGTTGGTCTTGACGCCGCGCACGTGGGTCTCGTTCAGGGCGCGGACGGCCTTGCGGCAGACGGCGGGGAAGTTGCGGTCCCAGCTGGTGACCTTGACCAGCAAGGAGTCATAGTAGGGGGAGATGGTGGTGCCCGCCGCAGCGTTGCCGCCGTCCAGGCGGACGCCGAAGCCGCCGCCGGTGACGTAGGCCGTGATCTTGCCGTTGTCGGGAGCGAAGTTGTTCAGCGGGTCCTCGGTGGTGACGCGGCACTGGATGGCGTAGCCGTCGATATGTACGTCGTCCTGGCTTTTCAGGCCGATGTCGGGGTGATCCAGGCTCTTGCCCATGGCGATGAGGATCTGGGCGCGGACGATGTCGATGCCCGTGACCTCCTCGGTGACGGTGTGCTCCACCTGGATGCGGGGGTTCATCTCAATGAAGTAGTGGGCGCCGGAGCGGTCCACCAGGAACTCCACGGTGCCCGCGCTGACGTAACCCACCTGACGGGCGATCTTCACCGCGTCGGCCCGCAGGGCCTCGACGGTCTCCTTGGGCACGCTCCAGGCCGGGGCGAACTCCACGACCTTCTGGTAGCGGCGCTGCAGGGAGCAGTCGCGCTCGCCCAGGTGGTAGATGTTGCCGTATGTATCGGCCAGGATCTGGACCTCGATGTGCTTGGGCTCCACCAGGAACTTCTCGATGAAGATGTCCCCGCTGCCGAAGGCCTTCTCGGCCTCGCTGCGGACCAGCTCGAAGGCGGGCTTGACCTCCTCCGGGGTGTCGCAGCGGCGCATTCCGCGCCCGCCGCCGCCGGCGGCGGCCTTCAGGATGATGGGGAAGCCGAAGCTGACGGCCTTCTCCAGGGCCTCATCCGCGTCCTTCAGCGGCTCGGTGCTGCCGGGGATGGTGGGGACGTTGCAGGCCTTGGCGATGGCCTTGGCGGCCAGCTTGTCGCCCATCTTGGCCAGCACGTCGCTGGGGGGGCCGATGAAGATGATGCTGTTGTATTCACAGGCCTTGGCAAAGGCCGGATTCTCGGACAGGAAGCCATAGCCGGGGTGGATGGCGTTGACCCCACGGCGCTTGGCCAGGTCGATGATGCCGGGGATGTCCAGATACGCGCCCAGCGCGGTCTTCCCCTCACCGATCAGATACGCCTCGTCGGCCTTGGTGCGGAAGTTGGAATAGGTGTCCTCCGCAGAGTACATGGCGACGGTGTGCAGTTCCAGGTCATAGCAGGCGCGGAAAATGCGGATGGCGATTTCTCCCCGGTTGGCGACAAGCACCTTTTTGATCTCTCTCTCGTTCATATGCGCGCTCCTTTCCTTGCTCGCCCCCCGGGGGGGCGGCAGATTCAAAATGGTCCGATCTCACTCTATGCGCAGGTCGGAAGCTTCCATACCTTCCGCTCCGGCCATGCCCGTCGGTACGGCGGAGAAGCACTCCCGCACGTCCGATTTCAGCGCATCTGCGGCCGCCTGGGCCGCCGCAAGATCGGGGAAAATTCCAAAAACCGCGCTGCCCGTTCCCGTCATGACCGCGCCCAGCGCGCCCAGGGAAAGCAGCTCCGTTTTCAGCTCGAAAATCTCCCCGCAGCGCGGGGGCAGCACGTCTTCAAAGACGTTGTACATCCGCAGGGCCGCTCCCCGCAGGTCTCCGGCGGCCATGGCGTTCCACAGGCCCTCCGTGTCCGGGTGGGTGGCGCTCCGCCGGGCGTCGATGCGGGCGAAGAGTTCCGGGGTGCGGATGGAAAAATCAGGCTTGCAGATGGCGACGCCGCAGGCGGGCAGGGGCGGCGCTTGCGCCAGGATCTCCCCGCGTCCGGTGGCCAGGCGCGTCCCGCCGCGCACGCAGTAGGGCACGTCGCTGCCCACCTGGGCCCCGATGGTCTCCAGCTCCGGGAGGGAGAAGGGGCTGCCGCACAGGCGGTTCAAGGCCCGCAGCACCGCCGCCGCGTTGGAACTCCCCCCGGCCATGCCCGCGCCCACGGGGATGCGCTTTTGGAGCTGGATCTCCGCGCCCCAGTCCGGCGTCCCCCTGGCGGCGAAAAAGCGCCGGACGGCCCGGACCGCCAGATTGTCGTCGTCCGTGGGCAGGAAGCCGAAGTTGCTCTCGCAGACGTAGCCGCCCTGGGGCCGCACTTTCACGGTCACTTCATCGCAGAGGCTGACCGACTGCATCAGCATCTTCATCTCGTGGTAGCCGTCGGGGCGTTTCCCCAGCACGTCCAGGCTCAGGTTCAGCTTGGCCTCGGCTCGCTCCGCCACCGTGTTCATGCCAGGTTAAAGAGCAGCTTCATGTCCGCCGCCGCGCCGTCCGGGTAGTAGGGGCCTTTCAGGCCGTTGGCCTCGCTGAACGTCAGGCCCAGGCCCGTGTCCACGGTGCTGTCATACAGCAGGAAGGGCACCGGGTCCCCGTCGTGGCCTCGGGTGGATGTCAGGGTCTTGTGGTCGCTGAGGAACAGCAGCCGGTAGTCCCAGCCCCGGCGCTCAAATTCGGCCTTGAGGGGGGCCATGCAGCGGCTGTCCAGCCACTCGATGCTCTGGAGCTTCCCGGCCAGGTCCCCGTTGTGGGTACACTCGTCCGGGGCCTCCACGTGCAGCGCCGCGAAATCGTGGCGCTCCAGGGTCTCCAGCACGGCGGCAACTTTGTTCTCCAAATTGCTGTCCAGCTCCCCGGTGGCCCCCTCCACGTGGACGGGCTCCAGGCCGGTGAGGACGGCGATGCCGTGGCAGAGGGGCACGGCGGAAATCACGCCGCCGCTGTGGCCGAACTGCTCCCGGAAGGAGGGCAGGGCCACTGCCGTGCCCTCCGCCCAGAACCAGACGCCGTTTGCCGGGAGTTTTCCCCCAGCGCGTCTGGCTTCGTTCAGCGGGTGGTGGTCGAGGATCGCGTGGGCCAGCTCCATCAGCCCTTCCAGCACCGGGGCATTGTCGTTCCCGGCGGGGAGCAGGGGGCCGATTTGCTCGCCCAGGTGATCGTGGGGCGGGGCCAGGCGCAGCCCTTCGGCACTGTGGCCGGACTGCACGGCGATGTGGCGGAAGGAGTGGCCCGGATAGACCCGCATCCCCGCCGCCTCCGCCGCGCTGGCAAAGCGCGGGTCGGAGAACAGGGCGCTCACGATCTCGTCGGACACGTCGCCCTCGATGCTCCCGGCGGAGTGGGAGAGGATGCGCTTTTCCCCAAAGGGGAGATCCGCGTCCTCAAAGCTCACCATGTTGCAGCGGTAGGCGATGTCCCCCGGCTGCAGGTGGATGCCGCTGGCGGCGGCCTCCAGGGGGGCGCGGCCCGTGTAGTACCTGTGGGGGTCGCAGCCGAAGATGGAGGTGATGGCCGTGTCGCTCCCGGCGGGCAGGCCCTCCGGGCAGTTGCTGACGGAGCCCAGGACGCCACGGGCGCTCATCCAGTCAAAGGTGGGGAGATTGGCGTATTCCAGGGGGGTCTTGCCCCCCAGCTCGGGCACGGGATTGTCGGCCATGCCGTCGCCGATAAAGAGCAGATACTTCATAGCTTGTTCTCCTGTGGCGGAGTATTGTTTTATTGTGAAAGACTAGCACAGATTCGGCATTTTTTCAAGGGTATCTTGTAGAGTGGCCTTAAAGATTAGAAAAAGTTCCAAATCAGGGCGCGTCAAATCCCGATAATTGGTTAGTTCTACGGGGCGATTCGGGCGAATATTCCCAGCCGTAACGAAGGTTTATGTCAACTCAAACGACCGGACAAGCGGGTGTTTTCTACAAAAAAAGCCATTTTAACCGGGTTCCGCGGAGACAACGCGCCCCCAGTTCCCCACGCCGCCGCCGCGTCGATCCGGGTAATCGTGCATCCTTTTCATATCGCACAATTGCAACATTTTTGTGTCAAACGGCAAAAAAGTGACGCGCCGGAAAAAAGCCGCAGACGCGCTATGTCAGCTGAGATCGCAGCAGTGCCCCACGGTAGGGGCCGGCGTCCCCGACGGCCCGGCAGCACATGGCAATGGCTTGATTCCACCTGCGGCAAATCCGCATATGCCCGGTAGGGAACGCCGTCCCCGGCGTTCCGCGCAGCAGCACAGAACCGAAGCGACCCGTCAGGCGAATCCGCATTCACCCTGTAGGGCGCGCCGGACCTTTCCATTTGTCCAAAGCGCCCTCTCCCATTCCCTCCCCCAGCGGGGGAGGGTGTCGCCCACAAGGGCGACCGGAGAGGGAGAACGCGGCGGAACCGCGATGTAAAAATGACCGAAACCGGTGGGATATGCGAACGATTTTACCGTCTGCAAGCGGTCACGTTCTCCCTCTTCCGTCATCCGCCTCGCGGGGGATCGGCGGATGCCACCTTCCCCCGCTGGGGGAAGGAAAGGACGGCTGCGGATTCGCCGGACGTGGGAACTTGTCTTTGGCGCTGCTGCGCGGAACGCCGAGGACGGCGTTCCCTACCGGGCATGCGCGATTCGCCGAACGTGGGAGCTTGCCTTTGGCGCTGCTGCTGGGGCGTCGGGACGCCGCCCCCTACAATAAAATGCTGCGGATTCGCCCGAAGGCTTTCGCATGGGAAGAATCTGCTGTTGTCAACGAGAACCGTCCCCATTGACAAGCAGACAAATCGCAGACCCCCATCTCCAAAAACCTTGGAAACGGGGGTCTGCGGTCCGTATGTTCCTTCTCTTACAGGACGCGCTTTGCGCCCACGAAGCGGCTGGTGTAGTAGCTGTCGGTGATGCTGCTGATGACGACGCCGGTGCGGGAGGTGCTGGCGTGAATCATCTGGCCGCCGCCGATGTAGATGCCCACATGGCTGATGCTGTAGGGGCTCCAGCCGAAGCAGAGGATGTCGCCGGGCAGAAGCTGGCTGCGGTCGGTGATGAGGCGGCCATTGCTGTTGTAGATGCTCTGGGCCACCCGCTCCAGCTTATAGCCGTAGAGGCCGTAGATGTAGTTGACGAAACCGGAGCAGTCAAAGCCGGTGCTGGGGCTGGTGCCGCCCCAGGTGTAGCGGTAGCCCTTGTACAGCAGGGCGGTCTGGACCAGCTGGGACCCGGTGCCGGAGCTGACGCTGCCGCCGCCGGAGGCCTGGGTGACGGTGGGAGCCGCCGCCTGGGTGGCCGTCGCCACGGTGGGCGCGGCCGGGAGGGCGCTGGGCCTGGCCCCGGTGTAGCGCAGCAGGTCGCTGCGGATGTAACCCTCGGCGCCGCCCTCGTCCTGGACATGGAGCCAGTTGCCGGAGACGCCCAGGATGCAGAGCTTGGAGCCGCTGTCATAGAGCACCTTCACCACGCCGGCGTCGGTGCTGGCGGCTCTGCGGATGTTCACGCTGGTGCCGCTGGTGGTGGCGGTGTAGTCGAAGTCCCCGTCCAGGGTCTCGGCGAAGTCCACATAGTCGGCGCAGACATAGCCCGCCACGCCGTCATGCACCACCTTGTACCAGCCGTCCAGCTTCTCCTCCACCAGGAGGAAGCTGCCCTCGTCCAGGACCTCCTGGACGCTGGCGCCGGTGCTGGCCTCCTTGCGGAGGTTCAGGCCGCCGCCGTTGGTGTCGCCCACGGTGCCGCCGCCGACGGTGGCATAGGCCGGAGCGGCCAGCAGGATCGTACTCAGGACCAGGGTCCCCACGCGCTTCATCCATTGTTTTTTCATAAAAATGTTCCCCGATCTTTCCCGGCCAGGTGGCCGTATTATCGCTGTGTCAGTGCCCGCTCCAGCCAGATGTTCGCCACGTCCAGGGCGGCGTAGAGGCTGTCCTTCTCCGTCTTCTTCACCACGCGGTCCCGGCTCTTGGCTGCCGGGTCGGTGAGCTGAAGCTGGACGGAGACCTTGGTGGCCACATCCAGATCCTTGACCTTTTTCGTGTCCATGATTTGCAGCTGGATGATGTATTTGTCCTCCATGCTGCCGAAATAGATCAGGTTGTCCTTTCTGCGGAGCGGATGACCCTTGTACTCCAATGCGGTAGACTTGTCCGCCATTGTGGATCAACTCCTGTCCCTATCATACTCAAGATTGTAACCAATTTGTAACGCGCAGCGGCATATCCGGGGCTTTGAATACAAAAAATTACAAATCGCCCGCCGGGCGGCACATCCTGTGTCCGGCTCGGGGAGGACCGGCCACATCTGGGGGCTGCGCTGCCCGTGCAGAACGCCGCGTCGCGTGCAGTTGCGCAAAACTCCCGCTGCCTCGCAGAGTTTCGCGCCCGCAGGCGCGAAAAAAATCAGATCATTTTTGCCGGAAACCGCGTTTTCGGCAAAAATACTTCTCGCGGAGCGCGTGTCCCCAAAGGGGGCGCTCGCTCCGCGCAATCCCCTCTCGGTTCAGAACCCAGCGAAGCGGTTCTGAACCGATCATGCCAGCGCGGCGGTGATGATGGCCATGCTGTAGACCTCGTCGGCGTTGCAGCCCCGGCTGAGGTCGTTGATGGGGGCGTTCAGGCCCTGGAGGATGGGGCCGTAGGCGTCATAGCCGCCCAGACGCTGGGCGATCTTGTAGCCGATGTTGCCCGCCTCGATCAGCGGGAAGACGAAGGTGTTGGCGTGGCCGGCCACAGGGGAGCCGGGGAACTTGAGCTGGCCCACCTCGGGGGCCACGGCGGCGTCGAACTGCATCTCGCCGTCGATGGCCATGTCCGGCTCCATCTCCTTGGCCACGGCGGTGGCGGCGCGGCTCAGGTCCACGGTACCGCCCTTGCCGGAGCCCTTGGTGGAGAAGCTCAGGAAGGCCACTTTGGGGTCGATGCCGAAGACGCGGGCGGTTTTGGCGCTCTCCACGGCCACTTCCGCCAGCTTCCGGGCGCCGGACAGCTTCACGTTGCCGTCCCGGTCCAGATCGTCTTCATAGCTCAGGTTGATGGCGCAGTCGGCCATGCAGATGGTGCGCAGCTCCTCCGGGCCGAAGTCCCGGTTCAGGATGAAGCAGGAGCTGACCAGGTTCGCGCCGGGCTTGGTCTTGACCAGCTGCAGCGCCGGGCGCACGGTGTCCGCGGTGGAGTAGGTGGCCCCGCCCAGCAGGCAGTCCGCCGCCCCCTGCTTCACCAGCATGGTGCCGAAGTAGTTGCCCTTCAGCAGGTTTGCACGGCAGTCCTCGGGGCTCATCTTGCCCTTCCGCAGCGCCACCATGGTCTCCACCATCGCGTCCATGCCCTCGTAGGTCTCCGGGTCGATGACCCTGGCCCCGCGCAGGTCAAAGCCGCCCTGTGCGGCGGCCTCGGCCACGCCCTGCTCGCCGCCGATGAGGATCACGTCCATCAGGTCCTCTTTCAGCAGCCGCTCCGCGGCGGCCTGGATGCGGTGGTCGGTGCCCTCGGTAAAGACGATGGTCTTGCGGCCCTCCCGGAGCGCCGCGATCAGCTTGTCGAACATAACAAAATCCTCCGTGATATTTTGTAAAAGTTTCTGAATGGTTAGTTTAGCACAAATCGGTGGAAAGTCAAGCGCGGGGGCCGAAAACGGCGCAAGCGCCCCTTCCTTCCCCCAGCGGGGGAGGGAAAGGGTAAGGGCGCCGCAGGCAGAAAAGCCCTGGATAACCGCCACGTCCGGCGAATTCGCACACGCCCGGTAGGGAACGCCGTCCTCGGCGTTCCCTACCGGGTGTGTGAGGATTCGCCGTTCGGTTATGAAAATCCCACCGCTCCTGCCGGGGCGTCGGGACGCCGCCCCCTACAAGGCCGTGCGCGCTCCCATCTTCCTTCCCCCAGCGGGGGAAGGTGGCATCCGCCGATCCCCCGCGAGGCGGATGACGGAAGAGGGAGAACCTGACCGCTAGCAGACGGTAAAATCGTTGCATACCCCCCGCGTCGGCGGTCATTTTCACAGCGCAGTCCCGCCACGTTCTCCCTCTCCTGCCGCCCTTGTGGGCGGCACCCTCCCCCGCTGGGGGAGGGAATGGGATCGAGCGTCTCGATTCCCGTGCGCTCAGTCCCCCATCTTTCCCGCCTCCTCCAGCCTGAGCGCGGCCATGGCCACGCCCAAAAACAGGAAGCAGGCGAACAGACAGCGGGGGTAATACCACATATACTCCGCAAAGCCCGACACGGCCAGGGCGGCGAAGCCGGACACGACGGCGGCCAGAAGGCCCCGGCCTCCGCTTGTCCGGCTGCGGCCCAGGGCGCGGCCGGCGCGGCCCGCCAGCTTGGCGATCATCCACAGGAAGCTGGCGGCCCCCAGCAGGCCCAGCTCCACGTCCAGCTCCAGATAGAGCATCTGGGAGTGGAACACGCCGCTGACGCCGAAGGGCACGGCGTAGAACTTGTACACCGCCTGAAAGGCCTCCGGCCCCAGGCCGACGCCGCTGAGCCAGTAGAGCCGGTCACGGAGCATGGCCGTCACGCCCTCCCAGATGGCGAAGCGGTGGGTGGTGCTGGTGTCGGCGGAGTTAAAGATGGTGGAAAGCCGGGTCAGCACACTCTGGGGCAGAACCGGCAGGGCCAGCAGGGCCAGCAGCACCAGGGCGGGCACCAGCTTGCGCTCGTTGAAATACACATAGACCAGGGCGGCGGCCAGCATGGCCATCCAGCCGGAGCGGGAATAGCTCATCACCAGCGCCACCACCGGCAGCGCCAGGCCCAGGGTCAGCAGCCACCGCCTCCGTTTGTCCCGGCACAATGCCGCCAGCGCCGCGCCCAGGGGCAGGGTCATCTGGATAAACGCGGAGAGGTTGTTGGGGTTGTCCAGGGTGCCGAAGACCCGGCCCGGGACCCCGGCGTTCAGCACAGTGTCAGTATAATGGTAGTTCACGCCCACCAGGTTCAATGCCCGCTGGGTGATGGCAGCCGCCGAAACCAGGACCAGGGCCGCGTAGAGAAAGCCCAGCATCCGCCGCAGGGAGTCCCGGTCCCGGCAGACCGCATAGACCAGGAAGCCCAGCAGCAGGGCGGTGACGAAATGCAGCACGAAGCGCAGACTGCTTCCCCGCTCGGCGGAGAAGAGCATACTCAGCACCACGGCCAGGGCAAAGAGGGCCGGGCCAAGGCCCAGGGCTTCCGGGTACACCGCCTCCCGCCGCCCCGCCGCCACAAGCAGCAGCCAGGCCGCCAGGAAGACCAGTGCCCCGATCAGGGCGTAGAGGTTGTTCCAGTAGCTGTGGGGCACCAGGAACATGACGCAGCAAAAGCAGCCGAAGAGCCAGTCGAAGTGCAGCACGGCGGACCGGGCCGACAGCGCCCGTGCAAGGCCGCCGGCGGCGCTGCGCTCCAGCGCGCCGGAGACGGGCCGCAGCAGCCGCAGCAGCCCGGCGGTCAGCCCGTGGAAGGCCCGGCCGGGCAGACTCTCGGCATAGAGGGCGTCCCCCCGGCTTTGGCCGAAGAGCCGCCCCAGCAGCAGACTGTCCTTGGCCAGACGGCTGAGCAGCCGCCAGAGCCGGGCCAGCAGCGCGCAGAGGCCGCTGTCCGTCCAGGCGCGATAAGCCGCGCCCAGGATACTCTCATCCAGCATGGCGCACCTCAGTCGTCCAGCAGCTCAAAGCCGGAGATCTGATAGCCCGCACGGGTGGGCCCCACGTTGAAGTAGTAGTTGCCGCCCACCACAAAGGTGGTGCTGCCGATGGTCAGGCCGGTCTCGTCCAGCTTGCCGTAGCAGTCGGAGGTGAATTGAATGAAAGACTCAAATTCGCTCTCGACCTTCACCAGCTCGCCCCGGTTGTAGTCATAGACCCAGTAATAGGAGGGAATGTAGGAGAACTCGTTCAGCGTGCCCAGGTCCAGGTTCGTGTCGTACTGGGTGACAGGGTCGCCCACGGTGAAGTTCTCCGGCACATAGTTGCGGATCGCGTTGAAGCCGTAGTAGTGAACCCGCACATGCTGGGCGTTGACGGTCACGCCCTGGCTGGACAGCGTCCGCGTCGCCAGCACGACCGCGGCGACGATGAGCACCAGGATGATGAGCAGGTCGATGATGTTCAGCTTGCCGAACAGCTTCCAGGATTTCTTCTTGGGTTCGTTCATGGGGGATACCTCTTTTCATAATAGTATTTTACCTGTGATGTGCGCGGGGGGGGAGGGTGTGTGCGGATTCGCCTGTGTTTGATGTCATACAAAGCGCCCTCGCCCGTTCCCTCCCCGTGTAGGGGCCGGCGTCCTCGACGGCCCGGAGGGTGCCGCCCACAAGGGCGGCAGGAGAGGGAGAACGTGACGGGAGTGCGATGTGGAAATGACAGCGAACGCGGGGAGTATGCGAACGATTTTACCGTCTGCTGGCGGTCAGGTTCTCCCTCTTCCGTCATCCGCCTCGCGGGGGATCGGCGGATGCCACCTTCCCCCGCTGGGGGAAGGAAGGGGCGAACCAGCAGCGGCCTTGTCGGGGTGAGGGGGGGATTGATAGTGAAGAGTGAAAAGTTGTGGGATCGGCTGCGCCGATCATTTGAAAATTTGTCGCGCAGCGACACAACAATTTTTCATTATTCATTTTTAAGTCTTCAGTTAAAAATGTTTCGTCTCGGCGGCGCGGATGCGTCGGGTCTTTCCGTTCGACCAAAGCGCCCTCGCCCCTTCCCTCCCCGTGTAGGGGCCGGCGTCCTCGACGGCCCGGAGGGTGCCGCCCACAAAGGCGACCGGAGAGGGAGAACGTGACGGGAGTGCGATGTGGAAATGACAGCGAACGCGGGGAGTATG